>JBILTM010000257.1:0-6293 GCA_044371545.1 Burkholderiaceae bacterium
CGGGTGAAGATCCGCGCGAGCCCGATGCCCGACCCGAGGCGACGGCGCCGCCCCGAGACGAGAGGACCGCATGACCACGCCATCGCATGCGTACGACCACGTGGTCGTCGGAGCCGGCGCCGCAGGGTGCGTCGTTGCGGCCCGGCTCTCCGAGGATCCCGGCGTGCGGGTGCTGCTGGTCGAGGCGGGCGAGGACGTGCCGCCCGGGCGCGAGCCCGAGCCGATCGCCGACCCGTTCCCCTGGGCCTGGTGCGTGCCGCGCTACATCTGGCCCGGGCTCGTCGTCGCGATCGGCGCCGACCGCGGCGAGGGCGGGGGACGGTTCTCCCGCCCGTGGGTGCAGGGTCGCGTGGTCGGCGGCGGCTCCAGCGTCAACGGCATGCTCGCGCAGCGCGGCGCGCCGAGCGACTTTGACGAGTGGGTCGCCGCGGGGGCCGAGGGCTGGTCCTGGGACGAGGTCCTGCCGTACTACTGTCGGTTCGAGAACGACCTCGACTTCGACGGCCCGATGCACGGGCGCGACGGGCCCGTCCCGCTGCGGCGACAGCCCACCGGGCAGTGGCCCGGGTTCGTGAGCCGCTGGGCCGCGGCGCTCCGCGCCTCGGGCCTGCCTCATCTCGACGACATCCACGCCGCGCACGTCGACAGCGTCGCGCCCGCGGTGATGAACAACCTGCCCGGCCGCCGCGTCGGCGCGGCCCAGGCCTACCTGGACGCGTCCGCGCGAGCCCGGCCCAACCTGACGATCCTGCCCGACGCCGTCGCGGAGCGGGTGCTGCTCGAAGGTCGGCGGGCATGCGGCCTCAGGGTGCGCACCGCGACCGGAACGGTCGAGTTCGCGACGCGCGAAGTCGTCGTCTGCGGGGGCGGCGTGTTCTCGCCTGCGCTGCTGATGCGCTCCGGCATCGGCCCGGGCGCATCGCTGCACGCGGCCGGCGTGCCGGTCGTGGTCGACCTGCCGGGCGTCGGGCGCGGCCTTCAGAACCACCCCGCCTTCCACCTCGCCGTGCACCTGCCGCGCGATGCGGCGCAGCCCGCTTCGCTGCGCGCGCCGTTCCACGCGATGGCGCGCTTCTCGTCGGGCCTCGACGGCTGTCCGCCGACCGACCTCGCCGCGTTCGCGGTCGCCCGCTCCGCCTGGCATCCGCTCGGCAACCGGATCGGCGCGATCAGCACCTTCGTTCACAAGCCGTACTCGCGCGGCCGGGTGACGCTGCGCTCGCCCGATGCGGCCACGATGCCCGAGGTGGACTTCAACCTGCTGTCCGATCGCCGTGACTTCGATCGGCTGGTGATCGGCGCGCGACGCATGCTGTCGGTGCTCGCCGACCCGTCGATGCGCGACGTGATCCACGAGGTGTTCGTGCCCACCGGCGGGCACGGGAACGCGCTCAACACGCCGTCGACCGCCAATCGCATCAAGAGCCGGCTCGCGACCGGCCTGTTCGATCTCGGGTCGGGCGTGCGCAGGCGACTCCTCGGCGAGGCGCTGATCGACCCATCCGTGCTGCGGGCCGATCGGGGCGCGTTGGAGCGCGTGGTGCGCGAGACCGCCGCCGGCGTGCATCACCCGACGGGCACGTGCCGGATCGGCGTCGCCACCGATGCCGACGCGGTCGTCGATCCGCGGTGCAGGGTCCACGGCGTGGCGGGCCTGCGCGTGGCGGATGCGTCGGTGATGCCGACGATCGTGACGGCCGGCACGCACCTGACGGCGCTGATGATCGGGGAGAAGGCGGCCGCGATGATCCGCGTCGACCGATGACCGGACGGTTCGCCGCCCCGGGGCAAGGATAAGCTCCGGCCTCCCCGCGTCCCCTTGCAGGCAGCATGCCCCGTACCCTGTTCGACACCCCGTTCGTGAACGTCCTGCTGCGGGCTGGCTCGCGCGCCTTTCTCGGTCTGAACGGCTGGACGGTGCAGGGCAGCCTGCCTCCCGAAGCCTCCCGGTGCGTGCTCATCGCGGCGCCGCACACCAGCAACTGGGACCTGCCCTACACGCTGATGGTGGCCTTCGTGCTGCGGCTGAACGTCCACTGGATGGGCAAGCACACGCTGTTCGCGTTTCCGTTCGGCCCGGTGATGCGCTGGCTCGGCGGGATCGCCGTGGACCGCAGCCGCAGCACCAGCCAGGTGTCGGCATCGGCGACCGCGCTGAAGGAGGCCGCGGGTCCGCTGCAGCTGGTGGTGCCGCCCGAAGGCACCCGCGGCAGGACGCGGCACTGGAAGACGGGCTTCTACTACATCGCGCTGGAGGCCGGCGTGCCGATCGTGCTCGCGTACATGGACTATGGACGCAAGGTCGCCGGCCTCGGACCCGTGTTCGTGCCGACGGGGGACGTGGACGCCGACATGGCCGAGATCAAGCGCTTCTATGCGGGCATCCAGGGGCGGCGGCCGGATCAGTTCACGGTGGGGTGAGCAGGCGGTGCGCTCCCGGTTTCCCGGGCCGGTCATGCCTCGGGACCGACGTGCTCGCCCGCTCAGTCCTCGAACCCGAGGAACACCGCCGTCTCGCCGAGCGGCTTGCGCCGCGACACCACTGCATTGGCCGGGAAGCGCTCGTCCGGCCAGCCGATCGCCACGCAGGTCTGGATCACCTCGTCCTCCGGAATCCTCGCCTCGGCGCGCACCACCGGCGACTGCATGATCCCCTGGCTGTTGATCACGCAGCCCAGCCCGCGCGACCAGGCGGCGTTGACCAGGCAGTTGACGACGCCGCCGCAGTCGAAGGGCGGGATGTCGCTGCCGAACAGCGCACGGTCGTAGGTGACGATGATCGAGGCGGGCGCGTCGAACTGCCTGAAGCCGCGCAGCACCCAGTCCTGGCGCGCCTGCCTGTCGTCGCGCGCGATGCCCATCGCGCCGAAGAGCTGCTTGGCGATCTCGACCTGCCGCTCGCGATGCGGGCCCGCGTACTCGGGCCCGAGGCGGAACTCGCGCGAATGCGGGATTCCGGCGAGATTGCGCTCGACGTTCCCGGCGCGGATCCGGTCGAGCACTGCGCCTGCGACCACGTGGAAGTGCCAGGGCTGGGTGTTCATCGAGGTCGGTGCACGCATCGCGAGCTCGAGGATCTCCGCGATCAGGGCCTTGGGCACCGGCTTGTCGAGGAAGCCGCGGATGCTGCGGCGGCTGCGGATGACGTCGTCGAATTCCATCGTGGGGGCCTCGTGGGATCGGGCGGGACTATACGGGTTCGCCGTCCGGCGCGGAACACTGCGGGCGGCGCGGACTTGGCAACGACCACGATGCCGTTCATCCTGCGTGGGGTCCGGCCCATCGGCGTCGACTCGATCCTCGAATCCACGCCACCATCGGCATGCAAGAGCCCCTTCTCGTCAGCGCGCTTCGATCCGCCTGCGAACGCCACGCCGCGCGCACCGCGCTGACCGGAGAGGGCGTGGCGCTCTCGTACGGCGCGTTGTGGGACGCAGCCGCCGCGCTGGCGAAGCGGCTCGTGGCTGCCGGCCCGGTGGCGCACGAGCCGGTGCTCGTGAGTTGCTCGAACCACCCGACCGACTTCGTCGCGTTCCTCGGCGTGTGGATGGCCGGTGCGCTTGCGGCGCCGATCCATCGCTCGGCACCGGGCGACGTGGTGCGCGTGATCCAGTCGAAGGCCCGCTGTCCGATCGCGGTCGACCTGCTCGCCGGGCCGGGTGGGGATATCGTGCCGCAGGCACCGGCCGGCGAGCCGGACGACGCGTCACGCGCGGCGCGGCGGAGCATGCTCGAAGGCGGCGCGCTCGTGATCTTCACGTCGGGATCGACAGGCACGCCGAAGGGCGCGGTGCTGTCCCACGCGGCGTTCCACGGCAAGTTGCTGCAGAACCAGCGGCTCCTGCAGGCGGGGGCGGACACCACCACGCTGCTGGTGCTGAACGACACCTTCAGCTTCGGGATCTGGGTCGCGCTGATGACGCTGATGCAGGGCGGCAGGGTCGAGACGGTCGGTCGCTTCGAACCTCGGACCTTCGTCGAAGTGCTGCACGAGCAGGGCATCACCTTCATGGGCGTCGTGCCGACGATGATCCGGTCGCTGTTCGGCACGCTGGATCGCGACGCGCTGATCGCGGCCGGGCGACGCATCTCGGCTGCAGGCCGGCTCCAGCGTGTGGTGATCGGCGGCGAGCCGCTCGGCCGGCAGCTGTCCGCCGAGCTGCGCGACTTCATCGCGCCGGCCGAGCTCTACGACATCTACGGCCTGACCGAGACCTCCACCTGCGACTTCGTGCTGTTGCCGAAGGACTACCCTGCGCATCCCGGCAGCATCGGCAAGCCGTTCGACGGGATCCGCTGCCGCGTGGTCGCGGCCGACGGCGAGGCGTGCGCGCCGGGCGTCACGGGCGAGCTCCAGCTGCAGACGCCCTACATCATGTCGGGCTACCTCGGCGACGACGACCTCACGCGCGCGGCGTTCACGGACGGATGGTTCCGCACGGGCGATCTCGCCACGTCCGATGCGCAGGGCTTCGTCGACATCGTGGGCCGGCTGAAGGAGCTGATCTTCCGCGGGGGCAACAAGATCACGCCGCTCGAGGTGGAGCGGGCGCTGCTGCGCTGCGAAGGCGTCGCCGGCGCGCTGGTCACGGGGATGCCCGATCCGATCCTCGGGCAGCGCATCCACGCGCTGCTCGTCGCGAGGCCCGGAGTCCGCTTGAGCGCCGTCGCGCTGCGCCAGGCCCTGTCGGGGCACCTCGAACGTTACAAGACACCGGACGCGTTCTACGTGGCCGACGCCCTCCCGACGGGGCGCACCGGAAAGATCGACCGCGGACAGCTGCAGGCCCGGCTGGTCGACGGTGTGCTCCATCCCTTGTCCGACTGAAACCATCGAGCGATGCACCTGCGATGACCCAGAACGCCTACACCTGCATCCGCACGTCGACCGCCGAGGGCGTCGGCCATCTCGAGTTGCACCGGCCCGAGCGCCTGAACGCGCTGTCCGCGCCCATGCTGGTCGAGATCGGTGACGCGATGGACGGCTTCGAGCGCGACGAGGCGGTCCGGGTGGTGGTGCTCAGCGGGGCCGGAAAGGGGTTCTCGTCCGGCTTCGACCTGAAGGACCAGATGCAGCGCAATCCGAAGGGCTCGAAGGTGTGGAGGGAGATCCTCGATCTCGACTTCCACACGACGATGCGGTTCTGGCGTTGCCCGAAGCCCACCGTCGCGGCGGTCCACGGGCCCTGCGTGGCGGGCGCCTTCGAGATGGCACTGGCGTGCGACATCACGATCGCCGCCGAGGACGCGACGTTCGGCGAGCCGGAACTGCGCTTCGGCGCCGGCATCGTGACGATGCTGCTGCCCTGGATGGCCTCGCCCAAGCACGCCAAGCGCATCATCCTGAGCGGGCAGGACAAGGTGTCGGCCGAATCGGCGATGCAGATGGGCCTGGTCAGCGAAGTGGTCCGGACCGGCGAGCATCTGGACGTCGCGCTGCGGGTCGCGCGCAACATCGCGAGGATGGATCCCGACCTGGTGCAGCAGACCAAGAAGGCCCTTCAGCGCACGTACGACGTCCAGGGCCTCGAAACCGCGCTGGCCACCGCGCTCGACATCGACCACTCGATCGAGTCGCACGGCTCGCCCGACAAGGTGCGGTTCATGGACATCGCCCGCGCGGAGGGGCTGCAGGCCGCGCTGGCCTGGCGCGCGCGGCGCTTCGAGGCCGAGTGAGCAGGCCACGACCATGAAGTCCAGCGAGTACTTCCATGCCACGCGCTTGATCTACGCCCACTTCGGCGCCGAGCGGATCGTCGGGCTGGCGCGGCGATCGGGGCGGCGGCCGGTGCACCCCCCGATCGATCCGAGCAAGGTGGTTCCCGCTGCGGGCGGCCTGCCTTTCGATCGCCGTCCGGCCGCTCACAAGGCCTATCACTTCGGCCGCGAGATCGAACGCTGGAGCGAATTCCTGGGCATCCCCGCCCTGGTCTACGGTCAGGATCGGCTGATGATGGTGGAACGCGCTCTGCGCACGCCTTTCGGTCCGCCCGGGGCGCCACCGCGCCGGTGATCGCGACGCGCTTGCGGGCCCCTGCGCCGGGCCGTCGGCGCAGTTCCGGGGTTGACGGCCGCGCCGCGTGCCGCCAGCCTCTCGGCGATCCTGTGCAGGCAGCGCGCCAACGGCCGCTCCATCCCTTCGCGTGAACGCCACCGTCAACGCCACGGCCGCCCATCCCCGGACCACCGCGCTCGCCCTCGCCGCCGCCGTGCTGGCGGCCGCCAGCTTCATCGCGATGGACGGCACGGTGAAGTGGCTGGGCGAGCGCTACGGCACGGCACAGGTGACCTTC
>JBILTM010000071.1:0-21171 GCA_044371545.1 Burkholderiaceae bacterium
GCAGCCCGAGGCGCACCCGACCGGATGGTCGTGCCGGTCGAGTCGCTCGATGCCGCCGGGCTCGCGGCGCTGCACGAGGCGGGCGCCCCGACCCTGGTCGTGTCGGCCACGCGCGCCGCGGCGCTCGGCGCGCATGCGGAGGTGTCCGAGATCGCACTGCCGCGCGCGCTCGGTCCGCACGCGCTGATGGCGCTCGCTGCCGGCGCGGGCGCCGCGCCGCCGACACCGCCCGTGCGTGCCGACGTCGCGGCCGACGCCGCGATCGAGCTGGTCAAGCTCGCGAAGCTGCTGCCCGCGGTGGTGTCGGTGCGTGCCGACGCGGTCGGTGACACCGCCGAGCTGGCGCGTGTCGACGCCGAGGCGGCGCTCGCGTTCCGGGCGGGGCACGCGCGTTCGCTGCGGCGCGTCTCGAGCGCGCCGGTGCCGATGCGCGCGGTGTCCGACGCCGAGCTGGTCGTCTTTCGCGATGAGCTCGGCGAGCACTGGTCGCTGATCGTCGTCGGCCGGCCGGACGCGAGCGGGCCGGTACCGGTGCGGCTGCACTCGGCCTGCCTCACCGGCGACGCGTTCGCGTCGGTGCGCTGCGACTGCGGCGACCAGCTGCAGATGGCGCTCGCGAAGATCGCCGCGCTCGGCGGCGGCGCGCTGCTTTACCTCGCGCAGGAGGGCTGCGGCCTCGGCCTCGCGAACAAGATGCGCGCCTACGGGCTGCAGGAGCAGGGCCTCGATACCGTCGACGCGAACACCACGCTCGGCTTCGAGGCCGACGAGCGCCGCTACGACGTGGCCGCGGCGATGCTCGAGGCGGTCGGCATCCGCGAGGTGGCGCTGCTGACCAACAACCCGTCGAAGCTCGCGGCGCTGCGTGCGGCGGGCATCGACGTGCGCGAGCGGATCCCGCTGCTCGCGCCGGTCGGCGTGCGCAACCGCGGCTACCTGGAGGCCAAGCGCCGTCGTGCCGGGCACCTGATGGGCGACGTGCCGCTGCGCGCGGTCGGCTGACGTGGGCGCCGCTCCGGCCGGCCGCCACGGCGGCGTCGCACGCGCGCTGCACTGGAGCACCGCGGTGCTGGTGATCGCGATGATCCCGGCGGGCTTCTCGCTGCTGTCGCTGCCTGAAGGGCCGATCATGGACGCGGGCTTCCTGCTGCACCGCTCGACCGGCGTGCTGCTGTTCGTGCTGACCGCGGCGCGCCTCGGCTGGCGCCTGGCGCACCCGCCGCCGCCGCTGCCGGCCTCGATCCCTTCCGGGCAGCGCGCGATCGCGCGCGCGGTGCACGTCGCGCTGTACGCGCTGCTCTTCGCGATGCCGCTGGTGGGCTGGTGGGCGACCTCGGCCTACGGCGCGCCGATCAGCGTGTTCGGCCTCTTCGAGCTGCCGCCGCTGGTCGCGCAGGACCGCGCGGTCGCCGAGCAGGCGTTCGCGCTGCACGGCGCGCTCGGCATCGCGATGGCGGCGCTGATCGCGGCGCACGCGGGCGCCGCGCTGCACCACCACCTCTTCAAGCGCGACGGCGTGCTGCGGCGGATGCTGTGACGCCGCGCCGCCCGTCAGCCGGGCGCCGACGGCGCGTCGCGCAGCGCCTCGAGCGGATAGGCGGCGACCTCGTCGAGCAGCCGCGCGAGCCGTCCCGCCGCGTGCGCGACGATCGCGCGACCGGCCTCGGCGTTCGCGAGCCGCGCGTCGCCGCAGGCGCCCTCCGGGTTCAGGTCCTGCGTCGCCCAGGCGAGCGCGCCGTTGCCGTGCAGGCGCAGCTCGCCGCCCCGCGCCTCGAGCGCGGCCGACGCCGCGGGGAAGTCCGCGACCCGCTCGCGGCGGACCGCGTCCGGGTCGAGGTGCAGCATCAGCGAGGTCTCGATCGCGCCGCCGTGGATGCCGTGGCGCGTCTCGGCCTCGGGGAACAGGCCCGCGGGCTCGCCGAAGCCGTAGGTGTTCGCGACCACCGCGACCATGCCGAGGCGCACCCGCAGGTCCTGCGCGACGATCCGCGCGACGTGGCCCTGGCCGCCGTGCGCGTTGACGATCACCAGCTTGCGCAGCCCCGCGCGGTGCACCGACTCGCCGAGCTCGTACCACAGCCGCATCAGCGTCTGCGTGCCGAGGGTCAGCGTGCCGGGGAAGGCGAGGTGCTCGTCGCTCTTGCCGACCGGGCAGGGCGGCAGCGTGAGCACCGTCGTGTCCGGCGCGGTGCGCGCGAGCGCCGCGTCGAGCACGCCGGCGACGATCGCCGCGTCGACCTCGAGCGGCAGGTGCGGGCCGTGCTGCTCGATCGCCGCGACCGGCAGCACCACCACCGTCCGCGCCGCGTCGAGCGCGGCGAACTCCTGCCAGGTCAGCGAGGCCCAGCGTCGATGTCGGTCGGTCACGGTGCGGATCCGGTCGGGGCGCCGCGGACGCGGCGGTGGCCAAGGATAATCCGCGGCGCGGACGGCGGCGGGCAGGTCACGTGACGAGGCGCGCGGACACGCTGCCGCGCGCGGCCGCCGCACTGGCGCTGGCCGCGACCCTCGCCGGCTGCTCGACGCCCGGCGTGCCGCGCCCGCCGGTCGAGGTGCGCTTCGTCGACGCGAGCCGGCCGACGCGCTGCGCCGAGGAGGACAACGTCCACGTGCCGGTGACGGGCGAGGGCATCGCGTCGTTCCGCATCGTCGCCGAGCACCCCCCTTACATCGCGTCGGTCGCCGAGGAGCGCTCCGCGCCCGACTTCACCGACTGCGACATGTCGGGCGACCCGGTGCACCGGTTCGTGCCGCGCACGGTGGTGCTGCACGAGGACGCGCGACTGCGGATCGTCGGCCACGCGTTCGAGACGTTCTGGCGGCCGGAGGTCGTCGACCTTCGGATCGGGGGCCGCTCGGAGCCCGGCCTGCACCTGGTGCAGGTGATCCGCCGCGCCCCGCCGCGCGACGTCGAGGTGCTGGTGCTGTACCCGTCCGACGGCTACTGGCGCGCCAAGCCGCTGCCGCCGGCGCACCTGCCGGACACCGCGTACGGCAGCTCGTTCCTGGTCGGGCCGATCGAGGAGCGCGGCCGGCCGATGGTCGCGCTGCGCCGCGTCGACATCGACCCGGCGACGCTGACCTTCGGCCTGGCGTTCGCCGACGGGCGCCGCGGCTCGCTCGCGATCGTCGTGGCCGACACCGCGCGCACCGAGCTCGCGGTGACGATCGACCCGCCGGTGCCGGCGGGCCGCCCGTTCGCGGCGCTGCGCTCGATGTTCGTGCGCGAGGACAACGCCGACGTCGCGCTCGCGCGCCATCCGGCCGACGGGCCGGCGACGGTCCGCGCGCCGATCCTCGGCTTCGGCGGCTTCACCGCGCCGAGCGCGCGCTTCGGCCGCGAGGCGCCGTCGAACCACAACCTCGGCGCGCCCGACACGGTGTTCCGCGACTTCCGGCGCTGAGGCGCCGCGGCGTCAGTCGACCTTCGCGCCGCTCGCCCGGACGATCGGCGTCCAACGCTCGTTCTCGGCACGGATGAAGGCGCCGAACTGCGCGGGCGTCATCCGCAGCATCTGCATGCCGAGGTCGCCGAAGCGCTTCGACACCTCCGGATGCGCGATCGCTGCGTTCATCGCCTCGTTCAGCCGCGCGACGACCGGCTCCGGCGTGCCCGCCCGCACCACCGCGCCGAACCACACGCTCGCGTCGGCGCCCGTCAGGCCCGACTCTGCGAGCGTCGGCACGCCGGGCAGCGGCGGCGTGCGCTTGGGTGCCGCGACCGCGAGCGCGCGCAGCTTGTCGGCGGCGACCAGCTGGCCGGCCGCGAGCACCACGTCGAACATCATGTCGACCTGCCCGCCGACCAGGTCCTGCAACGCGGGCGCCGAGCCCTTGTACGGCACGTGGTTGAGCGGCGCGCCGGTGCGCGCGCGGACCAGCTCGCCGAGCATGTGCCCGATCGAGCCCGGACCCTGCGAGGCGTACGACAGGCCGCCGGGTCGGCTGCGGGCGAGCGCGATCAGCTCCTGCACGCTGCCTGCGGGGCTGCCCTTCGGCACCACCAGGACCATCGGCATTTCGGCGATCGCCGCGACCGGAGCGAAGTCCTTCGCGGGGTCGTAGGCGAACTTCGTGTAGAGCGTCGGGTTGATCGCGAACATCTCGGTCGCGCCGACGAAGAGCGTGTGGCCGTCCGCCTCGGCCTGCCGCAGCGCGCCGGCCGCGATCTGGCCGCCCGCGCCCGGTCGGTTCTCGACGATCACCGGCTTGCCGAGCGACTCCTGCATGCGGGCGGCGAGCGCGCGCGAGAGCTGGTCGGTCGGCCCGCCCGGCGCGAACGGCACGACGATGGTCACGGTGCGTGACGGGAAGGACTGTGCGGGGGCGGCGTGCGCCGCGGCGAGGCAGGCGGCCGCCAGGGCGGCGCGGATCAGGGTGCGGCGGGTCATCGGTGTCTCCTCGGATCGTTGTCGGCGGTGTCGGTTCAGCGAGGCGTCGCGTGCAGCGCCCGCGCGAACGCGAGGCTGGTCTGCGTGACCTGCTGCGGCGAGCAGACGGCGCCCACGAAGCGGTCCGGGCGCAGCATGGCCACCGAGTGCGGCCAGCGCGAGAACCAGTCCTTCAGCCGGTTGCCGATATCGCCGACGCGGATCACGCCGGGCACCGCGTCGGCCGCGTGCGGCATCTGCACCGCGGGCCGGGCGCTGACGAACACCGCGCCCAGCCGCGTCCAGAACGCGCGGGCCTCCCCGCTCATCGCCCAGGTCGGGTCGGTGCCCCAGGCGATCACCGCGAAGCGCAGCCCGATCACGTCGTCGAGCAGCCGCTCGACGCCGTCCTCGCAGAGCACGCGCGGCTGGATGAACATCCGTCCGACCGGCGTCGGCTCGGGTGTCTCGAGACCGTTCACCAGCCGGCCGACCAGCGACTCGCGCTTCTCGGCCATCAGGCCCAGCAGCCGGCCGGCGACCGTGTCGCCCGACAGGTCGATGAGCCCGGCGAGCGCGCCGCGGCGCGTCGGCGTCGACGGGCCGACGATCGCGCCGCGCTCGTAGCGCGGCATCGGCTTGAAGCGCATCTCGACGAAGTACTGCTTGACCGCGGGCACCGCGTTCAGCGCCAGCGTCACCGCGTCGCGGACCTTGGCGGCCGTCGCGCCCGGCGGCGCGAAGATGTCGCCGGCGACCTCGGAGAGGTGGATCATCTGCCGCGCGTGGTCGCGCCGCTCCTCGCCGTAGGTATCGAGCAGGCCCTCGTTCGCGAGGCCGCCGACCACCATCGCGAGCTTCCAGCCGAGGTTGGTCGCATCCCGCAGGCCGCTGTTGTAGCCCTGGCCCTGCCAGACCGGCATGATGTGCGCGGCGTCGCCGGCTAGCAGCACGCGGCCCTCGCGCAAGCGCGCCGCGAGCCGCGCGTTGTGGGTGTAGACGCGCTTGCGGATGTAGTCGACGCGGTCCGGGTCGGCGACCACCTTGCGCATCAGCCGCGCCATGTGCGCCGGGTCCTCGAAGTCCGCCTCCGATTCGCCTGGCATCACCATGAACTCGAAGCGCCGGATGCCGTGCGGCAGCGCGGCCGACACGTACGGACGCTCAGGGTCGCAGTGCAGGTAGACGTGCGGCGTGCCGATCGGGTCGTTGCGCACGTCGACCACGATCCACTGGTTCGGCTTCGTGCGCCCCTCGAACGGGATGTCGAGCGCGCGCCGCACGACGCTGTGGCCGCCGTCGGCGCCGATCATCCACGCGGCGCGCGCCTCGACCGGCGTGCCCCCGGGCCCGGCGAGCCGCAGCGTGACGCCGTCCGCGTCCTGCGAGAAGCCCTCGAGCGCGTGCCCGAGCCGCACCGCGACGTGCGGGAAGCGGGCGAGGCCGCGGTACAGGATCCGGTCGATCTCGGGCTGGATGAACGCGTTGCGGCGCGACCAGCCGAACTCGTCGGTGCGGGGCTCGATGCTCGCGAAGCAGCGGCCGCTCGCGGTCACGAACCGCATCCAGTGGTCGGGGGTGATGTGCGTGCGGACCTCGTCGGCGAGGCCGGTCGCCTGGATCGTGCGCAGCGCCTCGTCGTCGATGCCGATCGCGCGCGGGTAGTCGATGATCGCGTCCAGCCGCTCGACCACGAGCGTGCGCACGCCGAGCGCGCCCAGCGTGTTCGCGAGCACCAGTCCGACCGGTCCGGCGCCGACGATCGCGACGTCGGCCTCGATCCGTGCCGGCGCGGGTGCGGTCGTCTTCCTTCGCGTCGTCGCCATCGCAGCTGCTCCTCGTGGGTGCGGTGGCGGGACTGTCCGCCCGCGCGCCGCGCGGGTAAACTGGGTGCATCCAGTGCACGTTTTCGGGCCCCCGCGCGGCCCCCCGGAGAGTCGGCATGCGACGCGGCCCGCCGCTCGGCACGAACCAGTACAAGACGGTGCGCGGTCTCGCGCGGGGTCTGGCGGTGCTGCGCGCGCTCAACGCCGCCCCGGGCGGCATCGCGACGATCGGCGAGCTCGCGCAGGCCTGCGCGATGCACCGCACGACGGTCAAGCGTCTGCTCGAGACGCTGCGCACCGAGGGCCTGGTCCGGCACAGCGACCGCGAAGGGCAGTACTACCTGACCTTCGAGGTCCGGCGGCTGTCGGAAGGCTTCGAGGACGAGGCCTGGATCGAGGAGGTGGCCGGTCCGATGATGGCCGACGCGGTGCCGCGGCTCGTCTGGCCGTGCGACCTGACGACGCCCGAGGCGGGCTTCATGGTGGTCCGTGAGTCGACGCACCGGCTGAGCACGCTGTCGCAGCACCGCGCGATGATCGGCGAGCGGATGCCGCTGCTGGTGACCGCGGCCGGGCGGGCGTACCTCGCCGCCTGCGGCGCGACCGAGCGCGAGGCGCTGCTCGACCTGGTGCGCGCGCGCGACGACGCGATCGGCCGCCCGGCGCGCGACGACGCCTACGTCGCCCGGGTGCTGAGCGAGACGCGCCGGCGCGGCTACGCCTACAACGACGGGGAGTGGTCCCGGGAGGCGTCGTTCTCGGCGATCGCGGTCCCGATCGAGGCCGGCGGGCGCCCGATCGCGTCGGTGTCGGTGATCTTCCCCAAGGCCGCGGTGTCGACCGAGGACCTCGAGTCGCGCTACCTGCCGCAGCTCGCACGGCTCGCGCGCGCGATCGGCCGGCGGGCGCGGGCGCGGCTCGCGGGCTGAGCGGTCCGCGCGCTCGCGCCCCGCGCGGCCGGCGCGTACGATGGCCATGCCCACCGACATTCACCGACCCGCATGCCAACGATGACCGACGCCGACTCCACCTTCATCGCCCGGCTGATGCGCGGCGAGGTCCCGCAGCACCCGATCGGCGCGACGCTCGGCTGCACGCTGCTCGCGCTCGACGTCGACGCGGGCCGGCTCGAGGCCGAGTACCTCGGCGCGCCGGGCTTCCTGAACCCCGCCGGCCAGGTGCAGGGCGGCATGCTCGCCGCGATGCTCGACGACGTCACCGCCTCGCTCGCGACCGCGTGCGGCGCGGGCGCGCGCTGCGCGACGCTCGACCTGCACACCGCGTTCCTGCGGCCAGCGGCGGTCGGGCCGATCCGCGCGGTCGCCGAGCTGGTCCGGCGCGGGCGCGAGATCTGCACGGTGCGCGGTGAGCTGTCGCAGGACGGCCGCGCGGTGGCGATCGCGACGGCGACCTGCAGGATGCTCGCGGAGGGCGCGAGATGAGCGGCCCCGACGCGTCGCTGCCCCGCCTCGGGCAGGGTTTCCACTGGCAGGAGCTGGCCGTCGGCCAGCGCTTCCGGACGTTCCGCCGCACGGTGACCGAGGCGGACCTGGTGAACTTCATCGGCGCCACCGGCATGCTCGAGGCGATCTTCATCGACGCCCACCACGAGGGCGGCGCGATCGCCGGGCGCCCGGTGCCCGCGGTGCTCACCTACGCGCTCATCGAGGGCTTCCTGCTGCAGACGATGATCCAGGGCACCGGGCTCGCGTCGCTCGAGCTGCACAAGAAGGTGCTCGCGCCGGTGCTCGTCGGCGACACGATCGAGGCGACCGTCGAGATCACCGGGCTGCGGCCGACCTCGCGCAGCGGCCGCGCGGTGGTGAGCTCGCGGGTCGACGTGTACAACCAGCGCGGCGAGGCGGTGATGACCTACGAGGTCACGCGGCTGCTGGCGGGCCGGCCGGGCGGCTGAGCGCGTCGGTCGCGCCGAGCAGCGGCGCCCACTCCGGACTCGGCGGTGCGTCGATCGCCACGCGCTCGGGCCCCACGCCGATCTCCACGCGCGCTGCGTGCAGCCAGAGCCGCCGCGTGCCCAGCCACGCGGCGACCGCGCGGTTGTGCTCGCCCTTGCCGTGGGTGGTGTCGCCGACCAGCGGATGCGCGAGCTGCTTGAAGTGGCGGCGGATCTGGTGGCGGCGCCCGGTCACCGGCTCGATCTCCACCAGCGCGTAGCGGCTCGACGGATGGCACGGGGAAGTCGCGAACGGCCACTCGAAGCGCGCGAGCACGCGCCAGCGGGTCGTCGCGGCGAGTTGCGGCTGCCCGGCCGACGGACGCTCCGGGTCGCGCGCGAGCGGGCGGTCGATCTCGCCGGCGTCGGTCGGCCAGCCGCGCACCAGCGCGAGGTAGCGCTTGCGGACGCGGCCGGCCTCGAACTCGCCGCGCCAGCGGCGGGCCGCGCCGGCGCCGCGGGCGAACAGCAGCACGCCGCTGGTGGCCCTGTCGAGGCGGTGCAGCGGCCACAGCGGCTCGCCGAGGGCGGCCTGCAGGAGCCCGAGCGCGGTGACCGACGCGTGCGCGTCGAGCGCGCTCGGGTGGACGAGCAGACCCGGCGGCTTGTCGACCGCGACGAGCTCGCGCTCGAGGTGCAGCACGGTCGGGATGTCGGCGTGGGTCATCGGAGCGGTCGCATCGTCGCGGCGCGGGATCGCGATGTCAACGCACGGGCCCGTCCGACGGACGGCCGCACCGGCGCTGCGTCGAGGCCGACCGACGGCGCAGCGCGGCGGACGCACGGTCGATGCGTGGAACAGCGGCAGTTTTCCCCGTTTCGGCCGGACTTCGCGCTGCCGTGCCCGGCCTCATCATGCGTCCGATCCCCGTCCGAGACGGATGCACCCGTGACGAACTCGCTCCGCAGTATCCCAGACCGCGACCGCGCCCCGCGCGTCGCGCCCCCGCGCTCCCTCCACCACGGCTCGCAGTCATGAAATTCCTGATCGTCGATGACTTCTCGACGATGCGCCGCATCGTCCGAGGACTGCTGAAGGAGATGGGCCACGTCGACTGCGACGAGGCCGAAGACGGCGCCGTCGCCCTCGGCAAGCTGCGCAACGGCAAGTTCGACTTCGTCGTGACCGACATCAACATGCCGAACATCAACGGATTCGAGCTGCTCGAGGCGATCCGCGGCGACGCGACGCTGTCGCACCTGCCGGTGCTGATGGTGACCGCCGAGGCGCGCAAGGAGGACATCGTGCGCGCCGCGCAGATGCGGGCCTCCGGGTACATCGTCAAGCCCTTCTCGAAAGCCACGCTCGAAGAGAAGGTGCAGAAGATCATGGGCCAGACGGCCAAGGCCTGAGCGCAGCGCACACGACACCACACGCCATGGAACACGACGATCTCGAAGCCCTGTTCGAAACGACGCGCGCCGAGGCCGAGCGCACGGTGACCGCACCGGCGGCACCGGCCCCGGTCACCGCGCCTGCCGCGCCTGCCGCGTCCGCCGCACCCGCCGCACCCGCCGCACCCGCCGTCGACGAGAAGCAGGTGGCGCTCGACGAGCGCTTTCCGGACACGGTCGTCGTGACCGGCACGCCGGGCCACTGCCCGAACGCCGACGTCGACGGCGTGTGCCGCGACTGCCGCTGCGGCAGCGCGCGCGACCTGCGCGATCGCGTCGGCCGCCTGACCCGCGAGCTGCACGAGAGCCTGCAGGAGTTGCGGCTGGACCGCACGCTCGCCGACATGGCGGTCGAGATCCCGGACGCACGAAACCGCCTGAAGTACGTGACCGAGATGTGCGAGCGCAGCGCCCAGAAGGTGCTGGACACGCTCGACGAGCTCTCGCCGCTGCAGGAGGCGAACCGGGACGAGTCGACCGCGCTGCTGGCCCGCTGGGACCGGATGCTGACCGAGAAGCGCCGCCCGGACGAAGGCTTCATGGCGCTGTTCGAGACCACCCGCGCGCATCTCGCCGCGACGGTGGAGCGGGCCGACCGCACGTCGAGCCTGCACAGCGACATCATGATGGCCCAGGATTTCCAGGACCTGACCGGCCAGGTGTGCCGCAAGATCGAGGGCATCACCGAGCGCATCGAGACGCAGCTGCTCAAGCTGCTGATCGACACCGCGCCCGAGGACCATCGCCAGCGCCACCAGGAAATGCTCGAGGGTCCGCAGGTGGTCCTGGGCCGCTCCGACGCCGTGACATCGCAGACCGAGGTCGACGACCTGCTGAGCTCGCTCGGCTTCTGACCCGCTCGCGCGCCGACGCGCGCTCAGGCCGGCACGCGCCGCGCCAGCCGCTCGAGGTTCCCGGCGAAGCGCTCGCGGCAGCCCGGCAGCAGCGTCGCGTCGCGGGTCGCCTCGAGCAGCGCCGCGAGCACGCGCACGCGCCGGCGCATGAACGCGCCGCGCGGATCGCGCTCGGCCGAGAACAGGTGCCTGTACTCGAGCCAGACGAGCTCGGTCCACGCGTCGAAGCGCGCGGCCTCGTCGCCGAGCGTCGCCAGGTCGAGGGCGACGACCGCCGCACCGGAGGGGTCGCGCGCGACGTGCGACGCGGTGTCCTCGACCATCGCGCACGCGCGCTCGACGTCGCGGGCCGGCAGCGCCTCGCGGCCCGCTGCGGCCTGGCGCAGCAGCAGCGCCGACAGCGCCTCGTTGACGCCGGCCGCGGCGCCTGCGACGTAGACCGCATCGTGGAACAGCAGCGCGAGCACCTGCGCACGGTCGAGCGCGAGGCCGTGCGCGCCGGCGCGCGCGAACACGTCGTGCACGTGCCAGCTCGCGTGGTAGTGGCGCTGCGGTTCGCGGTAGCGCGCGAGCGTCGCCTCGACGACGTCGTCGGGCACGCCAGTCTGGGCGGCGGCGGCACGCAGCCGCGCGTCGTCCGGCAGCGCGATCGGCTCGAAGCGCTGCCGGGCGTCGCCGTCGAGGCCCTCGACGGTCTCGACGAAGCCCGACAGCGGCCGCGTCCACGCCCGCCCCGACGGGTCGGCGAGCGGGCGGTAGACGACGTCGGCCGCACCGTCGGCCTCTCGCACGGCGATGGCGTCGATGCGGTACAGCCCGCCCTTCCAGTGCTGGACGAGCGAGCCGGGCGCGAACGGAACGGTCGAGGCGGCCATCGGCCGATTGTCGCGGAATCGCCGGGGGTGTGCGAACCCGCACACACGGGACGACCGAGGCCCGCGGCTCCGTGACAGTGTTCCGGGACGCGGCGCGCGCGAGCACCGACCCTTCGCCGGGCCAGGCTCCCGACCCATGCGTCCCCGCTCCCGCCGAACTCCGCCCTCGTCGCGCCTCGTCGCGACACTCGCGCTCGCCCTCGCGTTCGCATCCGCGGTCCCGGCCCGGGCGGCCGATCCGGCGGCGTTCGAGGCCGAGGCGGCGGCTTCGTCGACCGCGCTGCGGGTCGGCGCGCCGTCCGCCTGGTCGCGCGGCGGCCTGGGCGCGGGCGTCGTCGTCGGGCTGCTCGACTCGGGCGTGCTCGCCTCGCACGGCGAACTCGCCGGGCGGCTGTTGCGGGGCTACGACGCGCTGAGCGGCGGCACGGACACGCGCGACGCAAGCGGCCACGGCACGCACGTCGCCGGCCTCGTGGCCGCCGCGCGCGACGGCTCGGGCATCGCCGGCGTCGCCCCCGAGGCGCGGATCCTGCCGGTGCGGGTGTTCGGGGGGGAGGGCGCGACCGACGCGGTGCTGTCCTCGGGCGTGCGCTGGGCCGCCGCGCGCGCCGGCATCCTGAACCTGAGCCTCGCGGCGAGCGCGCCGATCGCAGGCGCGGCGTTGCGCGACGCGACCGCGTCCGGCGCGCTGGTGGTGGTCGCAGCGGGCAACCGCGGCGCCGCGAACCCGGACTGGCCGGCGCGCTTCGCCCGCGAGGCCTGGGCGAACGGCCCGGGCGCGCGCGGCGCGATCCTCGCCGTGGGCGCGGTCGACGCTGAGAACCGCATCGCGCCCTGGTCGAACCGCGCGGGCGACACCGCATCGTGGTACCTGGTCGCGCCGGGCGTCGGCGTGCTGTCGAGCTATGCCGGTGGCGACGACGCCTACGCGCGGGTATCGGGCACGTCCATGGCGGCGCCCGCGGTGTCCGGCGCGGCCGCGCTGCTGCAGTCGATCTGGCCCCGGCTCACGCCGCGCGAGGCCGCGTCGATCCTGCTGGCCACCGCGCGCGACCTCGGCGCCCCCGGGACGGACCCGGTCTACGGACGCGGGCTGCTCGACGTCGAGGCCGCGCTGCGGCCGGTCGGCACGCTGACCACCGCGGTCGCCGGCGGCGAGGTGCCGCTTGCCTCGACCGGGCTGCGCACCTCGCCCGCGACCGCGGCGCTCGCGCGGGCCGCGGCCCGCGACGGGATCCCGGTGATGGCGAGCGACGCCTACCGCCGCGACTTCACGGCGGACCTGGGCAACCGGGTGGTCGCGCCGCTGCCGATGCAGGTGGCCCGCGCGTTCGACGCGATGGATGCGCGGATGGAGCGCCTCGAGCGCACGCTCGCCGGCGGCGCGCGGATGTCGCTGCGGCCGAACGACTCGTTCTCGATGGTCTCGCGCGATGCGGCCGGCGAGTTCGCCTTCGGCGCCGGGGCCCGTGCGCGCGACTACTTCGGGGTCGCGGCCGGGCTCGACGTCGCCGCGCTGTCGAACCCCTACGCGGCGCTCGGGCCGCGCGGCGCGCTGCTCGCGCGCGGCCTGTCCGTCGGCGACACGACGTTCAAGGCCGGCGTGCTCGGTGGCACCGCGACCGAGAGCTCGGGCAGCGGCTGGGCGCCGGTCGACGCCCGCACGAGCGTCGTCGAGGCGAGCCGGCGGATCGGCGAGACCCTGATGCTGTCGACCGGCTGGTCCCGGTCGATCGAGCAGGGCGCCTGGCTGGGGGCGGTCGGATCGGGTGGTTTCTCGATGTCGGAGGCGGTTCGCACCGACGCGCTGCAGGTGGGCGGCGCGTGGCGCGTCGCGCCCGGCGCGGTCGTCGCGGCGACCTGGGCGCAGGGCCGCACGCCCGGACGCAGCGGGCCGGGCCTGGTTTCCTCGGTCGGCGACGCGCGCAGCGACGCAGGCTCGCTCGCGGTCGTGCTCGCAGACGCGTTCCACGCCGGCGACGCGCTGTCGCTGTCGGTATCGCAACCGATGCGCACGCGTTCGGGCGAGGCCGTCGCGACGCTGCAGACCGGCGTCGACGCCGACGGCGCGCCGATCACCGGCACGCGCCGCTACGCGCTCGTGCCGGACGGCCGCGAGCGCGTGTTCGAGATCGCCTACCGGCGCGCGATCGGGCGGGACACCCAGCTCGGCGCGGTGCTCGCGCTCAGGCGCGAGCCGAACCACGACGCGGCCGCACCCGACGACGCGATGGTCGCGCTGCGCTGGCGCCGGATCTTCTGACGCAACGGGCGCCCCCCGGGCGCTCGACCGGCCGCGGCAGCGCCGTCCGGCGCGTGCCGCTCGGTCCCCGGCGGTCGATGCCGGTCATGCGGGCGTCGTTCCCGGAGCGAATCGAGCCGATGCCGCGGCTTGTTGGCGCGGCGACGTTGCTGCTATGATCGATGATCGAGTGTCGAGAGGGCGGTTCGCGAGGGAGCCGCCGGCCGGTCGCCCCGTGGCGTCGGGTCCCGACCCCGGTCGAACCGACCGACCCGCATCGCGCAGCGAGTCCACACGAAGCCGCCTCCGGCGGCCCGCCCTGAGCGCGATGCACGTTCGACGCCCGTGCCGCGGCCCGAGTCGGGCCGTCCATCCGATCGAAATAGGGTTCCTGCCGCGTGATGAACACCGCGGACGTCAAGCGCATCATCGAGGCGGCGCTGCTGTGCGCGCAGCAGCCGATGCCGGTCGCGGAGCTGCGCCGCCTGTTCGCCGACGAGGTCGAGGTCGGCTCCGACACCGTGCGCGCGCTTCTCGACGAACTGCGCGGCGACTGGCACGGGCGCGGCATCGAGCTGGTGCCGCTGGCGAGCGGCTGGCGGTTCCAGACGGCGCCGGACATCGCGCGCTTCGTCGCGCGTCTGCATCCCGAACGGCCTCCGCGCTACTCGCGGGCGGTGCTCGAGACGCTCGCGATCATCGCGTACCGCCAGCCGGTCACGCGCGGTGACATCGAGGAGATCCGCGGCGTCGCGGTGTCCGCGCAGATCGTCAAGGCGCTCGAGGACCGGGGCTGGATCGAGGTCATCGGGCACAAGGACGTCGTGGGCCGCCCGGCGCTGTTCGCGACGACGCGCCGGTTCCTCGACGACCTCGGTCTGCGCACGCTGCAGGAGCTGCCTTCGCTCGAGTCCGACGGCGCCGCGGCGCAGGCGCTCGAGCAGCGGCTGATCACGTTCTCGGCGTCGGACTCGGGCACGCCGGTCCCGGCCGTCGTCGAGCCGGTGCCGCCCTCCGCGAACGACGCCGCGTCGCCGACCGACCCGTCCGCAGCCGACGATGCGTCCGCCGACGACGCGCCCGGCCATGACGCCTCCTCGCCCGACGCGCAGCCCGTCGCCTGCGGCGACGAGCATGCTTGGCCGCCGGCCGACGCCGCACCCCCGCCGGACGACGATCCGGCCCCTGCCGGCCCGCGCCCGCAGGCCGCTGCGCCGACCGACGGCGCCACCCCTTCCCCCGCCTCCCCGCTTCGCCCCGCCCCCGACTACCAGCCCGATCCATGAGCGAGCATTCAGAACCTACCGAGTCCGCCGTTCCCGTCGCAGGCACGACGTCCCCCGACGGCACGGCGGCCCCGCGGCCCCGGCGCCGTGGCCGGCGCGGCGGCGGCGCGGGTTCGGCCGGTGGTGACGCCGATCCGGGCGCGCCGGCGGCCGCAGCGAACGACGACGGCGCACCCGCGCCGCGCGAGCCCCGGGAACCCCGGGGACCGGTCGCCGAACGCGGCGAGGGCGCCGAGGCACCGGCCGGCGCCTCGGGGGGCGAAGGCGCTGCGGACGGCGAACCCGGGGACGGTCGCGATCGTCGCGGCCCGAAGGACCTGCGCGGGCGCGTCAGCCGACGTCGGGGACGCGGCGGGCGCGAGGGGCGCGAGCCGCGCGAGCCGCGCGAGGGCGAGGCCGCGCCCGCACCGGCGGCAGAGGCCCCGAGTGATCCCGAGCAGGCGATCCCGGTCTACTCGCGCCAGGCGCGGATCGGGGTCGACGCGAACGACCCGCGCCGGCGCGACGGCCGCAATGCCCGCGCCCGCGCGGTGCCGGACGACGACGCGCCGAAGCTGCACAAGCTGCTCGCCGACGCCGGGATCGGCTCGCGGCGCGAGATGGAGGAACTGATCGTCGCCGGCCGTGTGTCGGTCAACGGCCAGCCGGCCCACGTCGGCCAGCGGATCGGCCCGAGCGACCAGATCCGCGTCAACGGCCGGTCGATCAACCGGCGCCTGCCGGTCCAGAAGCAGGCGCCGAAGGTGCTGCTGTACCACAAGCCGCCCGGCGAGATCTGCAGCCGCGACGATCCGGGCCAGCGCTCGACGGTCTTCGAGCGACTGCCGCGCCTGAAGGGCGCGCGCTGGGTCGCGGTCGGGCGCCTGGACTTCAACACCGAGGGCCTGCTGGTCTTCACGACCTCCGGCGAGGTCGCGAACAAGCTGATGCACCCGCGCTACGGCTGGGAGCGCGAGTATGCGGTCCGCATCCTCGGGCGCATCGACGACGAGACCCGCGACAAGCTGCTCGCCGGCGTGCAGCTCGAGGACGGTCCGGCCGCGTTCTCCGCGCTCGAGGACGTCGGCGGCGACGGCGCGAACCACTGGTACCGGGTCGCGATCTCGGAGGGCCGCAACCGCGAGGTGCGCCGGATCTTCGAGGCGGTGGGCCTCACCGTCTCGCGACTCGTGCGCATCCGCTTCGGCCCGATCGGCCTGCCGCGCGGGCTCGCGCGCGGGCGCTGGGTGGAGCTGGGCGAAGCCGACGCGCAGGCGCTGGTGTCGCTGCTCAAGCAGGCCGGGCCGCAGCCGGGCGGCGCGCCGCGCGCGGCCGGCGCGGACGCGTCCGCGGAGGGCGACGACGAGGCGCTCGACGACGACGCCCCGCCGCGCGGCGCGCCGGGCGACGCCGGTACGGGCGACGACGACGCGCCGCCGCGCGCTGCCGCACGCGATGACGAGGATGACGAGGACGAACTCGACGAGGACGAGCGCCAGCCGGCGTTCCTCGCGCAGGACGACCCGCCCGCGGGCGCGCGCGGCCGTCGCGGCGTCGACCTCCACGACGACGACTGGCAGCCGACCTCCGCCGACGCGCACCTGTCCGGGATCCTCCGCGCGGTGCGCAAGAACACCCGCGAGCAGCGCTTCGGCGCCGGCTCGGGCTTCGGCCAGCCGGGGCTGCCGGGCGCGCCGAAGCCGGCCGGCCAGGGCCGTCGCGGCCGCAAGCGCGGCGGTGCGGGTGGGCAGGGAGGCGGCCAGGGTGGCGGACAGGGCGGTGGCGCCCGCTTCGGCGCCGGCGGCAATGCGAGCACCGGATTCCCCTCGGGCGGCTTCCCGGGCGCCAAGCCGGCCGGCGGCGGCCGCGGCGGGCAGGGCGGCCCGCGCGGCAACCGCTCGGGCGGCGGCGCGGGCGGCGGCGCGGGCGGTGGCGGCGGCAACCGCGGCGGCGGCAACCGCGGCGGCGGCAACCGCTCGGGCGGCGGCGGCCGGCGACGCGGCCCCGCGGGCTGACGGCCTCGTCGGCATCGCGGCGCGCCGGCGGCGGCCGGCGCCGCCAGCGTGGCCGCGCGCCGCGGCCGCTGCGCGGATCGCCTTGCGCCCGCTTTTCCGCTATACTCGACAGGCTAGACACCTCGCCTTTCGCGAGCGTGCTCGAATCGAGTGAATGGGCTGGCCAAGCCCATTTTTTTTTCCGGTCGGTTGTCGAGGAGCGTCGTTGGCGGTGGTGGGGCCGGTACAAGCCGTGATCGAGCGGACCGTGAGCGGGCTGGGCTACGACCTCGTCGACGTCGAGCTCGCGGGCCGGGGCCTGCTGCGCGTCTTCATCGACCTGCCGGCCGAAGCGTACACCTCATCCGACGCCGCCGACCCGAGCGCGCTGCCCCCGTCCGTGCGGATGGAGGACTGCGAGAAGGTCAGCCATCAGCTGTCGCACGTGCTGACGGTGGAGAACGTCGACTACGCCCGCCTCGAGGTGTCTTCGCCGGGGCTCGACCGGCCGCTCAAGCGCGCGGCCGACTATGCGCGATTCGAGGGCGAGGAGGTCGCGATCCGGCTGCGCGAGCCGCTGTCCGGACGTCGCAACTTCACGGGCGTGCTGGTCCGCGACGATGCGGTGGTCGATGCGGACGTGGCGGCAGGGGCGAACGGCGGTCAGCGCTGGGCGCTCGAGCTGCCCGACCCGAACGCGCCGCCGGCCGGCCGGCCGGGCGCGAAGGGTGGGAAGGGCGGGAAGGTGGTCGGCAAGGGATCGAAGCAGGGCCCCGCGCGTGGCGCGAAGGCCGCGACGAAACACTCACCGGCGAAGGCCGTGACCGAGGCGCAGTCCGCCCCGGACGCGGCCGGCGTCGAGACGGTGCGCAGGCTGTCGTTCACGCTCGACGAGGTCGAGCGGGCGCGGCTGGTGCCCAAGGTCAAGTTCTAGGAGGCTTCACGATGAGCCGCGAAGTGCTGTTGCTGGTCGATGCGTTGGCGCGCGAGAAGAGCGTCGAGCGCGAGGTGGTGTTCGCCGCGCTCGAGAGCGCGCTCGCCTCGGCGACGAAGAAACGCTTCACCGAAGAGACCGACGTGCGCGTCTCGATCGACCGCGAGACCGGCGAGGCGGAGTCGTTCCGCCGCTGGCTCGTCGTGCCCGACGGCGAGCTCGAGGACCACGACCTCCAGATCATCCTCACCGAGGCGCGCAAGCAGCTCTCGGACATCGAGATCGGCGAGTACGTCGAGGAGGAGCTCGAGCCGGTCGAGTTCGGCCGCATCGGCGCGCAGGCCGCCAAGCAGGTGATCCTGCAGAAGATCCGCGATGCCGAGCGCGAGCAGATCATCAACGACTTCCTCGGCCGCGGCGACTCGCTGCTGTCTGGCACGATCAAGCGCCTCGACCGCGAGGGCGCGGTGATCGAGTCGGGCAAGATCGAGGCGCGCCTGCCGCGCGACCAGATGATCCCGAAGGAGAACCTGCGCGTCGGCGACCGCATCCGCGGCTGGGTCGCGCGGATCAACCGCGAGGGCCGCGGCCCGCAGCTGATCCTGTCGCGCACCGCGCCCGAGTTCATCATGGAGCTCTTCCGCCTGGAGGTGCCCGAGATCGAGCAGGGGCTGCTGCAGGTGAAGGCGGCGGCCCGCGACGCCGGCGTGCGCGCCAAGATCGCCGTGCACACCACCGATCGCCGCATCGACCCGATCGGCACCTGCGTCGGCGTGCGGGGCTCGCGCGTGCAGGCCGTCACCGGCGAGCTCGCCGGCGAGCGCGTGGACATCGTGCTGTGGTCCGAGGACCCGGCGCAGTTCGTGATCGGCGCGCTCGCGCCGGCCAACGTCTCCTCGATCGTCGTCGACGAGGAGAAGCACTCGATGGACGTGGTCGTCGACGAGGACAACCTCGCGCTCGCGATCGGCACCGGCGGGCGCAACGTGCGCCTGGCCTCCGAGCTCACCGGCTGGCAGATCAACATCATGACCGCCGAGGAGAGCGCCGGTAAGCAGGAAGCCGAGCGCAAGGCGCTGCGCGACATGTTCATGGCGAAGCTGGACGTCGACGAGGAGGTCGCCGACATCCTGATCGACGAGGGCTTCTCGAGCCTCGACGAGGTCGCCTACGTGCCGATCAACGAGATGCTCGAGATCGAGGCGTTCGACGAGGACACCGTGAACGAGCTCCGCGACCGTGCCCGCAACGTGCTGCTCACCGAGGCGATCGCCAAGGAAGAGAAGCTCGAGAGCACGACCGAGGACCTGCTGAACCTGGAAGGGATGGACCGCGACCTGGCCGCGAAGCTGGCCGACGCGAAGGTCCACACCCGCGACGAACTGGCCGAGCTCGCGGTCGACGAGCTGGTCGAGGCGACGGGACTCGACGAGGAGCGTGCGAAGGCGCTGATCATGAAGGCGCGCGCGCACTGGTTCGAGAACGAGTCCGAGTCGGCCTGAGCCGGAAGGAATTGAATGGCTAGCACCAACGTTTCGAACTTCGCCGCCGAGCTCAAAGTGCCGGCGGAGGTGCTGCTCGAGCAGCTGCGCGCCGCCGGGGTCGAGAAGGCCTCGGCCGACGACCTGCTCACCGAGAGCGACAAGGCCCAGCTGCTGACCGCGCTGCGCCGTGCGCACGGCGCCGACGACGCGCCGAAGAAGAAGATCACGGTCGTGCGCAAGCAGACCTCCGAGATCAAGCAGGCCGACGCCACCGGGCGCGCTCGCACGATCCAGGTCGAAGTCCGCAAGAAGCGCGTGTTCGTGCAGCGCGACGCCGAGGGCGCCGAGATCCAGGCCGCCTCCGCCGCCGAGGCGCCGGTCCGCGGGCCGTCGCCGGTCGAGATCGAGCAGCAGCGCCTGCGCGAGGAGGAGGAGCGCAAGCAGCGCGAGGCCCTCGAGCGCCAGGAGCGCGAGATGCGCGAGATGCGCGAGCGCGAGGAGCGCGCCGAAGCCGAGCGCCTGCGCGCCGAGGAGGCTGCCCGCGAGGCCGCCCGCCTCGAGGAGGAAACCCGTCGCGAGCAGGAGCGGATCGCCGCGCTGAAGGCGAACGAGGCCGACCAGGACGCCGACCGCGAGGCCTCCGCCGCGCAGGCCGCCGCCGCCGCCGCGGCCGCCGAGGCCGCGCGCATCGCGTCGCAGGCTGCCGCCGAGACCGCCCGCAAGGCGCAGGAAGAGGCGGCCACGCAGGCCGCCGCGCGCCGCAAGGCAGAGGACGAGGCTGCCGCGATCAACCGGCTGCTGACCGCCTCGCGTCGTCCCCAGGCGAAGCCCGCCGAGCCGCCGCCGCCGGCGCCCGCCGCCGCCGCGCCGAGCGCCGACGCGAAGGCCACCACCACGCTGCACCGGCCGGCCGCGCGCCCCGGCGCGCCCGGCGCCGCGCGCCCCGGTGCGCCCGCGCCTGCCGCGCCCGGCACGGTCAAGAAGCACGTCAAGTCCGAGAACCTGTCGTCGACCTGGCAGGACGACGCCGCCAAGCGCCGCGCGATCAAGACCCGCGGCGACTCGGGCGGTGGCGTCGGCGGCTGGCGCGGCCCGCGCGGCCACCGCGGCTCGCGCGGCGACCGAGGTGGTCACGACCACGGCGCGTCGAGCCAGCAGGCCGAGGCGATCGTCCGCGAAGTGCACGTGGCGGAGACCATCACGGTCGCCGACCTCGCGCACAAGATGGCGGTCAAGGCGGCCGAGGTCATCAAGCTGATGATGAAGATGGGCCAGATGGTCACCATCAACCAGCCGCTGGACCAGGAGACGGCCATGATCGTCGTCGAGGAGATGGGCCACAAGGCGATCGCCGCGGCGCTCGACGATCCGGAGGCGATGCTCGAGCAGGACGTCGTCCACACCGACGCGCAGAAGCTGCCGCGTCCGCCGGTCGTGACCATCATGGGCCACGTCGACCACGGCAAGACCTCGCTGCTCGACTACATCCGCCGCACCAAGGTCGCGGCGGGCGAGGCGGGTGGCATCACGCAGCACATCGGCGCCTACCACGTCGAGACGCCGCGCGGCATCATCACCTTCCTCGACACCCCGGGCCACGAGGCGTTCACCGCGATGCGGGCCCGCGGTGCGAAGGCGACCGACATCGTCATCCTGGTGGTCGCCGCCGACGACGGCGTGATGCCGCAGACGATCGAGGCGATCCACCACGCGAAGGCGGCCGGCGTGCCGATCGTCGTCGCGATGAACAAGATCGACAAGCCCGAGGCGAACCCCGACCGCGTCAAGCAGGAGCTGGTCGCGCAGGAGGTCGTGCCCGAGGAGTTCGGCGGCGAGTCGCCGTTCGTCGCGGTTTCCGCACGGACAGGCCAGGGCGTCGACGACCTGCTCGAGAACGTGCTGCTGCAGGCCGAGGTGCTCGAGCTGACCGCGCCGGTCGAGGCGCCGGCCAAGGGCATCGTCATCGAGGCACGGCTCG
>JBILTM010000259.1:0-6266 GCA_044371545.1 Burkholderiaceae bacterium
TGTCTCCGCGGCCCGGCCGGGCCGTTCGGTCGGCGGGGAGCCGGAAAAGAAAAAGGGCGCCGACCCGCGGCGCCCCCGGATCCCTCGGGCCGGCACGCAGCCGGCCCGAACGCGGGATCTTACTTGACCACCATCATCGTCTCGCGCTTGCCGCCCTTGTACGTGTACAGGGTCAGGGCGCCGTCCTTGATGTCGCCCTTGTCGTCGAACACGATCTTGCCGGTCACGCCCTCGTAGCTGATCTTCTGGAGCGCCGGCAGGTACTTCTTGGGATCGGTCGAGTCGGCCTTCTGCATCGCCGAGACCATCGTCATCACCGCGTCGTAGACGTACGGCGCGTAGATCTGCACGTCGGCGCCGGTCTTCTCCTTGAATCGCGCCTTCCAGGCGGTCATCGCGGCTTCCTTGTCCTTGGTGACGCCGCCCGCCTCGGCGCAGATCACCTGGCCGTCGGACATGCCGTCGCCGGCCAGCTTGATCAGCTCGTTCGAGCAGATGCCGTCGCCGCCCATGAACTTGGCGTTGATGCCGAGCTGCTTCATCTGGCGCAGCATCGGGCCCGCGACCGCGTCCATGCCGCCGTAGAACACCAGGTCGGGCTTCTGGCCCTTGAGCTTGGTCAGGATGGCGTTGAAGTCGGTGGCCTTGTCGTTGGTGAACTCGCGACCCACGACCTTGCCGCCCGCTGCCTTGACCGCCTTCTGGAACTCGTCGGCGACGCCCTGGCCGTAGGCGGTGCGGTCGTCGATGATCGCGATGCTCTTGGCCTTGACGTCCTTGACCGCGTACCGGCCCAGCGTGCCGCCGAGCTGGCCGTCGTGCGCGACGACGCGGAAGGCGCTCTTGAAGCCCTGCTGCGTGTACTTCGGGTTGGTCGCCGACGGCGAGATCTGCGGGATGCCGGCGTCGTGGTAGATCTTGGAGGCCGGGATCGTGGTGCCCGAGTTCAGGTGACCGATGACGCCGTTGACCTTCGCGTCGGCCAGCTTGGTGGCGGCGGCGGTGCCCTGCTTCGGATCGGCCGCGTCGTCCTCGGAGAGCAGCTCGAACTTGACGGCCTGGCCGCCGATCTTGACGCCCTTGGCGTTCAGGTCCTCGATCGCCAGCTTGGCGCCCAGTTCGTTGTCCTTGCCGAGGTGGGCGATGCCGCCGGTGAGCGGGCCCACGTGACCGATCTTGACGACCGTCTGCGCGGACGCGGCGCCGGCGAACGTGAAGGCCGACGCGACCGCGAGGCTCAGGACCTTGTGGTGCAGATTCATCGATGTCTCTCCTGGGGATTTGAAGCCGGTATCGATCGGTTGAATGAGGCGACGGACCCTGGGGTCCGCGCTGGGCTCGCATCGTAGCCGGAACGGCAGGGGGCGGCAAACCCGTCCCCGGCCCGCCCGCGACCACGTCGCCCTACAACGTCCGGGGCGGTTGACCTGTTGACCGGCGCGCGAGATGCTCGGGGTCGACATGGCCATTCAATACTGGTGGTGGGTTCTCGCACTGGGCATCGGCATCCTCGAGCTGGTGACCGGCACCTTCTATCTGCTGATGATCGCGGTCGGCTGCGCGGCGGCGGGCGCGGTCGCCGCGGCGGGCGGGCCGGTGTGGGCCCAGTTCGTCGCAGCGGCGCTCGTCGCGCTCGCCGGGGCCGCGTGGGTGCGGCGTGCGCGCGCCGGCGCGCCCGGACGCGGGCCGGCCGGGCGCAACCCGGACGTGATCGCCGACGTCGGAGAGCGGGTGCGCGTCGAGGCCTGGGACGCCGACCGCCGCGCTCGCGTGCGTTACCGCGGCACCGAGTGGTCAGTCGAGCTCGCGCCCGGAGAGGCCGCCGCGCCCGGCGAGTACCTGATCCGCGAGGTCGCCGGCAACCGGCTGATCCTCGCGCGCCCCTGAAACTCCGGAGGAACCATGGTCGGAACGAGCGTCGTCGCGGCGGTGATCCTGCTGCTGGCCGTCGTGTTCGTCGTGCAGACGCTGAAGGTCGTGCCGCAGCAGCACGCGTGGGTCGTCGAGCGGCTCGGCAAGTACCACCGCACGCTGTCCCCGGGGCTGTCGTTCGTCGTCCCCTTCATCGACCGGGTCGCCTACAAGCACCTGCTGAAGGAGATCCCGATGGACGTCCCCAGCCAGGTCTGCATCACCAAGGACAACACCCAGCTGACCGTCGACGGCGTGCTGTACTTCCAGGTGACCGACCCGACGCGGGCGTCCTACGGCTCCTCGAACTTCATCGTCGCGATCACCCAGCTGTCGCAGACGACGCTGCGCTCGGTGATCGGCCGGCTCGAGCTCGACCGCACGTTCGAGGAGCGCGACTTCATCAACAGCAGCGTGGTGTCGGCGCTCGACGAGGCGGCGATGAGCTGGGGCGTGAAGGTGCTGCGCTACGAGATCAAGGACCTGACCCCGCCGGCCGAGATCCTGCGCGCGATGCAGGCGCAGATCACCGCCGAGCGCGAGAAGCGTGCGCTGATCGCCGCCTCCGAGGGCCGCAAGCAGGAGCAGATCAACATCGCCACCGGCGAGCGCGAGGCGGCGATCCAGCGCTCCGAGGGCGACAAGCAGGCCGCGATCAACGAGGCCGAAGGCCAGGCCGCGGCGATCACCACCGTCGCCACCGCGACCGCCGAGGCGATCGCGCGGGTCGCGCTGGCGACCCAGCGTCCGGGCGGCATGGACGCGGTCAGCCTGCGGGTCGCCGAGCAGTACGTGCAGGCCTTCGGCCAGATCGCGAAGCAGGGCAACACGCTGATCGTGCCGGCCAACATGAGCGACCTGTCGTCGATGATCGCAGGCGCCCTGTCGGTCGTCCGGGGCGCACAGCCGCCGCGCGCGTGAGCGCGGGCAGGGCGCCGCAGTGGCCTCGCCGACGCTGATCGACGGGGCGCGGCGAACGCTCGCCGCGCATGCGCCGTTCTCGTCGATGCGCGACGAGGACCTCGACTTCGTCGCGCGGCGCGTCGAGCTCGCCTATTTCGCCGGCGGCGAGCCGATCGTCGGCCCCGAGGATGGCGTGCCCGCGCGGTGCTGGATCGTCCGGCAGGGCGTGGTCGAGGGGCGCCGTCCGGACCTGCCGGGCGAGGCGTCCGTGACGGTGCTGACCGAGGGCGAGCCGTTCCCGGTCGGCGCGCTGCTCGCCGCGCGGCCGGTCGTCGCGACCTACCGGGCCACCGGCGACGTGTTCTGCTGGAGCCTGCCGCGCGAGGACTTCGATGAGTTGCTCCGCCGCAGCGAGCCGTTCCGCGACTTCTGCCGGCGCCGCCTCGGCGCACTGCTCGACCTGTCGAACCGGGCGCTGCAGGCGAGCTACGCGCAGCAGGCGACGCAGTGGCGCACGATGGCCGCGCCGCTCGGCGACGTGGTCCGGCGCCCTCCGGTGACCGTGGCGCCGCAGGCGACGCTGCACGAGGTGTTCGAGACGATGGAGCGCGAGCGGGTCGGCTCGGTGGTCGTCGGCGACGCGCAGGGCATCTTCACCCGGCAGGACGTGATCGGCCGCGTCGCGCTGCCCGGCGTGCCGCTCGACGCGCCGATCGCCTCGGTGATGACCGCGCCGGTCGCGTCCCTCGACGCGTCGGCGACGGTCGCCGAGGCGATGCTGCTGATGGCCGAGCGGACGATCCGGCACGTGCCGGTGCGGCGGGACGGCGCAGTGGTCGGCGTCGTCACCGAGCGGGACCTCTTCGTGATGCAGCGCCAGACGCTGCGCGGCATCGGCGACGCGATCGCCGCGGCGCGTGCGACGCCGGCGCTCGCGCGCGCCGCCGACGACATCCGGGCATGGTCCGCGACCCTGGTCGCGCAGGGTGTCGCCGCCGCCTTCGTCACACGGCTGATCAGTCGCCTGAACGACCAGCTGACGCAGCGCGCGATCTCGATCGAGGCGGCCGGGCACGGCGTCGCGCTCGACGGCGCGTGCTGGCTCGCGCTCGGCAGCGAGGGTCGCGAGGAACAGACGATCGCGACCGACCAGGACAACGGCCTGCTGCTGCCGGACGGGACCGGGGAGGCCGCACGCGCGCGGATGCTCGGGTTCGCCGAGTCGGTCAACGCGACGCTCGACGCCTGCGGCTATCCGCGCTGCCCCGGCGGCATCATGGCCGGCAACCCCCGCTGGTGCCTGACCGCGAGCGAGTGGCGCGCGCTGTTCGACGGCTGGATCGACCGCGGCGACCCGGAGAGCCTGCTCGCGGCGAGCGTCTTCTTCGACTTCCGTCCGCTCGCGGGCGACGCGTCGGCGGCCATCGCGCTGCGGGCGCACGTGACCGCGCAGGCGGCGGGCAATGCGCGCTTCCTGAAGCAGATGAGCGACAACGCGCGGCGCAACGGCCCGCCCGCCTCGTGGACCGGCGGACTGCTCGACAAGCTGTTCGCGGCCGACGCGGCGGAGGTCGACCTGAAGCTGCACGGCACGGTGCCCTTCGTCGACGGTGCCCGGCTGCTCGCGCTCGCGCATCGCGTGCCCGCGACCGGCACCGCGGAGCGACTGCGCGCGCTCGTCGAGGCCGGCGCGCTGCGCGAGGCCGAGGCGCGCGCGTGGATCGATGCGTTCGAGTTCCTGCAGAGCCTGCGGCTGCGCGCCCAGCACGACCGCGGCACGGTGCCCGGGCGCGCAAACCTCCTCGACACGCGGACGCTGTCGGACCTCGACCGGCGTATCCTGAAGGAGGCGTTCCGCCTGGCCCGCACGCTGCAGCAGCGGCTGGCCGTCGACTTCCCCGGCTGAGGCGCGGCGATGTGGCGCAGGCTGCTGGGCATGCGCGGGTCGCCGGACGGGCGGGCGCACCCGAACGCCGTGCCGCGCTGGGTGGTGGTCGACGTCGAGACCGCCGGACTCGACCCGACGCGCGACGCGCTGCTCGCCATCGGCGGCGTCGCCGTGCGCGACGGCCGCATCGACGTCGACGACAGCCTCGAGCTCGTCGTCCGGCCCGAGCGGCCGAGCGCGCGCGACAACATCCTGGTGCACGGCATCGGGGAGGGCGCGCAGCGCGACGGCACGGACCCGGCCGACGCGTGCCGCGCGTTCCTCGACTGGGCCGGCGAGGCGCCGCGGGTCGCCTTCCACGCCGCGTTCGACCGCACGGTGCTCGACCGCGCGGTGCGCGCGCACACCGGGCCGATGCCGAAGGCCATGTGGCTCGACCTCGCCGCGCTCGCGCCGGTGCTGAACCCGGGCGTGCGCGCGACCGCGCTCGACGACTGGCTCGCGCACTTCGCGATCCCCGTCGAGCAGCGCCACCACGCGTGCGCCGACGCGTTCGCGACGGCGATGCTGTTCCTGCGGCTGCTCGCGCAGGTGCCGGCCGCGGCACGGGAGCCGGCGGCCTTGCGTCGCCTGGCGGGCGCGGGCCGCTGGGTGCGCTGACGCTGCGTCGAGTCGGCGAGTCGCCCGCGGGGACGCGGCCGCGGATCGCGCAGTGGTCGCAGCGGCCAGGGCAAGCTCACGCCAAGCTCACGCCAAGCTAGCGCCGGGTTCACGCCGGGTCCACGTTAAGGCCGCGTCAATCGAGGTCGGCCACGATGCCCCCATGCATCGACCCCGCACCGGCACCGAGACACCGCGCGCTGCGCCCCCCCTCGACGACGTCCTCGCGACCGCGGGCCGCCTGCGACGACATCCGATCGGCGATCCGGACCGCACTGCGGTCGAGCGCTTCGTCTCCGAGGTGTACGCGTGCCGGTACGGCGCGCGGATCCCGAGCTGGGCGCCCGAGCTGGTCAGCGTCGAAGTCGACGGCGAGATCGTCGCCGCGGCCGGCTGGCGCGACGGACGCGGGTCGCTCTATCTCGAACGCTACCTCGACGAGCCGCTCGAGCAGCGCATCGCTCGCGTCGCCGGCGTCGAGCCGCCGGACCGGGCTCGGATCGCCGAGGTCGGGCACCTGGCCGCGGTGCGCGCCGGGGAGGGGCGCCGGCTGATGCGTCGGCTCGGGCTGCGGCTCGCGTCGCTCGGCTACGACTGGATCGCGAGCACCGCCACCCCGGGCGTGCGCGCCGCGTTCGAGCGGCTCGGCGTGGAGGTGGTCGAGCTCGGCCGGGCCAGCGCCACGGCGGCCGGGCCGCACGCGGCCGCCTGGGGGCGCTATTTCGACCGCGGTCCGACGGTCGTGGCCGGCGAGGTCACCTCCAACCTGCGGCGGGTCGCGGCACGGAGGGCGCGGTGAGCACGCCGCTCGACTGGCTGCGCCGGGGCGACCCGACGCGCGACACGCTGATCGCACACGACGGCGCGCGTTCGGCCGCCCGCGCGGCCGACGCGATCGAGCAGG
>JBILTM010000072.1:0-21001 GCA_044371545.1 Burkholderiaceae bacterium
GACCAGGAAGCGCTGCATCGTCTCCTCCCCCGGCCGGGACGGCCGTCCTCGCGGGCACTGTAGCGCGCGTGCGAGCCCGGCGGCCGCCGGCGGCGCCGGTGGTGGAACGCGGCGCACCCGGACTCGACGAGGATCGCGAAGCCGACGCGACCTCACGTACGGGAAACCCGGCGTGGCGCATGCGGCACCGGCGCGCGAGGCTCGCGCTCGACGCTGCTCCTCGCCACCTGCTGCACGATCGCAGCGCTCGCCTCGCCGGCGCCCGGCCCGTATCCGGGGTGGGAGCCGCTCGCCGACGACCTGCCCCAGCCGGTGGAGATCGACCGCCGGCGCATCGTCCGCGAGGGCGGCGTCGTCGACGTCTGGATCCGGGTGCGCGGCGAGCCGGATGCGGTCGCGCGCGAGTTCGAGGCCGCCGGTGTCGCCGACGACGAGGTGCGCCGCGTGCGCGCGTCGCTTCACCACTTGCTGCACCTGTGGTCGTTCCACTGCGACGACGCGTCGCACGCGCTCGCGGTCTCCGCGTACTACTCGGCCGACGGCACGCCGATCCGCGAGTTCAGGCCGACACGACGCGCCTGCCGGCCGGTGCAGCCCGAGACGGTCGGCCAGCGCCTGCTCGGGATCGCCTGCGGCCGCGGCCAGGCGCTCGCCGACCGCGACGACCGGCCCGGCGCCGGTCAGGACACGCTGAGCGACGTGCTCAGCGCGCGGCCTGCCGCCGGGCCGCGGTGACGCCGAGCGCCTCGGCCGGCGCCGCGTCGGGCCTCGGCGCGAGCAGCGCAAACCACCAGCCTGCGGCCTGCGGGTTGCCGCCGAAGAACTGCAGCAGCGCGTCGGCCTCGCGTGCGTGCGCGCTGCGCAGCGGCGTCTGGTCGGTGACGCCCGCCTCGTGGTGCAGCCCGTGGATCGCCTCGTGCAGGAAGATCACCGCGAGCTGGGTGCCGGACAGCGCCGGGTCGAGCTCGATGCGCCGGCGCTCGAGGTCGGCCTGCCCGAACACGCGCAGCCGCGTCGCGGTCTTGACCGGCATCGTGCGCACGGTCCAGCCGTTGACGCCGACGACGAGGCGCTGCGGCGCGCGCGCGCTGCGGCGCACGTTCGGGCTCATCGCTCGCAGCAGCGCCCAGGTGAGGCGCGGGTTGCGGCGCGCGAGCTGCGACAGGCCGCTCGCGAGCGAATGGGTCAGGTGCTCCTCGGTGCTGTCGTGGATCAGCGCGGCCTGTGCGTAGTGGACGAGGCGCACCAGCGCGTGCGTGAACGCGCGCAGCCACTGCGAGGGCGTGAGGCCCTCGCGCACCAGCACGCGGCCTTGCGTGAGGTCCAGGCAGGCGTGCCGGCGACGCACCGGCATCTCGTCGGCGGGCAGCTCGCGCACGACGAGCGTGTAGGGACCGAGCTCGAGGCTCTCGGAGAGCGCAAGCGTGCGCAGCTGGGCGGTCAGCAGGATCGGATGGGGTGCCACGGTGAACTCCTTGGCCCCCATCATCGCCCGGTTCGGGCCCGGTTTCTATTGGCCGATCACCCGAGTCGGCCTATCTCCGAAGGCCGACCGCTTGGCTGGGCGACCAATCCCCCGGATCGAATCGCAAGAATTCCGTTTTCAACGATTGCAACGATTCAAGGGTCGCTGCGCTCGACCGCCGGCAGCCGCCAGCCCCGGCCGACCGCGGCCATCCGCAGCCCGAACGCGATCGCGGCGCCCGCACCGATCGCGATGCTGCGCGGCGTGCCGAGCGCGTCGAGCCCGACGACGACCCAGCCGCCGGCGAACGCGCAGGTCGCGTGCAGTTCGGTGCGACGGAAGATCCGCGGCACCTCGTTGCACAGCACGTCTACGATCACGCCGCCGAAGGTGGCGGTGATCACGCCCATCATCACCGCGATCAGCGGGGGCAGTCCGATGTCGAGCGCGAGCGCGGTGCCGGTCGCCGCGAACAGGCCCATGCCGATCGCGTCGGGCCACTGCACCGCGCGCTCGACCCAGGGCCGCGCGCGCCGACGCGCGAGCCAGGGCAGCAGCAGGCTGAGCGCGAGCACCGCGACCACCCACTCGTGATGCTCGATCCAGAACAGCGGCCGCCGGTCGATCAGCAGGTCCCGCAGCGTGCCGCCGCCGAACGCGGCGACGAACGCGAGCGCGAAGTGCCCGATCGGATCCATGCCGCGGCGTTCCGCCTCCAGGTATCCCGACACCGCGAACGCGATCAATCCCGCGATCTCGGCCCAGCTCAGCGCGATCTCCATGCACCGAGCGTATCGCACGCGGCATAGAATCCTCCGATCCCTTCGGCCCTCCCCCAAGGCGCAGCCATGACGACCCGCCCGACCGTCGCCCTCCCCCTGTCCTCCGGCGCGGCGCGCGCCGGCGTCGCGGCCCTCGCGATCGCCGCGCCCGCGGTGCTCGCGCAGGGCACGCCGCCGCAGGTCGTGCGCGGCCCGGTCGCCACCTACTGGGTGACCGCGGACACCACCTCCGGGCTCGGTGCCATGGGCGGCGGTGGCGGCGGCATGGGCGCGATGCTCGGCATGCTGGCCGGCCGGGGCGGCGGCCCGCTGCGCACGCTCGACCTGCGGCTCGGCTCGTCGCAGCAGGCCTCGGGCGCGCCGCAGGCCGCACACCTGATCCCGCCGGCGATGTCGATGGGTCCGCAGCTGCCGCTGCTGACGCCCGAGCCGGCGAAGGCGCCCCCGCCGCAGCGGGAGGAACGCGAGATGCCCGAGGGCATGGAGCGGCCCAAGGGCCGGATGCTGATCTTCTGGGGCTGCGGCGAGCAGGCCGGTCCGGGCCAGCCGGTGATCATCGACTTCTCGAAGGTCGCGGCCGGCCAGCCGGTGCCGAACCTGGTGTCGCGCAGCCTGCGCCTGCCGCGCGGGCCGTCCTTCGGCGCCAGCAAGACCTACGGCGCGTGGCCGAACGAGCGCGACCGCCAGGCCGTGCCGCCGCAGGCCTCGCTGGTCGGCGAGCACCAGATCAAGGGCAACTATTCGCCCGACATCCGCTTCATGGTCGAGCGGCACGACTTCATGCCGCCGGTCGACCTCGCGCAGGCGAAGACGGCGTCGTCGGCGCAGCAGCTGACCTGGAAGCCGGTGACCGGCGCGACCGGCTACTTCATGAGCGCGTTCGGCGCAGGCGGCGGCCCGGGCGGCGACGGCGTCGACATGGTGATGTGGACCTCGAGCTCGGTGCAGGAGATGGGCGGCTCGCTGATGGACCACGTGCCGCCGGGCGAGGTCGCGCGGCTGATCCGCGAACGCGTCGTGCTGCCGCCGGACCGCACCGAGTGCGCGGTGCCTGTGCAGGTGATCCAGGCGATGCCGATGGGCATGCTGAACTTCATCGCCTACGGCGAGGAGCTGAACGTCGCGCACCCGCCGCGGCCGCAGGACCCGAAGGTGCCGTGGGACATCCAGTGGGCGGTGAAGCTGCGGCTGCGCTCGACCTCGATGGTGCCGCTCGGCGAGGGCATGGCCGGCATGACGGGCGGCAGCCGCCGCTCGGGCGGCGCGGCCTCGGCGCCCCCGGCTCCGGCCCCGGCGGGCGGCACGGGCGCCCCCGCGCAGGCCGGCTCGGCGCCGCCCGCCGACGGGGGCACGCCGCCGGCTTCGCAGGGCTCCGCGATCCCCGGGATCCCGGGCGCCGCCGGAGAGGCCGTCGAGCAGGGTGTCAAGGCGCTGCGCGGCCTGTTCGGCCGCTGAGCCCGGGCATGTCCGCGCCGGCGCGCCGCCGGCTGCTCGTCGTCGCGTGGTCGAACACCGGCGGCACCGACCGGCTCGTCGAGGCCGCGGTCGCGGGCGCGCGCGAGGCGACCGACGACGTGCCCGGCTTCGAGGCGCTCGCGTGCCGCTGCGACCGGGTCGCGCCCGAGGCGCTGCTGCGCGCCGACGCGTTGCTCTTCGCGACGCCCGAGTGCCTCGGCTCGATGGCCGGGCCGATGAAGACGTTCTTCGACCGCTGCTACTACCCGGTGCTCGATCGCCTCGTCGGGCGGCCGTACGCGACGATCGTCTGCGCGGGCACCGACGGCCACGGCGCGATCCGGCAGATCGAGCGGATCGCGACCGGCTGGCGGCTGCGCCGCGTCGCCGAGCCGGTGCTCGCGATCACCGGCGCACAGACGCCCGAGGCGATCCTCGCGCCGAAGCGCATCGCCGACGCGGACCTCGCGCGCGCCGCCGAGCTCGGCGCGACGCTCGCCGCCGGGACCGCGCACGGCGTCTGGTGACGCGGCCCGCCGCGCCGCGCTACGGCTGCTGCTCGAGCTCGTCGCCGAAACGCGTGCCGACCGCACGCGCGGCGTCGACCCACGGGTGGTCGGGCGGCACGGTGCGCAGCGTCGCGATCGATTCGGCGATCGGCACCTCGACGATCTCGGTGCCGCGCAGCGCGACCATCACGCCGGACGCGCCGCGGCACGCGGCCTGCGCGGCCGCGACGCCGAAGCGCGTCGCGAGGATCCGGTCGTACGCGGTCGGCGTGCCGCCGCGCTGCAGGTGGCCGAGCACCGTGACCCGCGTCTCCAGGCCGGTGCCTTCCTCGATCCGCCGCGCGACCACGGCGCCGATGCCGCCGAGCTGCTTCGCGTCGGTGCGCCGCCGGTCGATGCCCTTCAGCACCTCGCCGCCCTCGGGCAGCGTCGCGCCCTCGGCGACGCACACGATCGAGAAGCGCCGGCCGCGCATCGCGCGGTGCCGCACGTGGCGGAACACCGCTTCCCAGCGGAACGGGATCTCCGGGATCAGGATCGTGTCCGCGCCGCCCGCCATGCCGCCGGCGAGCGCGATCCAGCCGGCGTAGCGGCCCATCACCTCGATCACCATCACGCGGTGGTGCGAGGACGCGGTCGTGGTCAGCCGGTCGATCGCCTCGGAGACGATCGAGACCGCGGTATCGAAGCCGAAGGTGGTGTCGGTCGCCGACAGGTCGTTGTCGATCGTCTTCGGCACGCCGACCACCGGCACGCCGAGCTCGACGAAGCGCTGCGCGATGTGCATCGAGCCGTCGCCGCCGACGACGACCAGCGCGTCGAGCGCCGCCTCGCGGATGCACGCCATCGCCCGCGCCGACACGTCCTCGATGGTCAGCGTGCCGTCGTCGGCGCGGACCGGGTAGTGCCACGGATCGCCCTTGTTGGTGGTGCCGAGCATCGTGCCGCCCTCGCCGATCAGGCCCGCCACCTCCTGGTAGTCGAGCTCGCGCATGCGGCCCTCGAGCAGTCCCTCGAAGCCGTCCTCGATGCCGACGACCGTCGCGCCCCAGCGCCCGCGCGCGGTCCGCGTGAAGCCGCGGATCACCGCGTTCAGGCCGGGGCAGTCGCCGCCGCCGGTCAGCAGGCCGATACGTCGGGGTCGGGAGTCGGTCATGCGGCGCCTCGCTCGGGGGTCATGGCCGGATCGTAGCGCGACGGGGCGACGCGGCCGCGGGCGCCGCGCTCGATCATGCGGGCGTGCTAGCCTCGATCCGTCCGCGCCTGCCGTGCCCCGCCTCGATGACCGTGCTCCGTCCCCCCTCCCCGCGCACCGCCCCGCGCGTGTCCGCACGCGTCGTGGCGCTCGTGCTCGCCGCGCTGCTCGCGGCCGCGGCCCCGACGGTCGCGCCGGCACGCGAGGCGCCCGCGCCGATCGAGGGCGCGGCCCTCGACGTGCAGGACGGCGACTCGTTCCTGCTGCGCGCCGACGATGGCCGGCGCGTGCGCGTGCGCGTCAACGGCATCGACGCACCCGAGAAGCACCAGCCGTGGGCCGACGCGTCGCGCCGGCACCTGGGCGATCTGCTGCGCGGGCGGCGCATCCGCCTCGAGCCGGTCAAGCAGGACGTCTTCGATCGCACCGTCGCGCGGGTGATCGTCGTCGACGACGGTCCCGGCACGGCCGGGACACCCGAACGCGACGCGGGCCTCGCGCAGGTCGAGGCCGGCCTCGCGTGGCACTTCAAGCGCTACCGCTCGGACCAGACCGACGACGCGTTTGCGCGCTACGCGCGGGCCGAGCGCGACGCGCAGGCACGCGGCCTCGGCCTGTGGCGCGACGCGACGCCCGAGGCGCCGTGGGACTTCAGGGCGCGGCAGCGCCGCGAGCAGGCGGCGCAGGCCGAGTCGTCGGAAGGATCGAAGGCACGACCCTGACCGCGCTGCCGCGCACGGTGACGGTCGCGAGCCGGTCCAGCTCCGTCGGATTCGGGTCGACGACGATCACCGGCCGGTGCTGCCGCACCGCGGCCCACGGCAGGCTCGCCGCCGGCTGCACCAGCCCCGAGGTGCCGACGACCAGCATCGCGTCGGCCTCGGCCGCGAGCCGCTCGGCGCGCTCGAAGGCGCCCGGCGGCAGCATCTCGCCGAACCACACCACGTCGGGCCGCAGCGGCACGCCGCAGCGCGGGCACGGCGGCGGCAGGCGCGCGTCGTGCTCCCAGCCCGCGGGCGCAGGCCCGCAGCCCTCGAGGCACTTCGCGCGGACGATGCTGCCGTGCAGCTCGACGACGTCGCTGCTGCCGGCGCGCCGGTGCAGCCCGTCGACGTTCTGCGTGACGACGGTGATCGTGCGCCCGGTCGCCTCGGCCGCGGCGATCGCACGGTGCGCCGCGTTCGGCTGCGCCGCGGCGACGCGTTCTCGCCGCTCGGCGTACCAGCGCCACACCAGCGCGGGATCGGCGCGGAAGCCCGCCTCGGTCGCGAGCCGCTCGGGATCGAAGCGCGCCCACATTCCCGCGAGCGCGTCGCGGAAGGTCGGGATGCCGCTCTCGGCCGAGACGCCCGCGCCGGTGAACACGACGATCCGGTCGGCCCCGGCGAGCAGCGCCCGCGCCTGCGCGAGCGCCGCCGGGTCGAGCTCGCTCACGACGCGGCGCCGAGCCGCGTGCGCCGCACCGTCTCGTAGAGCACGATGCCGGCGGCGACCGACACATTGAGGCTGGCCACCTCGCCGCGCATCGGGATGGACACCAGCGCGTCGCAGCGCTCCTTCGTCAGCCGCCGCAGCCCGACGCCCTCGGCGCCGAGCACCCAGGCGACCGAGGCGGGCACCTCGGCCTCGTAGAGCGTGCGCTCCGCGCCGTCGGCGGTGCCGAGCACGGTGATCCCGCGCTCCTGCAGGTCGTCGATCGTCCGCGCGAGGTTGGTCACCATCACGTAGGGCACGCTCTCGGCCGCACCGCTCGCCGTCTGGATCGCCGCCTCGTTCAGCGGGCACGCGTGGTCCTTGGGCGCGATCACGCCGTGCGCGCCCGCGCCGTCGGCCACGCGCAGGCACGCGCCGAGGTTGCGCGGGTCGGTGACCCCGTCGAGCAGCAGCAGCAGCGGCGGGCCCTCGATCGCGTCGAGCAGCGCGTCGAAGCCCACCGCGGGCGGGCGCGACTCGGCGATCGCGACCACGCCCTGGTGGCGCCGGTTCGGGCACAGCCGGTCGAGGCGCGCCGCGTCGACGCGCCTCGCCTCGACGCCCGCCTGCGCGGCGACCGCGAGCAGCTCGCGCATCCGCCCGTCCTCGCGCTTCGCGTCGACGTAGAGCTCGGTGATCGACGCGGCCTGTCGACGCAGCCGCGAGGTCACCGCGTGGAAGCCGAACACCAGCATCGCGTCAGGCCCGGCGCTTGCGCTTGCCGCCGCGCGGCGTGTCCCGGCCGCCGCGGCGCTTGGTCGCCTGCCGCTCGGCGCGGGCCCGCGCGACCTGCTCGGTCTTCGCGGGCGCGGCCTTGCGGCCGGTGCGCTCGGGCAACGGCGCGGGCCCGAGCTCGGCGGCGCTCGGCACGCGCGGCGTGCGCGCGTCGGTGCGCGCGAGCTCGGTCTTGACCATCCTGAACTCGATGCGACGCGCCTCGAGGTCGACGCGCGAGACCTGCACGTCGAGCTCGTCGGTGAGCCGGAAGCGCCGGCCGGTGCGCTCGCCACGCAGCTCGTGCGCGGCCTCGATGTACTGGAAATAGTCGCTGCCGAGCTCGGACACGTGGACCATGCCCTCGACGAACAGCTCGTTGAGCGTCACGAAGAGTCCGAACGGCGCCACGCCGGTCACGCGCCCGCGGAACTGCTCGCCGACCCGCTCGCGCATGTACTGGCACTTGAGCCAGGCCTCGACGTCGCGCGACGCGTCGTCGGCGCGGCGCTCGTTGCCCGAGCAGACCAGTCCGAGCCGCTCCCAGCGGTCGAGCTCCTCGCGCTGCGCGGCGCTCATCCGGCTGCGCTCGGCAGCACGGTCCTCGGCGCGTGCGACCGACTTCGCGGACGGCGCTGCGGGCGCGCCCTTGCGCCCGCGCGGCGCCGGCCGCGGCGGCACCGGCTCGCCGTCGGGCGCGGGCGGCGCGTAGCGCTCGCCGCGCAGCAGCGCCTTGATGACCCGGTGCGTCAGCAGGTCCGGGTAGCGGCGGATCGGCGAGGTGAAGTGCGCGTAGGCCTCGTAGGACAGGCCGAAGTGCCCGACGTTGTAGGGCGAGTAGATCGCCTGCTGCATCGAGCGCAGCAGCATCGTCTGCAGCAGCGCGGAGTCGGCGCGCGGCGCGATCTGCTGGGCGAGCACCGCATAGTCGGCCGGCGACGGATCCTCGCCGCCGCCCAGCGTCAGGCCCACGCCCTGCAGGAACTCGCGCAGCAGCGCGAGCTTGTCGGGCGTCGGCCCCTCGTGGATCCGGTAGAGCGACGGATGCCGGCTGCGCGCGACGAAGTCGGCCGCGCAGGTGTTCGCGGCCAGCATGCACTCCTCGATCAGCTTGTGCGCGTCGTTACGGGTGCGCGCGACGATCTTCTCGATGCGCCCCGCGACGTCGCAGACGATCTTGGTCTCGACCGACTCGAAGTCCATCGCGCCGCGCACGCCGCGCGCCTTGACCAGCGAGCGGTACAGGTCGTAGAGGTTCTGCAGGTGCGGCACCAGCGGCGCACGCGCGCGTGCCGCCGCCGGGTCGCGTCCCGACAGCACCGCCCAGACCTCGTCGTAGGTCAGGCGCGCCGCCGAGTGCATCACCGCCTCGTAGAACTGGTAGGCCTTCACCTGGCCGCGCGCGGTGATCACCATGTCGGCGACCAGCACCAGACGGTCGACCGCCGGGTTCAGCGAGCACAGCCCGTTGGAGAGCTTCTCCGGCAGCATCGGGATCACGCGCCGCGGGAAGTAGACCGAGGTCGAGCGCTGGATCGCGTCGGTGTCGATCGCACCGCCGTGATCGACGTAGTGCGCGACGTCGGCGATCGCGACCAGCAGGCGCCAGCCTCCGGCACGCCGGCCGGAGGTCTCGAGCGGCTCGCAGTAGACCGCGTCGTCGAAGTCGCGCGCGTCCTCGCCGTCGATGGTCACCAGCGGCACGTCGCGCAGGTCGACGCGGCGCTTGAGGTCGGTGGTGCGCACCTGCGCCGGCAGCTTCGCGGCCTGCGCGAGCGCGGCCTCGGAGAACTCGTGCGGCACGTCGAACTTGCGCACCGCGATCTCGATCTCCATGCCCGGGTCGTCGACGCCGCCGAGCACCTCGACCACCCGGCCCATCGGCGGGGTGTGGCCGTTGGGCGGCTGGACGATCTCGACGGTGACCACCTGGCCGGGCTCGGCCTTCGCGGCGTCGCCGGGCGCGATCAGGATGTCGTGCTTGATGCGCTGGTCCTCGGGCACGACGACGGTGACGCCGCGCTCGAGCACCAGCCGCCCGACGAGCTTGCGGTGGCCGCGGTCGGTGACCTCGACGATCGACCCCTCGGGCTTGCCGCGCTGGTCGATGCCGGTCCGCCGCGCGAGCACGCGATCGCCGTGCATGACCTTCTGCATCTCGCGGTTGGGCAGGAACAGGTCGGGCCCGCCCGCGTCGGGCACGAGGAAGCCGAACCCGTCGCGGTGGCCGACGACGCGGCCGGCGACGAGGTCGAGCTTGCTGGCGAGCATCAGCACGCCCTTGCGGTTGGGCAGCAGCTGGCCGTCGCGTTCCATTGCGACGATCCGCTGTTCGAAGGCCTGCGCGTGGCGCGGCGGCACGCCGAGTCGCCCGCCGAGTTCGCCCGGCGTCAGCGGGGCGTCGGCGGTGCGCAGCGCGTCCAGGATCTCCTCCCGGGTCGGGGGTGTCCAGGCCTTGCTCACGATTTGACAGATGAATTCATGGGGTTATACTGCGCGGCTCCGTCGGGTTTCGACCCGCCGGACCCGCGCCCAGATGGCGGAATTGGTAGACGCACTAGGTTCAGGTCCTAGCGCCAGCGATGGTGTGGAGGTTCGAGTCCTCTTCTGGGCACCAGCTTCTCGAGAAGGCCCCGCGCAGCGGGGCCTTTTCCTTTTCGGGGCCCGGCATGGCACGTGCCCGGAGCGGTGGCGTCGATCGGTCTCAGCTCGGCCACCGCGCCTTGAGGTCGCTCGGCCGCAGGTGATCGTACTCCTCGAACGGCTGGTGGATCCACGGATTCGTGGGCAGGTGGTCGACGTAGAAGTCGGGCTCGGCCACCGACTGGCCCTTGCGCCAGATCACCGCAGAGCGGATCTCCCGAACCTGCGGGTAGCGCGCCTTCAGCGCCGGGATCACCTCGACCAGGGTCGCGCCCGAGTCGACGAGGTCGTCGGCGAGCAGCCAGTTCGGCCCGGGCAGGGGCTCGGCGCAGCTCATGTGCTCGGCGATCATCAGCCGGCTCTGCGTCGTGCCCGCGTTCTCGCGGTACGAGCTGGTGAACAGCACGCCGAGCGGCCGGCGGAAGAGCCGCGACAGCGCATCGCCGACCCGCAGACCGCCGCGCGCGAGGCAGACGATCGCGTCGAAGTGCCAGGCCGAATCGTGCACGCGGACCGCGAGCTTCTCGATCAGCCGGTTGTATTCGTCCCAGGAGACGTGCAGGTCCCTCATCGGCGGCCTCAGCGCGTGAACGGGTGGCGCAGCAGGATGGTCTCGTCGCGGTCGGGGCCGGTCGAGACCATGTCGATCGGGGCGCCGACGAGCTCGGAGAGCCGCTCGAGGTAGCGCTGCGCCTCGGGCGGCAGCGCCTCCCAGCTGCGCGCACCGAAGGTGGTCGCGCTCCAGCCGGGCAGCTCCTCGTACAGCGGCTCGCAGGTCGCGACGTCCTCGGCGCCGAAGGGCAGCAGGTCGACCGGCTGGCCCGCGCGGCGGTAGCCGGTGCAGATGCGCACCGTCGGCAGCCCGTCGAGCACGTCGAGCTTGGTGACGCACAGGCCCGAGACGCCGTTCAGCTGGATCGAGCGGCGCATCGCGACCGCGTCGAACCAGCCGCAGCGCCGCGGCCGCCCGGTCACCGAGCCGAACTCGTTGCCCTTCGTCGCCAGGTGCTTGCCGGTGTCGTCGAACAGCTCTGTCGGGAACGGGCCGGAGCCCACGCGCGTGGTGTACGCCTTCGCGATGCCGAGCACGTAGTCGAGCTGCTGCGGCCCGACGCCGGCGCCCGGCGCGGCGGCGCCCGCGATGCAGTTGCTGCTGGTGACGAACGGATAGGTGCCGTGGTCGACGTCGAGCAGCGCGCCCTGCGCGCCCTCGAACAGCAGCCGGTCGCCGCGGCGCGCCGCGGCCGCGAGCTCGGCGGGCACGTCGGCCACCATCGGCGCGACGCGCGGCGCGAGCTTCAGCGCGTCGTCGACGACCTGGTCCGGATCGAGCGCCTGGGCGCCGTAGTAGTGCACCAGCGCGAAGTTGTGGAAGTCGAGCACCTCGCGCACCTTCGCGCGCAGCTGCTCCGGCGAGAACAGGTCGCGCACGCGGACCGCCCGGCGGCCGACCTTGTCCTCGTAGGCGGGCCCGATGCCGCGCCCGGTGGTGCCGATCTTGGCGTCGCCGCGCTTGGACTCGCGCGCGCGGTCGAGCGCCACGTGGTACGGCAGGATCAGCGGGCAGGTGCCGCTGATGCGCAGCCGGTCGCGGACCGCGACGCCGGCGCGCTCGAGCTCGTCGATCTCCTGCAGCAGCGCATCCGGCGAGAGCACCACGCCGCTGCCGATCCAGCAGGTCACGCCCGGCCGCAGGATGCCCGACGGGATCAGGCGCAGCACCTGCTTCTTCCCGCCGATCACCAGCGTGTGGCCGGCGTTGTGCCCGCCCTGGAAACGGACGACGCCCTGCGCCTGCTCCGTCAGCCAGTCCACGACCTTGCCCTTGCCTTCGTCACCCCACTGGGTGCCGATCACGACGACGTTCTTGCCCATCTCAATGGTCTCCGCGCAGCGGCCTGACGACCCATGCCGCGCCCTGCTTCGCGAGCTCGCGATCGCATTCGAATTCCTGCTGCTCGTGCTCGTGGCCCGGCAGCACCTGGACGACGATCTCGCCCTGCGCGCGCAAGGTGCGCACCGCGTCGGCGAGTCCCGGGTCTGCGCCCCACGGCGCACGCACCGCCGGCGCGGGCGGCCGCTCCGGCAGCAGCCCGGCGAGCTCGCGCAACTCGAGCGAGAAGCCGGTGGCGGGCCGCGCACGCCCGAAGGCCGCGCCGACGTTGTCGTAGCGCCCGCCGCGGCCGATCGCGTTCGGCAGCCCGTCGACGTAGGCCGCGAAGATCGCGCCGCTGTGGTAGCGGTAGCCGCGCGCATCGCCGAGATCCAGCGCGACCCCGACCTCGAGCCCGTCGCCCGAGGCGAGCTGCGGCGCGGCCGCGAGGCGCTCGAGCTGCGCGAGCGCGTCGGTCACCTGCGACGACTCGGGCAGCACCGCCCTCGCCTTCGCGAGCACCGACGGCACCGCGCCGAAGAGGCCGGGCAGCGCCAGCACCGCGCGGCGCACCGGGCCGTCGGGCGCGCCCGACAGCAGCCGCGCGAGCCCCGGCGAGTCCTTGGCCTGCAGCAGCGGGAACACCTCGTCCTCGCCCACGCCCGGCAGCTGCGCGATCAGCGTGCGCACGATGCCGACGTGGCCGAGGTCGATCCGCACCCGCGGCACGCCCGCCACGCGCAGCGACTGCAGCAGCATGCCGACGACCTCGAGGTCGGCCTCGGGGCCGGCGTGCCCGTAGAGCTCGGCGCCGACCTGCAGCGGCTCGCGCGTCGACAGCGGGCCCGCGGGCCGCGCGTGCAGCACGTGCCCGGCGTAGCACAGGCGCACGACGCCGGCGCGATCGAGCAGGTGCGCGTCGATCCGCGCGACCTGCGGCGTGATGTCGGCACGCAGGCCCATCGTGCGGCCGGACAGCTGGTCGATCAGCTTGAAGGTGGTCAGGTCGAGGTCGCGCCCGCTGCCGGTGAGCAGCGAGTCGAGGTACTCGATCATCGGCGGCATCACCAGCTCGTAGCCGTACGTGCGGTACAGGTCGAGCAGGCGCCGGCGCAGCTCCTCGATCCGCCGCGCCTCGCTCGGCAGGATGTCGGAAATGCTCTCGGGAAGCAGCCAGCGCGGCATCGTCGTTCTAGTCGTGGCGCGTCGGCCGACGCGTGCGGGTCAGGCGGCGGCCGACAGCAGCAGCAGGCCGGCCAGGGCGGCGGCCAGGCCCATGAAGCGGATCTGGCCGTCGCGCATGGAGGCGATGCGCCGCATCGCCTCGCGCCAGCTCGGCGGCGACAGCAGCGGCATCAGCCCCTCGAGGATCAGCATGAGCCCGAGCGCGGCGATCAGGTTCGCGGCCACCGCCCGCCCCTCACTTGCGCGGGCCCGCCGCACCGGCGGACGAGGACGGGGCACGGAAGTAGCGGAAGAACTCCGAACTCGGGTCGAGCACCAGCACGTCGCCGCGCGAACGGAACGTCGAGCGGTACGCCTCGAGGCTGCGGTAGAAGCTCGCGAACTCGGGGTTCTGGCCGAAGGCCTCGGCGAACAGCGCCGACGCCTTCGCGTCGCCCTCGCCTTTGACGCGCTGCGCATCGCGGTAGGCCTCGGCGATGATCACGTCGCGCTGCCGCTCGGCGTCGGCGCGGATCTTCTCGGACTCGGCCGAGCCGGTCGCGCGGCGCTCGTTGGCGACGCGCTTGCGCTCGGACTGCATCCGGTCGAACACCCGCTCGGACACCTCCGGCGCGAAGTCGACGCGCTTCAGGCGCACGTCGATGACCTCGGCGCCGATCTGCTTGGCGTCCTCGTTCATCTTCGAGCGGACCGAGTCGAGCAGCTCCTGGCGCTTGCCGGAGATCACGTCGGAGACGGTCTTCTTCGCGACCTCGTTGTTCAGCGAGTCGCGCAGGCTGCGCTGCAGCCGGTCGCTCGCGATCAGTTCGCTGCCGCCGACCGAGGTGAAGAAGCGGCGCGGATCGGCGATCCGCCACTTCACGAAGGTGTCGATCTGGACGTTCAGCTTCTCGGAGGTGATGAACCGGTCGACGTCGGCGGTGTCGATCGTCAGGATCCGGTTGTCGAAGTACTGGACGTTCTGGAACGGCGGCGGCAGCTTGAAGTGCAGGCCGGGCTTGGCGATCACTTCCTTGATCTCGCCGAGCGCGAAGACGACCGCGTACTGGCGCTGGTCGACGACGAAGAGCGTCGTCGACGCGACGCCGAGCGCGACCAGCAGGCCGATGAGGACGGGGACGAGGCGGTTCATGGCGGCGGCTCCGTCAGCGACCCGAGTCGCGGTCGCGGCCGCGCAGGCCGTCGCGCGTGCCCGAGGGCATCGGCGGCGCCTGCACGGCGGGGGCGTCGGTGCGGCCGTCGGCCGGCTGCGCGCCCGCCTGGCCGCGCGCGGCATCCGTCGACGCCTGCTGCACGAGCCGATCGAGCGGCAGGTACAGCAGGTTGTTGCCCGCGCGGGACTCGACGAGCACCTTGCTCGTGTTGCTGAACACCTGCTGCATCGTCTCGATGTAGAGCCGGTCGCGGGTCACCGCGGGCGCCTTCGCGTACTCGGTGAGCACCTGCTTGAAGCGCGACGCGTCGCCCTCGGCGCTGGCGATCACGCGCTGCTTGTAGCCCTCGGACTCCTGCTGCAGGCGGCTCGCGGTGCCGCGCGCCTTGGGGATCACGTCGTTCGCGTAGGCGCGGCCCTCGTTGATCAGGCGCTCGCGGTCCTGCGCGGCCTTGTTCGCGTCCTCGAACGCGGCCTGCACCTGCTCGGGCGGCTGCGCCTGCTGGATCGTCACGTCGACGATGCCGATGCCGGCCTTGTAGCGGTCGGCGATCGACTGCATCAGCGTGAGGGCGTCCTTCGCCACCTGCTCCTTCTCCTCGTAGAGCACCTGGTCGATGCCCATGCGGCCGATGACCTCGCGGGTCGCGGTCTCGGCGGCCTGGCGCACGATCTCCTCGGGCGCGCCGCCGGGGTTGTTGTTGAACAGGTAGGCCTTCGGGTCGGTGATGCGGTACTGGACCGCGAACTGCAGGTCCACGATCGCCTGGTCGCCGGTCAGGATCAGCGACTCGCGCGGCACCTTGTTCTTCACGTTGGTCCGGTAGCCGACCTCGACCTGGCGCAGGCGCTGGACGTCGACCGGCTCGGCGGTCTCGATCGGGTACGGCAGGCGCCACTTGAAGCCGGCGCTCTCGACCATGTACTTGAACTCGCCGAAGCGCAGGATCGCGGCCGCCTGGCCTTCCTGGATGATGTAGAAGCCGCTGCCCAGCCAGAGCAGGAACGCGATGCCGGCGATCAGGCCGACGCCCGCGCCCGCGCCCTTCATCGTGGGCATCTGCGACGGGCCACCGCCGCGCGGCGGCTCGCCACCGCCACCGCCCTTGCCGAACATGCGGTTGAGCCGGCGATTGAAGTCGCGCCAGAGCTCGTCGAGGTCGGGCGGTCCGTCGTTGTTGCCGCCACTGGGGCGCTGAGGGCGATCGTCGCCGGAGCGGCCGGAGCGATCGTCGTTCGACCCGCCGGAGCCGCTGCGGCCCCAGCCCGGGTCATTGAGCGACAACACTGTGCGAATGCGGGTCCACATCTGGCATGCCGTTGGGAAGGTGCTGCTCGGTGTCGGAAAGGGCGCCGATCCGCTCGGACGTCCCGGCGTCACCGGTGTCGTCGTGCTCGGACCCGTCGTCCTTTCCTCCGCGGGCGGGGGCCCGTCGGTCGATTGCGTCGACTCGTTCGTCTCGGTCCGCACGGCCCGGCCGCGCGTGGATGACGGCGACCCGGAGCGCCTCGCGCAGCGCATCGAGCCCGGATCCGGTTCGGGCGCTGACGGACAAGCGTTCGATGTTACCACAGCCGTCGAGCTGGACTTCCGGCTGAAGGGGCACCGCGTCGATCTTGTTCATGACCAGCCACTGCGGGACGCGCTCGGCGCCGATCTCCGCGAGCACCCGGTCGACCTGCTCGACCTGCTCGGCCCGGTCGGGCGCCGACGCGTCGACGACGTGCAGCAGCAGGTCGGCCTCGGCGGTCTCCTCGAGCGTCGCCCGGAAGGCCGCGACCAGCTGGTGCGGCAGGTCGCGCACGAACCCGACGGTGTCGGACAGCGCGAGCTCGACGCCGGGCGCGACGACGACGCGCCGGGTCAGCGTGTCCAGCGTCGCGAACAGCTGGTCGGCCGCGTAGGTGCCGGCGCCAGTGATCGCGTTGAACAGCGTCGACTTGCCCGCGTTGGTGTAGCCGACCAGCGAGACGCGGAACGCCTCGCGCCGGTCGCGCGCCCGTCGCCGCGTGCGGCGCTGGCGCTCGGTGCGGTCGAGCCGCTCGCGCACCTGGCGGATCCGGGCGGCGAGCATCCGCCGGTCCATCTCGAGCTGGGTCTCGCCGGGGCCACCGCGCACGCCGATGCCGCCGCGCTGCCGCTCGAGGTGACTCCAGGCGCGGACCAGCCGCGACGACTGGTGCTGCAGCCGGGCGAGCTCGACCTGCAGCTTGCCCTCGGTGCTGCGCGCGCGCTGGCCGAAGATGTCGAGGATCAGCTCGGTGCGGTCGAGGACGCGGACGTTCCAGAGGCGCTCGAGGTTGCGCTGCTGGACGGCGGAGATCTCGTGGTCGAACAGCACGAGCTGCGCGTCGGTCTCGGCGATCGCGGCAGCGATCTCGTCGGCCTTGCCGCGTCCGAGGTACAGGCCCGGGTCGGGACGCGGGCGGTGGCAGACGACGCGGCGTGCGGGTTCGTGGCCCGCGGACACCGCGAGCGCGGCGAGTTCGTCGAGCGAGGTGTCGTCGGCCCGGTCGCGGCCGAGCGCGACGCGGACCAGCAGTGCGATGGAGCGTTCGGGTCGGGCGGTGGGGTTCAGCTTTCCGCGCTTTCTTGGTGGAAGTTGACGGCCCGTGCCGGCACGACCGTCGAGATCGCGTGCTTGTAGACCATCTGGGTGACGGTGTTGCGCAGCAGGACGACGTATTGGTCGAACGATTCGATCTGGCCCTGGAGCTTGATGCCGTTGACGAGGTAGATCGAGACCGGAACGTGATCCTTGCGCAGGAGGTTCAGGAACGGGTCTTGTAGTAGTTGCCCTTTGTTGCTCATGGCGGCTCCGGTTCTGTTCGCTTTCTATGGGGGCGCGTCTGCGGACTTCAAGGCCCGCCGGCCGACTGTAGCCGAATCGCGGGGTGCTTGGCTACCGAACGGGGCGGCGCAGCCGCCGCGTCGCGCCGGCCGGTCGCGACCTCAGCGCGCGTAGGGGTTCGACGACGTGCGGAACTCGACGCGCAGCGGCGTGCCCTGCAGCGAGAAGCGCTCGCGGAACCAGCCCTCGAGGTAGCGGCGGTAGCTGTCGGGCACGCGGTCGAGCGAGTTGCCGTGGATGATGACCACCGGCGGGTTCTGCCCACCCTGGTGCGCGTAGCGCATCTTAGGGCGCGTCGCGCCGCGACGCGGCGGCTGCTGGCGCTCGACCGCCTCCTGCATCGCGCGGGTGAGCCGCGGCGTCGACAGCTTGGCCGTCGCGGCAGCGTGCGCCTCGTCGACCGAGCGCATCAGCGCACCGACCCCCTTGCCCTCGGTCGCGGTCAGGAAGTGCGTCCGCGCGAAGCCGAGGAAGCCGAGCTTGCGCTCGAGCTCGACCTTGATCCGCTCGCGGCGGTAGTCGTCGGCGAGGTCCCACTTGTTGACCCCGACGACCACCGCGCGGCCCGCCTCGAGCACGTAGCCCGCGATGTGCGCGTCCTGGTCGGCGATGTCCTGCGATGCGTCGATCAGCAGCACGCAGACGTTGCTGTCCTCGATCGCCTGCAGCGTCTTCACCACCGAGAACTTCTCGATCACGTCGTGGACCTTGCCGCGGCGGCGCACGCCGGCGGTGTCGACGATCGTGTAGGAACGCCCGCCGCGCTCGAAGTCGACCGCGACCGCGTCGCGGGTCGTGCCCGGCTGGTCGAAGGCGATCATCCGCTGCTCGCCGAGCAGCGTGTTGATCAGCGTGGACTTGCCGGCGTTCGGGCGGCCGACCACGGCGACGCGGATGCGCCGCGGCCGGGCCGGCGCGGCCGCGGCATCGGCGGCCGGCGCGTCGGCGCCGGGCGCGGCGTCGACCGCCGCGAGCTCGGCCTCGGTCGGCGGCCGCGCGTCCTCTTCCGCGGGCGCGTCCGCCTCTTCGTCGGGCACGGCGATGTCGACCGGCGGCGGCAGGCACTCCTCGATCAGGTCGCGCACGCCGTCGCCGTGGGCGGCGGAGATCGCGTGCGGCGCGCCGAGGCCGAGCGACCAGAAGTCCGCGACCACGGTGTCGCGCAGCATGCCCTCGGTCTTGTTGACCGCGAGCACGACCTTCGCCGCGGTGCGGCGCAGCTCGTTGGCGATGTCGCGATCGCGCGCGGCCATCCCCTCGCGGCCGTCGACGACGAACACGACCAGGTCCGCCTCGATGACGGCCTGCCGCGCCTGGCGCGCCATCTCGGCCGCGATGCCGCTCTTGGCGACCGGCTCGAAGCCGCCGGTGTCGATGACGATGAAGCGGCGCTCGCCGACGCGGCCCTGCCCGTAGTGGCGGTCGCGGGTCAGGCCGGGGATGTCGGCGACCAGCGCCGCGCGGCTGCGCGTGAGCCGGTTGAACAGCGTCGACTTCCCGACGTTCGGGCGCCCGACGAGGGCGACGACCGGCGGCGGCCCGTCGCGGACGGCCTCTTCGGCGCTCATCGGACTGGCCTCCGCGCTGCGCGCTGCGGCGCTGCGAGCCTTGGGGCGGCCCGGCGGGTCACGGCACCCGGAACGCGTGCAGCGTGCCGCCGGAGGTCTGGACCACGAGCATCGAGCCCACCGCGGCGGGCGGCGCGACGATCGGCTTGCCGTCAGTCTTCGTGACCGCGGCGAGCGTGCCGTCGGCGCGCGACAGCCACAGCACGTTGCCCTCGACGTCACCGATCGCGACGCCCGAGCCCACGATCAGCGGCGCGGCGAGGCGCCGGCGCGCGAAGCCCTTCTGCTGCCAGGCGGGCTGGCCGCCGCGGTCGAACGCGTGCACCACGTCGTTCGCGTCGGGCAGCACCACGCCCCGGTTGTCGACGTCCAGGCCGACCGCCGACGAGAAGTCCCGGATCCAGACCGGCGCGCCGGTCGCGGCGTCGAGGCAGCCGACACGCCCCTGGTACGAGGCCGCGCAGAGCTCGCGACCGATCACCAGCGGCGAGCCGACGATGTCGGCGATGCGCTCGAGCTCGGTCGCGCCCTTGGGCTGGGCGAGCGGCACGTCCCAGCGCGGCGCGCCGCTGCCGAGCGAGAGCGCGACCATGCGGCCGCCGGGCATGCCGACGAACGCGAGGCCGGGCACCATCGCGATGCCGCCCGAGTTGCGCAGCACCAGCGGCGGGTTCTGGCGCTGGTACTGCCAGCGCCGCTTGCCGCTGTCGGTGTCGTAGGCGACGACGCGATTGTCGGACGTGCGGACCAGCACGGTGCCGTCGGCGACCGCGGGCGCGCTGACCACCTCGGAGCCGACCGGCGCGGTCCAGCGCGTGGCACCCTGCGCGTCGAGCGCGACCAGCGTGCCGTCGCGCGTGGCGACGACGGTGGTGGTGCCGTCGGTGCCGACGCCGGCCGACAGCGGCTTGCCGACCGACACGCGCCAGGTCGTGCGCCCGGTGTCGGCGTCGAGCCGCGCCACCGTGCCGTCCTGCGCCGCCGCCCACACCGAGTCGCCGATCGCGACCGGCACGAAGCCGATGCCCGAGCGCGCGCCGAGCGTCGCGGTCCACATCGGCGCGGGCTTGATCTCGCCCGACGGGGCCGGCAGCGGATCCGGCGGCGTGCGCGACGAGCCGAACAGCGAGCAGCCGCCGAGCACGGCGAGCGCGGCGAACACGGCGGCGGCATGCCGCATGCGGTGACCCGCCCGCCTCATGCCCCGCCCAGCGCGTCGAGCTTCATCTGCACCAGCGGCCGCAGCGCGGCACTGCGCTCGAGGCGCTCGAGCGCGGTCTTGTACGCCGCGCGCGCCTCGTCGCGCTTGCCCTGCGCGAGCAGCAGGTCGCCGCGCCGGTCCGCGAAGGCACCGGCGAACGCGCCCGCGTCGTCGACCGCGAGCAGCTTCAGGCCGTCGTCGTAGGCCTTCTCGTCGAGCAGGATGCCGGCGAGCCGCAGCCGCGCGAGCAGCTTGTGCTCGGGGTCCTTGGCGTTGTCGACCGCCCACTGCAGCGGCGCCTTCGCCGCCTTCAGGTCGCCCGCGTCGTAGTAGGCCCGCGCGGCGATCAGCGCCCCCATCGACCCGTAGACCGTGCCGGAGTACTTCTCGAACAGCGGCCCGGAGGTCTGCTTGACCTTGGCGACGTCCTTCTTCTCGACCGCGTCGCGCAGCTGGTCGTAGAGCACCGAGGCCTCGACCGACTGCTTCTGCTGCCACCAGCCCCACGCGCGCCAGCCGGCGATCGCGAGCAGCACCACGGTGACGAGCGCGAGCAGCAGGTTGCCCCACTTGTTCCAGAACGCCTTGAACGCGTCGAGCTGGTCCTGTTCCTGGAGATCGTAGGCCATCGGGAAGGTCTGTCCGGTTGGGGTCGGGCTCAGTCGCCGGTGGCGACGAGCGCATCGACCAGGTAGTCGGGGAGCGCATCGAGCGCGACGGATTCCTGGCGGCCCGCGCCGCGCTCGCCGTCGGCACCGCGCAGCGCCTTGACGGTCGCGGTGCGCGCGGCCGCCTCGTCGTCGCCGATCACGACGGCGAACTCCGCGCCGCTCGCGTCGGCGCGCTTGAACTGCGCCTTGAAGCCGCCGCCGCCGGCGTGCATCACCACGTCGAGCCCGGCGCTGCGCAGCGCCTCGGACAAGGTGAACGCGA
>JBILTM010000073.1:0-20963 GCA_044371545.1 Burkholderiaceae bacterium
TCTTCCTGCTGTTCAGGTCGGTGAAGACCGCCTGCCTGATCATCCTGGTGCTGCCGTTCGCCTCGCTCGGCGGCGTCGTCGGGATGTTCGTCACCGGCGAATACCTGTCGGTGCCGGCCTCGGTCGGCTTCATCGCGCTGTGGGGCATCGCCGTGCTGAACGGCGTCGTGCTGGTCAGCTACATCCGAGACCTGCGCGGCCGCGGCATGAGCGTCGCCGACGCGGTGATCGAGGGCGCGAAGCTGCGCTTCCGCCCGGTGATGATGACCGCGACGGTGGCCGCGCTCGCGCTGATCCCGTTCCTGTTCGCGACCGGGCCGGGCTCGGAGGTGCAGCGCCCGCTCGCGATCGTCGTGATCAACGGGCTGATCAGCTCGACGCTGCTGACGCTGGTGATGCTGCCGGCGATCTACCGGTGGTTCGACGACGTCGAGGTCGAGCGCGCGTGACGGGGGGGGCGCGGCGTGCGCCGTGCCTCGCTCAGCGGTTCGCCCAGGACTTGCGGCGCATGTCCATCGTGATCGGCGCCGGGCCGGTGATCAGGCTCTTCGCGTAGCTCTTGATGCCGCGCACGTTGAACATCAGCTCGTCCTTGAACGAGTGCGAGACCGCGATCGGGTGGTCGCCGACCGTGCGCGCGAGGGCCGGCTCGGGCTTGGCCGATTTCTTCGAGATGTCGTCCCAGCCCTTGCGCTCGAGCTTCGCGGCCCCGACCGGCAGGTAGTGCGCGGTGACCGACTTGCGCGAGTAGCGACGGTCGGTCTGGTCGACCGCGCCGTGCAGCAGGAACGGCCCGAAGAACACCACCGTGCCCTTCTTGATGATCGCCGGCTGCCACTCGAGCGTCTCGGAGAGCTTCGCGCAGTGCTTGATGAAGGTGTCGTGGTCCATCGACCAGAGCTCGCGCATCTCGGGCATCTTGTGCGTGCCCGGGAAGATGCGGAACGGGCCCGCGTCGGGGTGGATGTCCTCGAGCGCCACCCACGCGCCGACCAGGTCGCCGGCGGGGTCGCTGTCGAGGTACCAGTTGTCGATGTGGTCGACCGAACCGGTGGAGCGGTCGAAGAAGTGGTTCAGCCAGTGCACGAAGCGCTCGCGGCCCGGCTTCAGCGCCTTCATGACGTCGTTGATCTCGCTGCCGAGGACGATGTCGTTGCCCGCCGTGTTGATGCCCTTCGAGAACCACAGCCGGGTGAAGTTCTCCATCGACTGCACCGAGAAGCCCCGCTCGTCGAGCTCGGGCAGCATCCACGTGTGGATGCTCTCGGACCAGAACGGACGGCGACCGTGCTTGAACCGCTCCATGCGCTCGACCAGCCGGTCGATCTTCGCGTGGGGCATCAGGTCGGGGACGATCACGTACCCGTCGGTTTCGTAGCGGTCGAGCAGATCCATGGAGGCCTCGTCGAAGATCGGCGGCGTTCGGGTGGCGCAGAGACTACAGCGGCGCGGTCGCGGGCAACAAGCATTCGGTCACGGACCCGCCCGGGCGGGCAACCGGCGCGCGGCGCGACCGGATGTAGGACGGCCGCGCCGGGCGGCGCGAGGGTAGCAGAACGGTCGGACCGGTCGGGCGCCCGCGAGACCGGCGCGCGCCGATCAGGTCGCCGCCGGAACCAGCGCCGGAAGGACCGCGAACACCACGACGAGCTGGACCGCGTTGTAGGCGATCCCGCCGACGTGCAGGCGCCGGATCCGGTGCGGTGCATCGCGGTCGCCCGCGTCGCGCGCACGGAACTCGGCGTCCATGGCGAGCAGGAACCATCGCCGCGAGACCGCCGCGCAGACCGCGACCGCGCCGAGGCCGACGGCGACGAACCCGTGACCGTAGACGCCGAACACCGCGGCGCCGAAGGCGCAGCACAGGCTCGCCGCGAGGAAGCAGAAGCCGAACAGGCCGCGCAGCAGGCGCGTGACGATCGGATCGTCGAAGCTGCGCAGGAAGAAGGCCAGCGACGTGATCCCGAAGTAGAGCATCGGGAGCAGCAGCACGATGGTGACGAGCACCGGGTAGTTGAGGTTCGCCATCTCGGCATCGGCCCGCGCGAGGCGCGGCCGTCCCGCCCGCGTCGCCGTGCACGCTAGCATCGGCGGCGCCGGAGCGATCGCTCGGTGCGACGGTTTCGGCACGAGGCCGCGGGGCGGGGGAGGAAGGCTGGCGTCCCGTAGGGGATTCGAACCCCTGTAACTACCGTGAAAGGGTAGTGTCCTAGGCCTCTAGACGAACGGGACGAGGCTTGATGCGGATGGTGCTGCAGAGTACTGCGGGGTGCTGCGTCGTTTCGTTGGTGGAGGTAAGCGGGATCGAACCGCTGACCTCTTGCATGCCATGCAAGCGCTCTCCCAGCTGAGCTATACCCCCGACGAAGCCCGCCATTATAGCGACGGGTCGGACGCCCTGCAAGTCGAGGCCGGATGGGCCGCGGCGCGCAGCGATCGCCGAGTGCGTACTGTACCCGATCCCGCGACCGCTTCCGTTCCGGTGCCGGCCGTCAGCCCAGGCGGCCTCGCACCATCGCGATGTTGTTGCGCAGCGCGTAGAGCTCGTCGGCGTAGGACAGCGGCACGGTCACCCGCTCGACCCGCGCGTCGAGCTCGTCCAGCCGCGCGAGGAGCGCCGCGCGCGCGTCGGCCGCCGGTTGCGCCGCGACCTCGTCCTCGATCGCGCGCAGCTGCGCGTACCACTTGAACACCCGCGCCCGCACCCGGTACTCGTAGAGCGGCGGCACGATCCGCGACAGCGGCAGCAGCACGGCGACGATCGCCGCGAGCGCGAGCCACATCCGGTCGAGCAGGTTCGCGAGCCACCACGGCAGGTAGCGCTGCAGGAACGGCGCACCGTCGTCGTAGAAGCGGTTCGCCTCGGGCGCGAGCGGCAGGTCGGCCTCGCGGCGCGACGGGAAGTCGCCGCTGCGCCGGAACCAGCCGGCCCCTCCGTGGATGCGGTCGGCGGCCTGGATCATGAGCTGCACCAGCGCCGGGTGGGTGCCGTCGCGCACGACGAGCGAGATGGTGGTCGCGACCAGCGGATGGTTGCGCGCGGGGATGTCGCGGTCGATCGCGACGATGCCGCGCGGCAGGGTCACCGGCGACAGGAACGGGAAGCGGCGCGCGTAGGCCTCGGCCTGCGGGAAGTCGAGCAGGTTCACGCCCGGCGTCTGCAGCAGCATCTGCACGAGCGGGGACTCGGGCGCCGAGACGAACACGACCGCGTCGACGCGGTCGTCGAGGAGCGCCATCACCGCCTCGGTCTCGGGCAGGTCCAGCAGGCGCAGCCGCGCGGGGTCGACGCGGTTGGCCTCGAGCAGCCGCGTGAAGAGCTGCGGCGCCCCCGACGCGGACGCCCCGACGTTGACGGTCCAGCCGACCATGTCGACCAGGCGCACCGCCCGGTCCTTGCGCGGCGGCCGCTTGTGGAACACCCAGACCGGCTCGTAGAACAGCGCACCGAGCGTCTCCAGCCCCTCGACGCCGCGCTCGTCGGCCGGCGCGGCGCCGCCCTGCACGAAGCCGAACGACACGTCGCCGCCCCCCTGGCGCAGCGCCTCGAGGTTCTCGCCCGTGCCGCCGGTGCGCCGCAGCTCGAGCACGATGCCCTGCTTCGCGAGCGCGGCGCGGTACTGCTCGCCGAACCCGTCGAGCGCGCTGCGCTCGGGTCCGGTGACCATCACCGCGTGCCGCGGCGGATTCGGCTGCAGCACCTTGTAGGCGAGCACGAGCAGCGCGATGGCGATGACGACGAACGGGCCGCCGGCCAGCAGGGCCACACGGACCGACACGAACAGGCGGCGCAGGTATCGGCTCATGCGCGCCGAGGGTAGCAGAGCGGCCGCGTGATACCCTCGACGGACCATGTCCGCACGCCTGATCGACGGCAACGCGCTCGCGCGTTCCATCCGCGACGACGTCGCCCGACGCGTCGCCACCCTCGCCGCCCGCCCGGCCTCGGCCGGCGGTCCCGTGGTCCCCGGCCTCGCGGTCGTGCTGGTCGGCGACGACGCGGCCTCGGCGGTTTACGTGCGCAACAAGGTCAAGGACTGCGGCGAGGTCGGCATCGCGTCGACGCTCGACCGGCTCCCGGCCGACACCTCCGAGGCCGCGCTGCTCGCACGGATCGCCGAGCTGAACGCGGACCCGAAGGTGCACGGCATCCTGGTGCAGCTGCCGCTGCCGAAGCACATCGACGAGCACCGCGTCATCGAGGCGATCTCGCCCGCGAAGGACGCCGACGGCTTCCATGTCGGCAACGTCGGGCAGCTCGTCGTCGGCCGGCCGCTGTTCCGGCCCTGCACGCCGTACGGCGTGATGAAGATGCTCGAGCATGCGGGCACGCGGCTCGACGGCGCCGAGGCAGTGGTGATCGGGCGCAGCAACATCGTCGGCAAGCCGCAGGCGCTGATGCTGCTCGCGGCCGGCGCGACGGTCACGATCTGCCACAGCCGCACGAAGGACCTCGCCGCGCACACGCGCCGCGCCGACGTGCTGGTCGCGGCGGTCGGCCGCCCGAACCTGGTGACCGCCGACATGGTGAAGCCGGGCGCGACGGTGATCGACGTCGGGATGAACCGCGGTGCCGACGGCAAGCTCTGCGGCGACGTCGACTTCGCCGGCGTGAGCGAGGTCGCCGGCGCGATCACGCCGGTGCCGGGCGGCGTCGGGCCGATGACCCGCGCGATGCTGCTGGTGAACACGCTCGAGGCGGCGGAGCGCTCGGCGGGCTGAGCCGGCGCCCGCCGCGGCACCCTCTGCCGCGCACCGCCGATCGGCCGCCTCCGGCCGTCGCCCTCGCCGGGCACCCCCGCCCGGTGTGCGGCCTTGAACGACGGGCGACAATGCCCACCTGCACACGACGCCCCACCGACGCACCGCCATGACCGACACCGCCCGCGCCTCCAATCCCCTGCTCGACTTCGGCGGCCTGCCCCGCTTCGCCGCGTTCGACCCCGCGCACGTCGCGCCCGCGATCGACGCGCTGCTCGGGCAGGCCCGCGCCGCGGTCGAGACGGCCGCGCGGCCCGAGACGCCCGCGACCTGGGACGACTTCGTGCGCCCGCTCGAGGACGCGACCGAGCGGCTCGGCCGCGCCTGGGGCATGGTCGGCCACCTGAACGGCGTGGCCGACACGCCCGAGCTGCGCGCCGCCTACAACGAGACCCTGCCCAAGGTCACCGAGTTCTGGACGGCGCTCGGCCAGAACGAGGCGCTGTTCGCGAAGTACAAGGCGCTGCGCGCGTCGGCCACGTTCGAGCGGATGACCGTGCCGCAGAAGCGCATCGTCGAGCACGCGCTGCGCGACTTCCGCCTCGGCGGCGCCGAGCTGGTGTCGCCCGCGCGCGAGCGCTACGCGGCGATCCAGGACCGGCAGGCCGCGCTGTCGCAGAAGTTCAGCGAGAACGTGCTCGACGCAACCAAGGCGTTCACGCTCGACGTGACCGACGAAGCACGCCTCGGCGGCCTGCCCGACGACGCGAAGGCCGCGGCACGCCAGGAGGCCGAGCGCGCGGGCGTCGCCGGCTGGCGCTTCACGCTGCAGTTCCCGTCCTACTTCCCGGTGATGCAGTACGCGCACGACCGCGCGCTGCGCGAGACGCTGTACCGCGCCTACGTGACCCGCGCGTCCGAGCTCGCCACCGACCCGAAGCTCGACAACGGCCCGATCATCGACGAGACGCTCGGGCTGCGCGCCGAGGAGGCGAAGCTGCTCGGCTACCCGAGCTTCGCCGACGTGTCGCTGGTGCCCAAGATGGCCGAGTCGCCGGCGCAGGTGATCGAGTTCCTGCGCGACCTGGCCGCGCGCGCGAAGCCCTCCGCGCAGCGCGACATGGCCGAGCTGCGCGCGTTCGCGAAGGACATGCTCGGCCTCGACCCGCTGCACGCATGGGACATGGCCTTCGCGAGCGAGCGGCTCAAGGAGGCGCGCTATGCCTTCTCGGACAACGAGGTCAAGCAGTACTTCCAGCTGCCGCGCGTGCTCGACGGCCTCTTCGGCCTGATCGAGCGGCTGTTCGAGGTGAAGCTCTCGCCCGACACCGCCGAGACCTGGCACCCGGACGTGCGCTTCTTCCGCATCGAGCGCGCAGGCGCGCTGGTCGGCCAGTTCTACCTCGACATGTACGCGCGGCCGAGCAAGCGCCCGGGCGCGTGGATGGACGACGCGCGCGGCCGCAAGCGCGTGCCGACCGGGCTGCAGACGCCGGTGGCCTACCTCACCTGCAACGTGCAGGCGCCGGTCGGCGACAAGCCCGCGCTGCTGTCGCACGACGACGTGATCACGCTGTTCCACGAGTTCGGCCACGGGCTGCACCACATGCTGACCCGCGTCGACGAGCTCGGCGTCTCGGGCATCTCGGGCGTCGAGTGGGATGCGGTCGAGCTGCCCAGCCAGTTCATGGAGAACTTCTGCTGGGAGTGGGACATCGTGCGCAGCATGACCGCGCACGTCGACAGCGGCGAGCCGCTGCCGCGCGCGCTGTTCGACCGGATGCTCGCCGCGAAGAACTTCCAGAGCGGCATGCAGACGCTGCGCCAGGTGGAGTTCGCGCTCTTCGACATGCGGCTGCACGCCGAGTCCGGCGACCTGGGCCGTGATGCCGACCCCACTCCGGCCCGCACGGTGCAGGCGCTGCTCGACGATGTGCGGAGCGAGGTCGCGGTCGTCGTGCCGCCCGGGTTCAACCGCTTCCAGAACAGCTTCTCGCACATCTTCGCGGGCGGCTACGCGGCCGGCTACTACAGCTACAAGTGGGCCGAGGTGCTGTCGGCCGACTGCTACGCGGCGTTCGAGGAGGAAGGCGTCTTCAACGCGGCGACCGGGCAACGCTTCCTCGCGGAGATCCTGTCCGTCGGCGGCAGCCGACCGGCCATCGACTCGTTCCGCGCGTTCAGGGGCCGGGACCCCAGCCTCGACGCGCTGCTGCGCCACAATGGGATGGTCCAGGAGACTACCCATGCGGACGCCTGAGCTCGCAGCCACCTTCTTTCTCTGCCTCGCCGCCGCCTCGCCCGCCGCCGCCCAGTACAAGTGGGTCGGCCCGGGCGGCCAGGTCAACTACAGCGACCAGCCGCCCCCGGCCGGCATGACCGGCGTGACGCTCGGCGCGCAGGCGCCGGCCGCCTCGAAGCGCGACGACGGCGGCGTGCCGGCCGCGCTGCGCGGCGCCGCGTCGAATTACCCGGTGGTGCTCTACACGACGTCCAACTGCGCGCCCTGCCAGAATGCGCGCGGCCACCTCTCCAGGCGCGGCATCCCGTTCGCCGAGCGCACCGTGAGCACGAGCGCCGATGCCGAGGCGTACAAGAGCGCCGGCTTCTCCGACAACTCGTTCCCCGCGCTGAGCGTCGGGCGCGAGCGCAGCGTCGGCTTCGAAGCCGGCGAATGGGACCGGCTGCTCGACGCGGCCGGCTATCCGAAGACCTCGGCGCTGCCGCCCTCGTACCGACAGCCGCCGGCCGCGGGGCTCGCGGCAGCGAGCGCCGCGCGCGACGCGCAGCGCTCGAACGCCGCGGGCGGCGTGGTGGAGTCGGTCGACGCGGTCGCCGCGGCCGCGCCGCGCGAGGCCCCGACCCGCCAGCGCCCGCCGGCGCAGCGCGCCGAGCCCGAGGCGCCCCGCAGCTCGACGACCCTGCGCTTCTGAGCGGGGGCGTCCCGCCTCAGAGCACCGCCTCAAGTAGCTCGAGCCGAAGTTCATGCAGTCGAAGGCGTGCGGCCCGAGTTCGTCCGCGAGCTCGACGCACACCTCGATGCCGCGCCGGCTGTTGCCCCGCGGGTCGAGCTTCGGCGAGTAGGTCGCGATCCCGAGCTGGCGCTTGACGACCGCCATCACGCCGCCGCTGACGCCGCTCTTGGCTGGGACGCCGACCCGGAAGGCCCACTGCCCCGAGTAGTCGTACATGCCGCAGGTGAACATGAGGGCGTCCGGCGGCCTCGCTCATCCGCTCGAGCGTGATCGCGAACGCCTCGTCGCCGAAGCGCGCGTGCAGCGCGCCGGCCACCGCGATCGCGCCGGCGTTGATCAGTGGATCGAAGGGCGTGTTCGTCCCGGGCTGCAGCTGGATCGAGTCGAACGCGTCGCCGCTCGGCTCGACGTCGACGTGCTCGAGCGCCGCGTCGTGGCCGAGCGCCTCGACCGCGATGCCGAACACCAGCGGCTTGGACACCGACTGCATCGTGAACGGCTTGCGCGAGTCGCCGACCTCGAACACGCGCCGCTCGGCCGACACCACGCAGATGCCGAAGTCGGCCAGGTCGGCCTTCGAGAGCTCGGGGATGCAGGTGGCGACCTCGCCCTCGTCGAGGCGCGCGTGGCGCGCATGGAGCCGCTCGAGGAGGCGCTGGATGCTGTGGACTTCTTAGGGCGCACGCGTCATGCGGGCATCGGTGCGTGGGGCGGTCTGGGGGCGCGGGCGTCTTGGCGCCCGCGTCGGATCGAAAGAGGTCTGCAACAAGCGTGCCGGCGACGGATCGGCGTGCGGCGGCGACGCGCCGATCCGCCTCCCGGGCCGCCGCGACGCGACCGGCGCACGCGCACTGCGCTGCCCGGCACGGCCGTGGTGCGCGAGGCGCCCTGCGGCATGCACGCCGATCGGGCATTGCCGCCTCGAGCCCGAGCGGGCGCTACCATCGCGCCCGCGCATCGGCGCGACGGAGACGAACGATGAAGTGGTTGCGGTGCCTCGACGGCGGCGAAGAGCGGTGGGCGATCCTGGACGGCGATGCGGCGGAGCTGGTGGACGGCTCGCCCCACGGCGCGCATGCGCGGACCGGCCGTCGCGTGCCGCTCGACGCGATCGCGTGGCGCCCGCTGCCGCGGCCCTCGAAGATCCTCGCGCTCTGGAACAACTTCGGCGCCGCGGCCGCCAAGAACGGCTGGACACGGCCGGCCGAGCCGCTGTGGTTCCTGAAGGCGCCGAGCAGCCTCGCCGGCCACGGCGACGTGATCCCGGTGCCCGGGGGCGAGGTCGGCCGCGTCGCGTACGAGGGCGAGCTCGCGATCGTGATCGGCCGGCGCACCCGCGCGATCGACGCGTCGCAGGCGGGGGCGCGCGTGCTCGGCTACAGCTGCGCGAACGACGTCACCGCGATCGAGCTGCTGAACCGCGACCCGTCGTTCCCGCAGTGGGCGCGGGCCAAGGGCTTCGACGGCTTCGGCGTGGTGGGGCCGGTGATCGAGACCGAGTTCGACCCGTCGGCCGCGTCGGTGCGCACGACCGTCGACGGCCGCGTGCGCCAGGACTACCCCCTGTCGGACATGTTCTTCGCGCCGCACGAGCTGGTCGCGCGGCTGTCGCACGACGTGACGCTCGAACCGGGCGACGTGATCCTGTGCGGCACCTCGGTCGGCGTGCTGCCGATGAGGCCGGGCGCGCGCGTCGAAGTGACGATCGACGGGATCGGGACGCTGTCGAACGTCTACGGCGCGCCGGCCGCGGGCTGAGCCCCGCGGCGGCCTGCGAGGCGCCCCCTCCGCCGGCGGCTCAGGCCGCCTGCACCGCGAGCCGGCCCTTCTGCGCGGACAGCGTCCGGGTCAGAAGGCTCGCCATCGCGTAGACCGCGTCGATCGTGGGCGTCGGCGTGCCGGTGATGCGGCCGAGCTCGATCACCGAGCCGACCAGCGCCTCGAGCTCGATCGCGCGACCGTGCTCGACATCCTGCAGCATCGAGGTCTTGTGCGCGCCGACCGCCTCGGCGCCCGCGATGCGCTTGTCGAGCGACACCTTGAACTCGACGCCGAGCTTCTCGCCGATCGCCTGCGCCTCGGTCATCATCGCGGCCGCGAGCGCGCGCGTCGGCGCGAAGCGGCAGATCTCCTCGAGCGTCGCGTGCGTGAGCGCCGAGATCGGGTTGAAGCTCAGGTTGCCCCAGAGCTTGACCCAGATCTCGCTGCGGATGTCCTTCGAGACCGGGGCCTTGAAGCCCGCGGCGATCAGCGCCTTCGACAGCCCGTCGATGCGCTCGCTGCGGCTGCCGTCGAGCTCGCCGAGCGTGAAGCGGTTGCCCTCGACGACCTTGATCACGCCGGGCGCCACCAGCTCGGAGGCCGGATAGACGACGCTGCCGATGATCCGCTCGGGCTCGATCTGCGCGGCGATGCGCCCGCCCGGATCGACGCTCTCCAGCACGCGCCCCTCCCACGGACCCGCGAGCCTGTGGAAGTACCACCACGGGATGCCGTTGATCAGCGTCACCACCATCGTGTGCGGGCCGAAGAGCCCGCGCATCGCCGGCAGCAGGTCGATCACCTGGTGCGCCTTCACCGCGAGCAGCACCGCGTCCTGCGGGCCGGCGTCCGACGGCACCGCGACCGCGCGCACGCCGCTCGCGTGCCGCTCGGTGCCGTCCTCCTCGATCAGCCGCAGCCCGTGGGCCGAGATGGCCTCGAGGTTGCGGTTGCGCGCGACGACCACGACTTCCTCGCCCGCGAGCGACAGCCTCGCGCCGAGGTAGCCGCCGATGGCGCCCGCGCCGACCACCGCGATCTTCAACGCCCTTCTCCCACGCCGACCGGCCGGCGGCCGCCCGTGCCGCCGCCACCGCCCAGCATCGCCTTCGCGCGGCCCACCAGCGGCCACACGAGCATCACCAGCGCGAGCGTCGTCAGCGAGCCGACCAGCGGGTTCGACCAGAAGATGCCGATGCTGCCCTGGGACAGCAGCATCGCCTGGCGGAAGCTCGCCTCGGCCATGTCGCCCAGCACCAGCGCCAGCACCAGCGGCGCGAGAGGATACTTCAGCTTCTTGAACAGGTAGCCGACGACGCCGAACACCAGCATCAGCACCACGTCGAACATCGAGCTGTGAACGGTGTACGCGCCGATCGCGCAGATCACGATGATCACCGGCGCGATGACCGCGAACGGGATCCGCAGGATCGCGGCCCACCAGGGCACGGTCGTCAGCACGATGATCAGGCCGACGATGTTGCCGAGGTACATCGAGGCGATCAGGCCCCAGACGAAGTCCTTCTGCTCGACGAACAGCATCGGGCCCGGCTGCAGGCCCCAGATCAGCAGGCCGCCGAGCAGCACGGCCGCGGTCGGCGAGCCGGGGATGCCGAGCGTCAGCATCGGCAGCAGCGCCGAGGTGCCGGCCGCGTGCGCGGCGGTCTCGGGCGCGACCACGCCTTCCATCCGGCCCTTGCCGAACTCCTCGGGGTGCCTGGACATGCGGCGCGCCATGCCGTAGCTCATGAACGACGCGGGCGTCGCGCCCCCGGGCGTGATGCCCATCCAGCAGCCGATCGCGGTCGAGCGCAGGAAGAGCTTCCAGTGCGTGAGCAGCTCCTTCCAGGTCTGCAGCACGACCTTCGTCGTGATCTTCGCGCTCTTGCCCTTGAACGACAGGCCCTCCTCCATCGTGAGCAGGATCTCGCCGATGCCGAACAGGCCGATCACCGCGATCAGGAAGTCGAAGCCCTTGAGCAGCTCGGGCACGCCGTAGGTCATCCGAAGCGTGCCGGTCACCGTGTCCATGCCGACCGCGGCGAGCGCGAAGCCGAGCATCATCGCGGCGAGCGTCTTGGCGGGCGGCTCCTTGCTCATGCCGACGAAGCTGCAGAAGGTCAGCAGCTGGACCGCGAAGAACTCGGCCGGCCCGAACTTCAGCGCGAACTTCGCGAGCAGGCCAGCGGTGAAGGTGATCAGCACCACCGCGAACAGCGCGCCGACGAACGACGAGGTGAACGCCGCGGTGAGCGCCTGCGCGGCGCGACCCTGCTGCGCCATCGGGTGGCCGTCGAAGGTGGTCGCGACCGACCATGGCTCGCCGGGGATGTTGAACAGGATCGAGGTGATCGCCCCGCCGAAGAGCGCGCCCCAGTAGATGCACGACAGCATGATGATCGCCGACGTGGGGCTCATCGAGAACGTCAGCGGCAGCAGGATCGCGACGCCGTTGGCGCCGCCCAGGCCCGGCAGCACGCCGATCAGCACGCCGAGGATGATGCCGATCACCATGAACCCGATGTTCGGCAGCGTGAGCGCGACGGAGAAGCCGTTCGCGAGATCGTGGAGTTCCTGCATGGCGGTCTCGCGGTCAGAAGCCGAGCATCGCCTCGAGCGGTCCCTTGGGGAGCGGCACGAGGAACCAGCGTTCGAAGACGAGGAAGGCGGCGAGCGGCACGCCGACGGCGACCGCCGCGGTGCGCAGCACGCCGTACTTGCCGTGGCGGAGCATGAACCACGCGATCAGGGCGATCGACGCGAGATAAAGGCCCACGAGCGCGATCGCGCCGACGTACACCGTGATCGGGATCGCCATCGACATCACCTGGCGCAGCTGCGCGCGCTCGGCGAACTCGGCGCGGTCGGTGCTCCAGCGCCGCAGCTGCGACACGAGGACCCAGGTCGCGCTTGCGAAGAGCAGCACGCCGATGATGAACGGGAAGTAGCCCGAACGCGGACCGTCGTCGGCCCAGCCCACGCCGACGCGCAGGCTGTCGGTGATCACCAGCACGGCGAGGCCCTGCAGCACGATCGCGACCGCGGCCTCGGGCCAGCGGACGCGAACGGACTCGGACGGGTTCCCGGTGGGGTCGCTCATCTTGGGCTCCATGGGGCGCGGGGGCGCCCCGCATATCGAGGAACTCGCGCGGGCATCCGCCCGCGCGACGGGGACGGCGTCACATCGCGATGAAGCCGGCTTCCTTCATCAGCACGCGGTGGACCTGCTCGTTGCGACCCAGCCAGTCGAAGAACTCCTGGCCCTTCATGGTGGTCTGCTTGAACGCGCCCTTGTCCATGAACTCCTTCCACTCGGGCAGCGCACGCACCTTGTCGAACAGGCCGTTGTAGTAGGCGACCTGCTCGGGCTTGACGCCCGGTGCCATGAAGATGCCGCGCAGCATCAGGTACTCGACGTCGATGCCGGCCGACTTGCAGGTCGGGATGTCGCTCCACGACTGCGTCGAGGTCAGCTTGTCCTTGTACGGCATGCGGTCCTTGTCGAACACGCAGAGCGGCCGCAGCTTGCCGGCGCGCCAGTGCGACTCGGCCTCGATCGGGTTGTTGACCGTGGCGTCGATGTGCTTGCCCACCAGCTGCACCGCGACGTCGCCGCCGCCCTTGAACGGCACGTAGGTCATCTTCTTGCCGCCGGCGGACTTCTCGAGCATCACCGAGATGATCTGGTCCTCCTGCTTCGAGCCGGTGCCGCCCATCTTGATGCTGTTGGGCGCGCCGGCCTTCAGCGCGTCGTGGAAGGCCTTCGCGGTCTTGTGCGGGGACTCCTCGTTGACCCACAGCACGAACTGGTCGAGCGCGAGCATCGTGACCGGAGTCAGGTCGCGCCAGTTGAACGGCACGCCGGTGGCGAGCGGCGTCGTGAACAGGTTCGACAGCGTGATGACGATCTTGTGCGGGTCGGCGTTGGCCGACTTCATCGCGAGAAAGCCCTCGGCGCCGGCGCCGCCCGACTTGTTGACGACGACGATCGGCTGCTTGGCGAGGTTGTGCTTGGCGACGACGCCCTGGATGAAGCGCGCCATCTGGTCGGCGCCGCCGCCGGTGCCGGCGGGGACGACGAACTCGATCGGCTTCGAGGGCTCCCAGCCCTGCGCACGCACGGCGGACGGCGAGGCGGCCAGCAGGCCCGCGACGGCCACGAAAGCGGCGGCCGCCAGGGCGCCGGCACGGCGGTGGAACGGTCGGGTCATGGTCATCGGAACTCCAGAGGGTGAAGAAGAAGGAACCGGTGTCTCCCTGACACGTCGCTTCTGTTCGGCCGTCGGCGCCGGGCCCGCGGCGGGCCCGCGCGCCTCAGGCCAGCCCGAGCTTCTGAGCGAGCCCGATGCGTTGCAGCTTGCCGGTCGCGCCCTTGGGGATCTCCTCGAGCAGCAGGATCCGCTTGGGCACCTTGAAGTCGGCCGCGCGCTTGCCGACGAAGTCCTGCAGCTCGCGCTCCGAGGCGGCCTGGCCCTCGCGCAGCACGACCGCCGCGGCGACCTCCTCGCCGAGCTTCGGATGCGGCATGCCGAAGCACACCACCTGCGCGACCGCCGGGTGGTCCATCAGGATCTCGTCGACCTCGCGCGGGCTCACCTTCTCGCCGCCGCGGTTGATGATCTCCTTCAGGCGGCCGGTGATGCTCACGTAGCCGTCGGCATCCATCACGCCCTGGTCGCCGGTGCGGAACCAGCCGTCGACGAAGGCCTCCGCATTCGCCTTCGGGTTGCTCTCGTAGCCGGCGGTCACGTTCGGGCCGCGGATCACGATCTCGCCGGTCTCGCCGCGCGCGAGGAGCCGTCCGTCCTCGGCCATGATCGCGATCTCGGGGCCGGCGGCGACGCCGACCGTACCCGGCTTGCGCACCGCGGGCGGCAGCGGGTTCGAGGCCATCTGGTGCGTCGCCTCGGTCATGCCGTACGACTCGACCAGCGGCGCGCCGAACACGTCCTCGAGCTCGCGGATCACCTGCGGCGGAATCGACGACGACGACGAGCGCAGGAAGCGCAGCGGGTTGCGCGCGATCACGTCGGTGTTCTTCGAGGCGCGCGACAGGATCGCCTGGTGCATCGTCGGCACCGCCGTGTACCAGGTGGGCTTGGCCTCGTCCATCCACGCGAAGAACTTCAGCGCGTTGAAGCCCGGCGTGCAGAAGACCATCGAGCCGGCCGACAGCGGCGCGAGCACGCCGGCGATCAGGCCGTGGATGTGGAACAGCGGCATGATGTTCAGGCCGCGGTCGGCGCCGGTGAACTTCAGCGTCGAGCGGATGTGCGTCGCGGACGCGCAGAGGTTGCGCTGCGACAGCGGGACGATCTTCGGGCGCGAGGTGGTGCCCGAGGTGTGCAGCACCATCGACACGTCGTCGGGCTGCGCGCTGCCGGGATGGGCGGCCGCCTTCGGCGCGCCGCCGTCGCGGGCCTCGAGCGCGAAGGTGCCGGCCGGCGCGTCGGCGGGCGCGATCAGCTCGACGATGCGAACGCCGAGCTTCGCGGCGACCTCGACCGACGGGGAGGTCGAACCCTTCGAGACGATCAGCGCCGCGGCCTTCAGGTCGGACAGGTAGAACTCGAACTCCTCGGCGCGGTAGGCCGGGTTCAGCGGCGCGCTGGTGACCGCGCAGGCGCAGGCGACGAAGCAGGCGGCCATCTCCGGGCCGTTGTCGAGCACGATCGCCACGCGGTCGTTGCGGCCGATGCCCAGGCCGTTCAGTCGCTCGCGCGTCGCGTCGACCAGCGCGCGCAGCTCGCCGTGGGTCATCGCACGCCGTCCGGGCGCGCCGATCGCGGGGGCGTCGGCGGCGGCGTTGGACAGCAGGGTCGTCAGGGTCGCTTGCATCGGGTCCTCGAGAGTCGTTCCGGGAAAGCCGCGGAGGGTACTCCGCTCGCACCCCTCGCCGCGCGCAGGCAAGGCGATGGCCGGACGCGGCGTCCGGCCGGAGCCGGGCGGCGCGCCTGTCGGGGGCGCGGGGGTCGGTCGCCGCCGGGGGTGGTAGGCGGCGACCGGGTCGCGACGCGCACCGGAGGTCGACCGGGCGGGTCACGGCCGGCGGGGATGCGCCGGCTCAGGACGCGTTATACGCAGTCTTGTCCTGGACAAACAAGCGGATTCTGCGTTTGTTGCAGGCGGCGGTTGGACATTCCGTATGGTGCAACGCAGCGTGTCGCCATGCGCAATCCGTCACGTCAGCCGAGCACCTCGAGCGCCCGGGCGGCGATCCGCTCGCCGTGCTCCTGGACGAAGTGCCCGCCCTCCTCGATCGGCCAGGGCGCCGGGCAGCCCCGGATCCGGGCGGCGAGCCCCGCCATGACCGCGGGCGAGAACACCGGGTCGCGGGCGCCGACGGCCATCAGCGAGCGGCCGCCCCACCGGGCGGACCAGAACTCGGCCGCGCGCAGCGACGCCGCCGCGCCGTCGTCGTCCGGAGCGCCCGGCACCATCTCCGGGAAGCGGCGCGTGGCCGCGCGGTACTCGGCCGACGGGAACGGCGCGTCGTAGGCCGCGCACTCGGCTTCGCTCATGTGCGGGTTGCCGCGGGCGAAGAGGCGCGAGATCGCGAACTCCGGCCTGTCGCGGCACATCGTGCGCCACTGCACGAAGCCCTCGGGCAGCGGCGCGTCGCCGGTCGCGAGCACGGTGTTCATCACCAGCAGGCCGCGCCAGCGCTCCGGCGAGTCCATCGGCAGCGTGAGGCCCAGCAGCCCGCCCCAGTCCTGCACGACGAGGTTCGCGTCGCGCAGGTCCAGGCGCTCGACGAGCTCGAGCAGCACCGCGCGGTGCCAGGAGAAGGTGTGCTGCGCGTCGAGGAGCGGCTTGTCGCTGCGGCCGAAGCCGGGCATGTCCGGCGCGACCACGCGGTGCCCCGCGGCGAGGAACACCGGGATCATCCGGCGGTACAGGTAGGCCCACGCGGGATTGCCGTGAAGGCACAGCCAGGTGACGGGCGCGTTCCTCGGGCCCTCGTCGACGAGGTGCATCCGCAGCCCGGGCAGGCTCGGCAGGTCGTCGATCCAGCGCGGCGCCCACGGCCATCCGGGCAGGCCGGCGAAGCGTTCGTCGGGCGTGCGGACGAAGGGAATCGGGTCGGACACGGCGGCTCTCCTGGAGAGCCCTCATTGTGGACCGATCAGTCCAGAACGTACAGACCCCGGGTTCCGGCGATGCCGGAGCCGGCGCGGGCGCCGTGCCGCGTCAGGGAATGAAGCGCTGCTCGCGGAAGTCGCGGAAGATGCGCAGGAACATCTCCTCGCTGTCGACGAATTCCTGGAAGCCGTGGCGCCGCGCCTTGGTGTTGTCGAGCATGATGTCCCAGGTCGGCGCGAACGCGTAGTTCGCGAAGGCCCAGTTCGCCGCCTCGTGGAAGGGCGTCTGCAGCAGGCCGTGCTCGCGCACGATCTCGTCCCACAGCGGCGCCTTGTCGGCCATCATCTGCTCGAGGTCGATGGTCTGCACGTCGCCGCATTCCATGTCGAAGAACTCGGCGATCTTCGGCCACAGGTACTGCCAGCGGAAGTGGTCGCCGTTGACCATGTTGAAGGCCTCGTTGGCCGCCCCGGGCGTGGTGGCCGCCCAGAGCATCCCCTTGTTGAGCAGGTCCACGTCGCTGGCGCAGTGCACCGCGCGGTAGGCCCCCTCGGGACCGGGGAACTTCAGCGGCAGGCCCAGCTTCCTGCACAGCGTGGCGTAGACGGCGATCGGCTTGGGCAGGTTGATGTCGGTCCGCGCGTAGCCGCAGACGATGTGCGGCCGCATCAGCGAGAAGCTCCAGCGCTTGCCGCGCTGCAGCGCGCGCAGGAAGTCCTCCTGCGTGTAGTAGAAGTTCGGCGGGAAGTGGCGCGGGTCGTCCTCCCTCGCCGGCGTCCTGAACGGCCCGAGGTGACGGCCGTAGTACTTCGAGCCCTGCAGCAGGCAGACGTGCTGCAGGTCGCGGGCCGCGGGCTCGAGCGCCGTCATCGCGTTGCGGAACAGGTCGGTGTCGCGCGCGGCCTTGCCGATCCACTGCGTGCCGGTCGCGTGGCCGGTCCAGAAGACGTGGGTCGCGTCGGTCCTCGACCCGAGCACGCGCGCGCACGCGTCGGGGTCGGCCATGTCGCAGGCGACGTGCCGCGCGCGCGTCGCGAAGTCGGGCGCGCGACGCGAGACGAGCGTGACGTCCCAGCCGCCGACGCGGTCGAGCAGGCGGGCCATGTTGGCACCGACCATGCCGGTGCCGCCGAGGATCACGGCGTGTCGTTCGAAGCTCATGACATGCGTTTGAAGGGTTCTCGCCCGCGATGCGGCGGCATCGGCGGGCGGGGGTCGGCGGGTCGGCGGTCGAACCGACCCCTCATCGCAAAGGATCGGGCGTCGCCGCGGGCGGGTCAACCCTGACGCCTGCCTCGCACGCAGGATTCCGGACAGGCTCCAGCACTGTATCCTCCAGCCGCACCCACAATGCCCGGCCGGGGCCGGACACACACGCAGCTGGAGAAGGCATGCCTCGGGTCCCAGTCCTCGCCGCAATGCTCTGCGTGGTGTCCGCGACGGCGACCGCACCGGCGGCAGCGCAATTGGCGCTGCACGTGCCGTACGCGGCCGGCGGCCCCACGCACGGCTTGGCGCAGCGGATCGCACGCGGCATCGAGTCGTCGTTGCAGCAGCCCGTCACGGTCGTCACGGGTACGGCCACCGATGCTGCGGTGGCCGTAGCCAGGACGCAGCCACACGGCACGGCCATCCTGCTGGGTGACATGGAGACCAACCTGAAGTTGAGGGACGCACAGGTCGGCCTCGGCCTGCCCGGCGACTTCGACTCGGTCGGCGAGATCGGGCAGCAAAGCTTCGGTCTGTATGCCAGCCCGGGCGCGCCGCCGATCCGTACCGCGGCAGACCTGACGGACGCCATCAATCGCAGCGCCAACGGGATGCTGATGCATGCCAATTCCAGCTCCCGCCTGTGCGCCAATGCGCTGAGCCGGCAACTCGGCCTGAATCCTGCGCGAGTGGTCGGGGCCGTGGGCATGGGACCCACGTTCGCGCAGATGCTCAGTTCGGACAGCAGCTTCATCTGCCTTCCTGCGAGCGGGACCGTGCCGAGGCAATTGAGGCTGGTCGCGCTCAGTCGCCCCGGCCCGCTCCAGGCGCCCTCCATGCAGTCGCTCGGCATCGAGTTCTCCAGAGGGTCTTCGATCGGACTGTTCGTGCGCAAGGACACACCCGCTGCCGTTCGACTGCCGATCGAGAACGCGGTCAAGGCGGCGCTCGCGAACGAAGACCTGCGTGCCTGGACGCGCGACGTCTTCGCGATGGACTTGTATCAGCCCGGGACCGCACCCACGGGTGCGCCGGTCATGGCCGCGGCCCCGGATCGCACACCGGCGTCCACTACGGCGGCCCCTGCCGCTGCACCGATGCCCGGTGGGCCCCCGTCGTCCAGGCTGGCGCTCAACGACGCACCCGCGGAGTGCGACTGCACCCGCAAGCTCGGGCGCTGCGCGGTCCAGGCGACTATTCGCGACTCGCAGACCGCGCGCGTCTCCAACGGCCTGTCGTCCCTGGTGATCATCGGCCTCGAGCCGCCACGCAACCAGTGTGTCGAAGTGACGGTCTACCTGCGAGAGCGGGCCGTCATCGGCGATCGGGCACGCAGCATGGGCCATCCGCTGTACCGGGTGATCGATGGCCCGACCGACGTCGAGTGGCGCAACGTGGGCACCCCGGCGTCAGAGCTTTCCTACTCGGTCGCGCAGAGTGAGAGCGAATGCTACGTGTGCGGGAAGAGGGACGCAGGGAAGACCGCCGCCGCGCAGCCCGCCAGACCGTCCACCGGCGGACCCTACTTTCACGCAAGCATCATGTCGCCGACACAGCCTCAGGGCACCTTGCCGGGGGGCGAGACCTTTGCAAGGGCCTCGCATCTCGCCCTCGGGCTGAGCCAGGCCTCGGCCGAGGATGCGCGCCGCCGTGCCTGCGATTGGCCCACCGGAGCCGGCCACGTGAGCAATGAGGCCTGCCTAAACGAGACGCTGACCGAGACCTTCGGGCCCCAGCCGCTCTCCGTAGGCCATACCCAGCAGGTGCTCAAGTGTGCAGGCCCCGGCTACTTCGCGGTGGCGCGGTCGGCGTCCGCGATCGGTGTGGCCTGCGGCTCCGACACCCGGGAGCGGGCCGAACGCACTGCCGTGGAGGCATGCCGCCGAGGGTGGGCGCGTGTCGGGCTGCCCGACGGTGGCGGCCGACCGCCGGTCGACCCTCGCATTCCCGCCGAGTGCCATGTGTCCTATTCGGCATTCAACGACGGGCTCTTCATGCCCGGCGACGGGTTTGCCGGCATGCGTGTCGACAGCAACGGCTTGTGGACCCAATGCTGGGGCCGGGATCGGCGCCATTTCAATCCGCACAGTGAGCAGCAGTGCACTGCATCGATTCAGTATTGCAAGGCCAACCCCGGGCAGTGCAAGTAGCCCGGGCCCGGCGCTTCTCCCACTGCCTGCACTCGGATCCTCAAGAACCATGCGACTCGCGACCTGGAACGTCAACTCGCTGAAGGTCCGCCTGCCGCAGGTGCTCGACTGGCTGGCTGCGCATCCGGTGGACGCGCTGTGCCTGCAGGAGACCAAGCTCGTCGACGAGAAGTTCCCGGTCGCCGAGATCGAGGCGGCCGGCTACCGCGCGGTGTTCTCGGGCCAGCCCACCTACAACGGCGTCGCGATCCTGTGGCGCGCCGATCGCGGCTGGGACGCGCAGGACCTGGTGCTCGGCAACCCGCACTTCCCCGACGAGCAGAAGCGGCTGATCGCGGCGACGCTGGGCGGGGTGCGCCTGATCAGCGCTTATGTGCCGAACGGCCAGGCGGTGGGCACCGACAAGTACGAGTACAAGCTGCGCTGGCTCGACGCGCTGTCGGTCTGGCTCGCCGAGGAACTCGTCGCCCGGCCGCGGCTCGTGGTCGCGGGCGACTACAACATCGCGCCGGAGGACCGCGACGTGCACGACCCGGTCGCGTGGGCCGGCCAGGTGCTGTGCTCGGAGCCCGAGCGCGGGCGCTTCCAGGCGCTGCTCGCGCTCGGCTTCGCCGACGCGTACCGCCTCTTCGAGCAGCCGGAGAAGACCTTCAGCTGGTGGGACTACCGCCAGCTCGGCTTCCAGAAGAACCGCGGCCTGAGGATCGACCACCTGCTGGTCAGCACGCCGCTCGCGGGCGGCGTCACGGCCTGCTCGATCGACCGCGCGCCGCGCAAGCTCCCGCAGCCGTCGGACCACGCGCCGGTGATCGCCGAGCTCTCGGCCTGACCGGGCGCGCCGCGCGGCGGCGCGGCGCGGTCAGTCCTCTTCCAGCCGCAGGTCCTGGATCTTGCGGGTGATCGTGTTGCGGCCGATGCCGAGCCGCAGCGCCGCGTCGATCCGCCGGCCGCGCGTGTGGCGCAGCGCGGTCTTGATGATCGTCGACTCGAAGGTGCGGGTCAGCTGGTCCATCACGTCGGACGCGCTCGGCGGCTCGCCGCCGCGGGCCGACTGCGCGGCGAGGATCTGGGCGACCTCGGCCTC
>JBILTM010000260.1:0-6212 GCA_044371545.1 Burkholderiaceae bacterium
CTCCTGGCGCAGCGCGACGTTCAGCGAGCGGATGCCGCCGCCGACCGGGGTGGTGAGCGGACCCTTGATCGAGACCACGTAGTCCTTGAGGATCTGCAGCGACTCCTCGGGCAGCCACACGTCCGGGCCGTAGACCTTCGTCGACTTCTCGCCGGCGTAGATCTCCATCCAGTGGATCTTCTTCTTGCCGCCGTACGCCTTGGCGACCGCGGCGTCGACCACCTTGATCATGACCGGCGTGATGTCGAAGCCGGTGCCGTCGCCCTCGATGTACGGGATGATCGGCTGGTCGGGCACCGACAGCGAATAGTCGGCGTTGACCTTGATCTTCTCGCCGCCGGCGGGAACCTTGACGTGCTTGTACATGGACTCTCCCCAAAGTCTGGCCGCGGGTCCGCGGCGCTGCGTCGTCAGCCCTCGATTATATGCGCGAACCCGCCCGTCTCCGGACGGCACCGGGGCGGTGCGCCGCGGCGCGCCCGGCGTGCACCGTCGGATTTCGGGCTATCGTCGCGTGTGCGAGTGTCCTGCGCCCGCCCCCCGCCGACTTGCGGCGCCCCGACCCCTCCCGACCGATGACCGAGCCGACCGCCCCGCCCCGCCCCCGCCGACCGATCCGCACGCTGCGACGCGCGCTCGCCGCATGGGCGACCGCTGCGGCCTGCGCCTTCGCGGCCGCGCCGCCGGCACTCGCGCAGCAGGCGCCCGCCGAGCGGCCCCAGCCGCAGCCGACGCTGCCGCGCGTCGACATCCAGGCCGGCATGCACGTGATCAAGGCCGAGGTCGCGGCCGACGGCGCGACGCGGATGCGCGGGCTGATGATGCGCGAGCGGCTGGGGCCGAACGAGGGGATGCTGTTCGTGTTCGAGCAGAAGGCGGGCCACTGCTTCTGGATGAAGAACACGCTGATCCCGCTGTCGATCGCCTTCATCGACGACGACGGCACCATCGCCAACATCCTCGACATGAAGCCGCACGACGAGTCGAGCCACTGCCCGGTGCGCGCGGTGCGCTACGCGCTCGAGATGGAGCAGGGCTGGTTCGCGAAGCGCGGGCTCAAGGCGGGCGCGCGGCTCGCCCAGCCGCAGGTGTTCAAGGCCGCGGCGAACTGACGCGAGGCCGGGCGCGCGGGCCCGGAAACGCGAACGGGGCGCGTCGCGCCCCGTCCGGCTCACCGTCGCGCGACGCCCGCGGAGCGCCGCGCCTCGCGGGGGCCGGTCTCGCCGGCCCGCGCGATCAGGCGAAGTTCTTCGCCGCGAAGTCCCAGTTGACCAGGCTCCACCAGCCGCCGAGGTAGTCCGGGCGACGGTTGCGGTAGTCGATGTAGTACGCGTGTTCCCACAGGTCGCAGGTCAGCAGCGGCACGTCGGCGCCGGTGATGGGCGTAGCGGCGTTGCTGGTGTTGACGATGTCGAGCGAGCCGTCGGCCTTCTTGACGAGCCAGGTCCAGCTCGAGCCGAAGTTGCCGATCGCGGACTTGGTGAACGCCTCCTTGAAGGCGGCGAACGAGCCCCACTTCTTCGTGATCGCGTCGGCCAGCGCCCCGGTCGGCTCGCCGCCGCCGTTGGGCTTGAGCGAGTTCCAGTAGAACGTGTGGTTCCAGATCTGGGCCGCGTTGTTGAACACGCCGCCCGAGGACTTCTTGACGACGTCGACCAGCGACAGGTTCTCGAACTCGGTGCCCTTGATCAGGTTGTTCAGGTTCGTGACGTAGGCGTTGTGGTGCTTGCCGTGGTGGAACTCGAGGGTTTCCTTCGAGATGTGCGGCTGCAGCGCATCGATCGCGTACGGCAGCGGCGGGAGGGTGTGTTCCATCGTCGTGTCCTCGTGGGTGGAGTCGGCGGCCGCGGCGGGCGCGCCGCGGCCGGCGCGCCGAGGGGCCCGGGGCGGAACCCGCAATTCTAGGCCAGCGCCGCGACGGCGCTCAATCCGTCCCTGCGTCGGAAACGGCCTTGCCGGCGGCCGAGGTCGAGGTCACGCGCGCGTCGAAGCCACCGTCGCCGAGCGCGACCGACACCGCGTCGCCCGGCGCGACCGCGCCCGCGCCGCGCACGATCGCGCCGTCCGGCCCGGTGACGATCGCGTAGCCGCGCGCGAGCACCGCGCTCGGGCTGACCAGGTCGAGCTCGACGCCGGCGTGCGCGACGCGCTGCACGAGCGCCTCGAGCCGGCCGCGCATCGCCGCGCCCAGCGCGCGGGAGGCGGCGTCGAGGCGCGCCGCGCGCAGGGCGAGGTCCGGGCCGCGCAGGCCGGCGGCCGCGGCCGCGAGCCGCGTGCCCCGGTCGGAGAGGCCGCGCTCGCCGACCACCGCGAGCCGCCGCGCGAGCTGCTCGACGCGCGCGACCCGCTGCGCGACCTGCAGCGAAGGCGGGCGCAGCAGCCGCGTCGCGGTGTCGAGCCGCTGCTCGCGCTGCTCGGCCTGCCGCCGCCACGCCTGAACGAGCCGGTGGCGCTCGCGCGCGAGCGTCGCGAGCAGCTCGGCGCGGTCGGGCACCGCGCGCGTCGCCGCGCCGGTCGGAGTCGGCGCCCGCAGGTCGGCGACGAAGTCCGCGATGGTGAAGTCGGTCTCGTGCCCGACGCCCGAGATCACCGGGATCGGGCTCGCCGCGATCGCACGGGCGAGGCCTTCGTCGTTGAATGCCCAGAGGTCCTCGATCGCGCCGCCGCCGCGCACCAGCAGCAGCACGTCGACCTCGGCGCGCGCGGCGGCCGCCGCGAGCGCGCGCACCAGTTCACCGGGCGCCTGGGGGCCCTGCACCGAGGCCGGATACAGCACGACCGGCACCTGCGGCGCGCGGCGCGCGAGCGTCGTCAGCACGTCGCGCAGCGCGGCCGCCTGCGGCGAGGTCACCACGCCGATCCGCGCCGGCGACGCCGGGATCGGCCGCTTGCGGTCCTCGTCGAACAGCCCCTCGGCCTCGAGCCGCGCCTTCAACCGCAGGAACTGCTGGTACAGGTCGCCGGCGCCGGCCTCGCGCATCTGCTCGACGTTGAGCTGGAAGTCGCCGCGGGCCTCGTAGAGCGCCACCTGCGCCCGCACCTCGACCCGGTCGCCGTTCGCCGGCGAGAAGGCCACGTGCTGGTTGCGGCCGCGGAACATCACCGCCCGCACCGAGGCCTGCGCGTCCTTCAGGCTGAAGTACCAGTGCCCGCTCGCGGCCCGGGTCAGGTTCGAGATCTCGCCCGACACCCACAGCAGCGGGAAGCTGCGCTCGAGGAGCCCGGCGACCGCCCTGTTCAGCTGACCGACGGTCAGGATGTCCCGCGCCGGAGCGCGTTCTGGAAGCTCGGAGCCCACGTTCATGCGCCTTTCCGGGCGGAACCTATCCACACACGACGCATTTCCGTCATCCTTCGGCCTAATCCCTCGGATCGCACGGGAGTTCGTCGCAAGTCATTGTTAAACCATAACATTTTCGGTGCGCGTTTTTTCGGCACAGCCCGACCCCCTCGAAACGGCGCGGTTCCCGAGGGTGCCGCAACGGTTGATGCACAGAGTTATCCACAGCTCTTGGGGATAGATTCGAGAATCATCACCTTCGAGTCACGAATAGCAGACCGGTGGTCGGGCGACCGGTCCGGTCGGCGGGCGACTTGCCCCACGCGACCCGTTCGTCCGACAATCCCGGGCTCGCGACGCGTCGCCGGTGCACGCGCGGCGGTCCTCCCGGAGGTGTGAGTGTTCTCGATCATCCAGGCCGCCGGCTGGCCCGTCTGGTTCCTGATCATCGCGTCGTTCCTCGCGGTCGCGCTGATCATCGAACGCGCGATCTCGCTGCAGCGCCGCAGGGTGCTGCCCGCTCACCTGCTCGACGAGGTGCTCACGATGCACCGCGGCAGGCAGGCGACGCCGGAGATGGTACAGAAGCTCGAGGCCGGCTCGGCGCTCGGCCGGGTGCTCGCCACCGGGCTGCGCCATTCGTTCGACGGCCGCGAGATCATGAAGGAGGCGATGGAGGAGACCGGCCGCGCGGTCGCCCACGACCTCGAGCGCTACCTCGGCGCGCTCGGCACGATCGCCACCGTGAGCCCGCTGCTCGGCCTCTTCGGCACCGTGATCGGCATGATCGAGATCTTCGGCGCGTCGTCGCCCTCGGGCACCAACCCGCAGGCGCTCGCGCAGGGCATCTCGATCGCGCTGTACAACACCGCGCTCGGCCTGGTGATCGCGATCCCGGCGCTGATCGCCTACCGCGCCTACCGCTCGCGCGTCGACGGCTTCCTGGTCGAGATGGAGCAGCAGTCGCTGCGGCTCGTCGACACGCTCGACCCGCGCCGCGTCGCGGGCGCCGCGCCGCGGCCCTCGTCCGCGCAGCCGGCGGCGCCGACGGTCGCCGCGGCGCGATGAACTTCCGTCGCGGGGTCCGGCGCGAGGAGCCGGAGATCAACTTCATCCCGCTGATCGACCTGCTGCTGGTGATCCTGATCTTCCTGATGGTCACCACGACCTACTCGAAGTTCAGCGAGCTGCAGGTGAACCTGCCGTCGGCCGCGGTCGACCCCGCGGTGGAGCGACCGGTCGAGATCGCGGTGTCGGTCGGCGCCGACGGCCGCTACGCGATCGACGGCGCGACCGCGGCGTTCCGCGACCCGGCGGGCTTCGCGCAGGCGCTCGCGCGCAGCGCGCAGGGCCGCAAGGAGCCGACGGTGGTGATCTACGCCGACGCCGGCGCGAGCCACCAGGCGGTCGTCAACGTGCTCGAGGCGGCGCGGCTCGCCGGCCTCGGCAAGGTCAGCTTCGCGACCCAGACCGGCGCCGCCCGCAAGCCCTGATGACGACGGGGCCTGCCGAGCCGGCGGTACCCCCGCCCGCGCCCTCCGCCGGCGCGGCGCTCGAAGCCCGGATCCGACGCGTCTGGTTCGGCCCGCACGGCACGCTCGACGCGCTCGCCGGCGCGCTGCTGTGGCCGCTCGGCCAGCTGGTCGCGGCGGTCGCCGGCGGGCGCCGCCGCCGGATCGCGCAGGCGAAGGCCGCGCCGCGCGCGCCGGGGCGCCCGCCGGTCGTCGTGGTCGGCAACCTCGTCGTCGGCGGCACCGGCAAGACCCCGCTGCTGATCGCGCTCGCGGACGCGCTCGCCGCGCGCGGCTGGCGGCCCGGCGTGCTCGCGCGCGGCTACCGCAGCGCGGCCGAGGGCGGCCCGCCCCGCCGGGTCGGCCCCGACGACGATGCCGCGACGGTCGGCGACGAGCCGGTGCTGGTCGCGCGCCGCACCGGCCGCCCGGTGGTGGTCGGGCGCAACCGCGGCGCGGCGCTCGGCGTGCTCGCCGCGGCCGGCGAGTGCGACGTGGTGCTGTCGGACGACGGCCTGCAGCACGAGGGGCTGCCGCGCGACCTCGAGCTCGCGGTCTTCGATTCGCGCGGCGCAGGCAACGGGCGCTGCCTGCCCGCGGGGCCCCTGCGCGAGCCGCTGCGCGGCGCGCTGCTGCTCGACGCGCTGGTGCTCAACGGCCGCGGCGCGACGCCGCCGATCGTGCACTCGCGCGTGTTCCGCTTCGAGCTCGCACCGACCGGGCTGCGCACGCTCGACGGCGCGCACGCGTGGACGCCGACCGGGTTCGCCGCGTCGGTCGGCGACGCGCCGCTCGATGCGGTCGCCGGCATCGGCGCGCCGCAGCGCTTCTTCGACACGCTCGCCTCGCTCGGGCTGCGCGCGCGGCCGCATCCGCTCGCCGACCACGCGCGGATCGATCCGGCCTGGCTCGCGGCGCTGCCGGGCCGCTGGATCGTCATGACCGAGAAGGACGCCGTAAAATGCGCCGGGTTCGATGCGGCGCTGCGGGCGCGATGCGTCGCGCTTCGCGTCGAGGCGGTCGCCGACCCGGCGCTCGTCGACTGGCTGGAGGACCGCCTGCGTGGATAGCCGCCTTCTCGAGATCCTGGTCTGCCCCCTGTGCAAGGGGCCGCTGCAGTACGACAAGCCGGCCCAGGAGCTGGTCTGCAGGGCCGACCGGCTCGCCTTCCCGATCAAGGACGGCATCCCGGTGATGCTGGAGTCGCAGGCGCGCACGCTGCCGGCCGAATGAACGCGGCCGCGCCGGGCTTCGTCGCGCTGATCCCGGCGCGCATGGCCTCGACCCGCCTGCCCGACAAGCCGCTCGCGGACATCGACGGCGAGCCGATGGTGCTGCACGTCGCGCGCCGTGCGCGCGACTCGGGCGCCCGCCTCGTCGCGGTCGCGACCGATTCCGAGCGCGTGCGCGACGCGGTCGAG
>JBILTM010000261.1:0-6185 GCA_044371545.1 Burkholderiaceae bacterium
CGATGCATCCGGCCTACTACACGCGCTACGGCAATCCGCTGCACCGCCGCGTCGCGCGCATCGTCGCCGACCTCGAAGGCGCGGCGACCGGCCTCGTGGCCGCGAGCGGCATGGGCGCGATCGCGACCGTCGCGATGGGGCTGCTCGCGCAGGGCGATCGCGTCGTCGCGCAGCGCAACCACTACATGGGCACGACGAAGCTGCTATCGGAGCTGCTCGCGCGCTTCGGCGTGCACGCCGAGTTCGTCGAGCAGACCGACGTGGACGCGTTCGCGCGCGCGCTCGAGCGCCCCGCGGCGCTGGTGATGCTCGAGTCGCCGACGAACCCCGACTGCAGCCTGACCGACCTCGCCGCGGTCGCGCGGCTCGCGCACGACGCGGGCGCGAAGGTGGTCGTCGACAACACCTTCGCGACGCCGCTCAACCAGCGTCCGCTCGCGCTCGGCGCGGACCTCGTCGTGCACAGCGCGACCAAGTACCTCGGCGGACACCACGACCTCACCGCGGGCGTCGTCGTCGGCGACGAGGCGACGATCGAGCGGCTGTGGTCGACGCAGATCGTGCTCGGCGCGACGCTCTCGCCGATGGACGCGTGGCTGCTGCTGCGCGGGCTGCGCACGCTCGCCGTGCGGGTGCGCCGGATCAACGACAGCGCGCTCGCGGTCGCGCGCGCGCTCGCCGCGCATCCGGCGGTGGAGTCGGTCTCCTACCCCGGGCTCGAGTCGCATCCGCAGCACGCGCTCGCCTGCCGGCAGATGAGCGGCTTCGGCGGCGTGATGGGGCTGCGGCTGCGGGCCGACTACGCCGCGACCGCGCGCTTCGTCGCGGGGCTTCGGCTCGCGCAACACGCGGTGAGCCTCGGCGGCGTCGATTCGCTCGTCGTGCACGCGGCCGCGATGTGGGCCGGCTCGCTCGACGACGCCGGCATGGCGCTCTCGGGCATCGAGCCGAACCTGGTGCGCCTGTCGGTCGGGCTCGAGCATCCGGACGACCTGGTCGCCGACCTGACCCGCGGACTCGACGCGATCCCCCGCGGCGCCGGGTGACACGCAACCCTGTTGCGGACGTGCCATTCGCCCGACCCCGGGGGCCGCGGCCGTCCGGGCCCCGGGGCCTTTCCGGTTAGACTTCGCGCTCTCAACGAGCCCCGCCCCAGGAGCCAGGTCTTGCCGAGTGCGCCCGTCGCGATCGCCCCCGCCCGCAGCGCCGGCATGGCCACGGCGATCGCACTGGCGCTGGCGGGCTGCGGCGCAGGCGGCGGCTCGACCCCGGTCGAGACGGTGTCGGCGGGGCCCGGCTGCGAGCTGTCCTACGCACTGACCGCGGCCCCGGAGCTGACAGGCGCCGACCCGCTGCTCCCCCAGCAGTGGCACCTGCGGAACGCCGGCCAGTCGGGCGGCACGCCCGGCGAGGACCTGCGGGCGTTCGACGCCTGGACGCTCACCCGCGGCGTCGGCGTGCGCGTCGCGGTGGTCGACGACGCGATCGAGGTCGTGCACGCCGACCTGTTCCCCAACCTCGTCGCCGACGCGAGCTTCAGCTACCGGGCCGGCAATCGCGGCAGCGTCTGGCCGCTGCCGTGCACCGGGGCGGTCGAGGCCTCGGGCGGGCCGGTCGACGGCCACGGCACCGCGGTCGCGGGGCTGGTGCTCGGCCGCGACGACAACGCCCAGGGCATCGTCGGCGTCGCGCCGCGCGCGTCGCTGGTCGCGTTCGACGCGCTCGCGAGCGGCCAGGACATCGACATCGCCGACGCGCTGCTGCGCGACGGCGAGGCGAACGCGATCTACCAGAACAGCTGGGGCTCGCCCGACGACGGCCGGCTGCATCCGGCTCCGCCGTCGTTCGTGCGGGCGATCCGCAGCGGCACCTCGACCGGCCGCGGCGGCCTCGGCTCGGTCTACGTCTTCCCCGCCGGCAACGGCGGCTGCTACGCGACCGAGTCGGGCACCGGCCGGTGCCTGCAGGACAACTCGAACTTCGACGGCTTCGTCAACGGGCCCGGCGTGATCGCGGTCTGCGCGGTCGACGACACCGGCCGACGCCCCTTCTACGGCGAGCGCGGCGCGAACGTGCTCGTCTGCGCGCCGTCCTCGGGTGACACGCCGAACGTCACCACCACGTCGATCCGCGGCGCGTGGCGCAACGACTTCAGCGGCACCTCGGCGAGCACGCCGATGGTCGCCGGCGTGGTCGCGCTGATGCTGTCGGCGAACCCGGCCCTCAGCTGGCGCGACGTCCGGCTGATCCTCGCGCAGACCGCGCGCCGCAACGACCCGACCGACCCGGAGTGGGCCCCGAAGCCCTCCGGCCTCGCGCACAACCCCAAGTACGGCTTCGGCGTCGTCGACGCCGCCGCCGCGGTCGCGCGGGCCCGCACCTGGAGCAGCGTCGGCGGCTCCGAACGCCTGAAGACCTGCGCGCTGCCCGCGAGCACGCCGGCGCTCTCGGTGCCCGACGCGCCCGACGCCGGCACGCCGACGCCGGTGCTCGACACGATCACCGTGCCCGCCGGCTGCGACATCGCGCAGGTCGAGTTCGTCGAGGTGACGATGACCGCGACGCACACCTACAGCGGCGACCTGCGGGTGCGCCTGCGCAGCCCGTCGGGCGTCGTCAGCGAGCTCGCGAACGCCCGGGCCTGCGCGCAGCTGCCCGGCAGCGACCCGTGCGGCACGTACACCGACTGGACCTTCGGCTCGGTGCGTCACCTCGACGAGCCGGCGCAGGGCGCGTGGACCCTCGAGCTCACCGACCTGCAGCCGCGGGACTCGGGGCGGCTCGAACGGTGGAGCCTGACGATCCATGGCCGCTGAGCGCACCCTCGCCGCGATCGTCGCCGCGTGCCTCGGTGCGTGGACCGGCGCCGCGTTCGCGACCGCGCCGTCGGGCGGCCCGCCGTCGGTGTCCAAGCCCGCCCGTGTCGCGGCGACGAAGGACGCGCCGACGCTCGCCTGGCATGAGGCCGGCGTGCGCCGCGCGCTGCGGCTCGAGTCGACGCTCGAGGCCGACTTCTCGCCGCGCCTCGGCAAGGACGCCGGCCCGCTTCGGCCGGCCGGGGCCGCGACGAAGTCGGCCGCGCCGCTGGTCTCGCCGGTGTTCCGCGACGACGAGGGCCGCCTGCGCGCGCTGCCGGGCGGCGTGCTCGTCGCACTGCGCGCGCCGCTGCCCGAGGGCGACGCGCGCGCGCTGATCGGCCGTGCCGGCGCGACCCCGTCGCGCGCGCTGTCGCCGACGCTCTGGGTCGTCGAGGGCCCGGTCGGCCTCGGCTCGCTCGAGCTCGCGAACCGGCTGGACGCGAGCGGCGCCTTCGCCGCCGCCCAGCCCAACTGGTGGGTCGCCCGGACGCTCAAGTAGGCGCGCCGCATACAATCGTCGATCCCCTCCGCGGAAGCGACGATCCATGCGCACCGACCAGCCGGTCACCGTCCGGCGCCTCGACTACACCCCGCCCGACCACCTCGTCGACACGATCGACCTGCGCTTCGAGCTCGATCCGCAGCGCACCGTCGTCGTCGCGACGCTCGCGGTGCGGCGGCGCGAGGGCGCGCCGGCGGCGGCGCCGCTGCGGCTGGACGGCGAGGCGCTCGAGCTGCTGTCGGCCGAGATCGACGGCGCGCCGGTGTCGCCCTCGCGGCTGCACGCGACGTCCGAGGGGCTGACGATCGACGCGCCGCCCGCCTCGTTCGTGCTGGTGACCCGCGTCGCGATCGCGCCCGCGTCGAACACCGAGCTGATGGGCCTGTACGTGTCCAACGGCAACTTCTTCACGCAGTGCGAGGCGCAGGGCTTCCGCCGGATCACCTACTTCCCCGACCGGCCGGACGTGATGGCGCGCTACACCGTCGAGCTCGTCGCCGATCGCGCACGCTGGCCGGTGCTGCTGTCCAACGGCAACCTCGTCGAGTCGGGCGCGCTGCCCGACGGACGCCACCGCGCGAAGTGGGTCGACCCGTTCCCGAAGCCGAGCTACCTGTTCGCACTGGTCGCGGGGAACCTCGTCGCGCAGGAGGAGCGGATCGTCACCGCCTCGGGCCGAGACGCGCTGCTGCAGGTGTGGGTCGAGCCGGGCAACCTCGACCGGACCGACCACGCGATGCAGTCGCTGGTGCGCTCGATCCGCTGGGACGAGCAGCGCTACGGCCTGGAGCTCGACCTCGACCGATTCATGATCGTCGCGGTGGCCGACTTCAACATGGGCGCGATGGAGAACAAGGGGCTGAACGTCTTCAACACGAAGTACGTGTTCGCCCATCCGCGCATCGCCACCGACACCGACTTCGCGAACGTCGAGTCGGTCGTCGCGCACGAGTACTTCCACAACTGGACCGGCAATCGCGTGACCTGCCGCGACTGGTTCCAGCTCACGCTCAAGGAGGGCCTGACGGTCTTCCGCGACCAGGAGTTCTCGGCCGACATGCTCGCCGCGGCCTGCCCCGACGAGGCCTCGGCGCGCAGCGCGCGCGCGGTCAAGCGGATCGACGACGTGCGCGTGCTGCGCGGCGTGCAGTTCGCCGAGGACGCCGGCCCGATGGCGCACCCGATCCGGCCGGACGCGTACCAGGCGATCGACAACTTCTACACCGTCACCGTCTACGAGAAGGGCGCCGAGATCATCCGGATGCTGCAGACGCTGGTCGGCCGCGACGGCTTCGCGAAGGGCATGGCGCTCTACTTCGAGCGGCACGACGGCCAGGCGGTGACCTGCGAGGACTTCGTGTCCGCGCTCGCCGACGCGAACGGCCGCGACCTCGGGCAGTTCCGGCTCTGGTACTCGCAGGCGGGCACGCCGCGGGTGCGCGCCGAGGGCACCTGGGACCCCGCGACGAAGCGCTACGCGCTGACGCTCGCGCAGTGGTGCCCGCCGACGCAGGGCCAGCCCGGCAAGGCGCCGTTCCACGTGCCGGTCGCGGTCGGCCTGCTCGGCTCCGACGGCCGCGAGCTGGCGAGCGCGACGCTCGAGTTGACCGCCGATCGCCAGACGTTCACCTTCGACGGCATCGACCCGGGCCCCGACGGCGAGGGGCGCCGCTTCGTCGTGCCCTCGCTGCTGCGCGACTTCTCCGCGCCGGTGATCCTCGAGCACGCGCCGGGTGACGAGGCGTTCGCGTTCCTGCTCGCGCACGACACGGACGCGTTCAACCGCTGGGAGGCCTCGCAGCGGCTCGCAGTGTCGGCGATCCTGCGCACGCTGGGCGGCGAGCCGGTCGAGGCCGCGTCGGCCGCGCTCATCGGGGCGCTCGGCCGTGCGCTCGACGACGCGACGCTCGATGCGGCGCTGCGCGAGCAGTTGCTCGGGTTGCCGTCGGAAGGCTTCGTCGCCGAACAGCTGCAGGTGGTCGACCCGGTCGGGCTGCGCGCGGCGCGCAATGCGGTGCGCGACGCGATCGGCCGGGGGCTCGCGCCGCGGCTGCGCGCGACCGTCGAGGCGATGCGCGCCGACGGCCCCTACTCGCCCGATCCGGTGGCCGCCGGCCGGCGCGGCCTGCGCAACGTCGCGCTCGCGCTGCTGGTCGAGGCCGGCATCGACGGCGCAGACGCGCTCGCCGCCGCGCAGATCGAGGCGACCGACAACATGACCGACCGCCTCGCCGCGCTCGCCGCGCTCGTGCAGTCGGCGTCGCCGCGCCGCGAGGCGGCGCTCGAGGCCTTCGAGCGCGAGTTCGCCGACGAGCCGCTCGCGATGGACAAGTGGTTCGTGCTGCAGGCGACGATGCACCGCCGGTCCGGTGACGCGCCGGTGCTCGAGCGCGTGCGCACGCTGACCGCGCACCCGGCGTTCTCGCTGCGCAACCCGAACAAGGTCCGCTCGCTGGTCACCGCGTTCTGCACCGGCAACCTCGCCGAGTTCCACGCGGCCGACGGCTCGGGCTACGCGTTCTGGGCCGAGCAGGTGCTGGCGCTCGACGGCCTGAACCCGCAGGTGGCCTCGCGGCTCGCGCGCGCGATGGACCGCTGGCGCAAGTTCGAGCCGGCGCGTCAGGCGGCGATGCGGGCAGCGCTCGAGCGGGTCGCGTCGCAGGCGCGCTCGCCCGATGTCCGGGAGATCGTCGGCAAGGCGCTCGCCTGACCGAGCGCTTCGGACAGCAGGCGAGCCCGGCGCTGATCTGCCGCACCGGGCACGTCGTCTCAGGCCGGTCGGTCGAGCACGATATCGAAGCGGATCAGTTCGGCCTGTGCAACCG
>JBILTM010000263.1:0-6172 GCA_044371545.1 Burkholderiaceae bacterium
GAACCCTTCAGGGCCCGTCAGGTCCCTGAAGGGTGCGGTCCATAGCGCAGCGAGGCCCACCCCGGGGCGACGGCCTCGCGCCAACCGTCGAATGTGGAGCCCGAACCTCCGAGCGCCGCCTGGACGAGCAGAGCGCTGCTCAGAGCCCCCGCGCGATGATGTTCTTCAGCACCTCGGACGTCCCGCCCGCGATCCGCGTGACGCGCGCATCGACCCACGCCCGCCCGATCCCGTACTCGTTCGAGTAGCCGTAGCCGCCGTGCAGCTGCAGGAACTCGTCGAGGTACTTCCCCATCGTCTCCGTCGCCACCAGCTTCGCCATCGCCGCGCGCTCGCTCGTGATGCCGCCCGCCACGTGCTCCGCGATGCACTGGTCGACGAACGACCGCAGCTGCGTGATGTAGGCCTTCGCCTCCGCGAGCTTGAACTGCGTGTTCTGGAAGTCGAGCAGCGGCGTGCCGAAGGCCTTGCGGTCGCGCACGTAGCGCAGCGTGTTGTCGAGCTGCGTCTCCAGGATCGCGCAGCTGCGCACCGCGATCACCAGCCGCTCCTGCGGCAGCTGCTCCATCAGGTAGCGGAAGCCGCGGCCCTCCTCGCCGACCAGGTTCGTGACCGGCACGCGCACGTCGTCGAAGAAGAGCTCGGCCGTGTCCTGCGCCTTCAGGCCGATCTTGTCCATCGGCGTCGAGCCCTTGGCGAAGCCTGGCGTGCCGGTCTCCACCGCGATCAGGGACACGCCCTTCGCGCCCGCGGCCGGGTCGGTCTTGCAGGCGACGACCACCACGCCGCAGTTGAAGCCGTTGGTGATCCAGACCTTCTGGCCGTTGATCACCCAGTGGTCGCCGTCGCGGACCGCACTGGTGCGGATGTTCTTCAGGTCGCTGCCGGTGCCGGGCTCGGTCATGCCGATCGAGGCGACCAACTCGCCCGCGCACAGCTTCGGCAGCAGCCGGCGCTTGAGATCCTCGCTGCCGTAGTGGAGCAGGTACGGCGAGACCATGTCCGAGTGCACCGGGAGCCCCAGGCTCGCGCCGACGCGCGACATCTCCTCGGTGACCACGCACGCGTGCAGGAAGGTGCCGCCCGGCCCGCCGTAGGCCTCGGGGATCGTCGTGCACAGCACGCCGGCCTCGCCGGCGCGGCGCCAGAACTCGAGCGGCGTGACCCCGGCCTTCTCCCAGTCGCGGTAGTGCGGCGCGATCTCGCGCTCGCAGAAGCGGCGGACCTGCTCGCGGAAGGCCTCGTGTTCTTCGGTGAAGATCGGTCGTGTGGTCATCGTGTGCGGCCGCGCTCGGCGGCTCGGTGTCTCCCCGGGCGCTAGAATCCTCGCACCGGCGTCGCCGCAGCGTCAAACGCACGGACCGGACGACGCCCACGATTCCATCACGACACATCGGACAGGAGGGACGACATGGGACAGCTCGACGGGCGGGTGGCGATCGTCACCGGATCGGGGCGCGGCATCGGCCAGCAGATCGCGCTGCGACTCGCGCGCGACGGCGCGAAGGTGGTGGTCAACGACCTCGACGAGGCGCCCGCGAACGAGACGATCGCGATGATCCGCGCGCTCGGCGGCGAGGCGGTCGCGTGCAACGGCGACGTCGCCGCGCCGGACTTCGGCGAGCGGATCGTCAAGACCGCGCTGGATGCGTTCGGCGATGCGCACATCGTCGTCAACAACGCCGGCTACACCTGGGACAGCGTGATCCAGAAGATGAGCGACGAGCAGTGGGACGCGATCCTCGACGTCCACCTGAAGGCGCCGTTCCGCATCCTGCGCGCGTTCTTCGCGCACCTGAAGCCGGCGGTCGAGCGCGAGGCGAAGGAGGGTCGGCGCGTGGTGCGCAAGGTCGTGAACATCTCGTCGACCTCGGGCGTCAACGGCAATGCCGGGCAGTCGAACTACTCGGCGGCCAAGGCCGGCATCAACGGCCTCACCAAGACGCTCGCGAAGGAATGGGGGCGCTACAACGTGACCGTCAACTCGGTCGCGTTCGGCTACATCCAGACGCGCCTCACGCAGCCGCTGCAGGAGGGCGACTCCGGGACCATCGAGGTGCAGGGCCGCGAGGTCAAGATCGGCGTGCAGGCCGGCCGGATCGCCGCGCTCTCGCAGATGATCCCGCTCGGGCGCGGCGGCACGCCGGAGGAGGCGGCCGGGTCGGTCTATCTCTTCTGCAGCCCGGACAGCGACTACGTCAGCGGCCAGACGCTGGTCGTGACCGGCGGGCTGTGACGGCGCACGCGGGCGCGGCCGGCGCGCCGCCGCGCGCCCCGCTCGACGACGGCCCGGTGCCGGCGCTGCGCGCGGCGCTCGAAGCCTCGGCCGAGGTCGTGCGCACGCCTTGCGGCGCCGGCACGATGGTCTGGCGTCGCTGGGGCGCGGGCCGCCCGCTGGTGCTGCTGCACGGCGGCGCCGGCAGCTGGGACCACTGGGTGCGCAACGTCGGGCCGCTGTCCCGCGTGCGCGAGGTCTGGTGCGCGGACCTGCCCTCGCTCGGCGAGTCGGACGATGCGCCCGAGCCGGGCGACGTGCACGCGATCGCGGCCGAGGTCGCCGACGGGCTCGAGACACTGCTGCCGGGGCCGCGCGCCTTCGACGTCGTCGGATTCTCGTTCGGCGCGCTGATCGGCACGCTGCTCGCACAGGCCCGGCCCGGCCGCGTCGGCCGACTGGTGCTGGTCGGGGCCGCGTCGATCGGGCTGCCCGACCCGAAGCTGCCGCTGCGCTTCTGGCGCTGGGCGAGCGACGAGGCGGGCCAGCGCGAGATCCACCGCGCGAACCTGCACGCGCTGATGCTCGCCTCGAGCGACGACGATCCCGACGCGGTGACGCTGCACGCCCGCAACGCCGAGCGCACCCGCTTCTTCGGCAAGACGGTCGCCGCGCAGCCGCTGACGCGCGATCGCATCGGCGCACTCGACGTCGAGCGCGTCGATGCGATCTACGGGGCGCTCGACGCGATCACGATGCGCGACGCGGACACGGCGCGCATCGTGCTGCAGGCGGCACGGCCGGGGCTGCGGTTCGAGGCGATCCCCGGGGCGGGGCACTGGGTGCAGTACGAGCGCGCGGCGGGGTTCGAGGCGGCACTGTGGCGGCTGCTCGGGCCGTAGGGGATCACCGCCTCGCGAGCCGGGCGGCAACCGGCCGATGGGGCCGGTCGACCGCCTCCGACGTTTCCGCGGAAACGTCCGCCGACCCTCAGTCCCACGCCGCGTCGAGCAGCGCCTTCAGCTCCGCAAGCCGCTCGCGCCCGATCCGCCCCGCGATCCGTTCCTCGAGCCGCTCGATGATCTGCGCCCCAGCGCGGTTCACCTGCCGCCCGCGCTCGGTGTAGACGACCAGCTTCGCGTTGCGCCGCTCCGGGTCGTCGCGGATCTCGAGGATGCCGCGCCGGGCGAGCTCGGCGACCGTCTTGTGGACCGCCTGGCGCGAGATCGCGAGCCGGCGCGCGAGCTCGGACATGCTGCACGGCTTGCCGCCCATGTGCGCGAGCAGGCGGCTCTGCGCGGGCGTGATGTAGGAGAACTCGCTGCGTCGAACCCCGCTCATGATCTCGCGCGCGAACCAGTCGGAGCGCGCGAGCAGCAGTTGCTTGAGGTTGTCGGGCATGGCGGCGGGCGGGACGGCCGGGGGGCGCGGGCGTTCGGAATCTCGTCAACCCATGTTGACAAGATGATTCTCGGGGCCTAGACTGGTCTTGTCAACCGGGTTGACAACCCATCGAGGCCTGCGCCGGGCGCGGCGCCCCGACGCGGATGTCGACCGGGCAGGCTGCCTATAATCGCCGGCGTCCCGTCACAGCCCGAATCCACACCCCCGAGACCCCCCATGAAGATCCTCGTACCGGTCAAGCGCGTGGTCGACTACAACGTCAAGGTGCGCGTCAAGAGCGACGGCTCCGGCGTCGACATCGCGAACGTGAAGATGTCGATGAACCCCTTCGACGAGATCGCCGTGGAAGAGGCGGTGCGGCTGAAGGAGAAGGGCGTGGCGACCGAGGTCGTCGCGGTGAGCTGCGGCGTGACCGCGTGCCAGGAGACGCTGCGCACGGCGATGGCGATCGGTGCGGACCGCGCGATCCTGGTCGAGGTCGGCGCCGACGTGGAGCTGCAGCCGCTCGCGGTGGCCAAGCTGCTGAAGGCGCTGGTCGACAAGGAGCAGCCGGGCCTGGTGATCCTCGGCAAGCAGGCGATCGACGACGATGCGAACCAGACCGGCCAGATGCTGGCCGCGCTGACGGGCCGACCGCAGGCGACCTTCGCCTCGAAGGTCGAGGTGGCCGACGGTCGCGCGAAGGTGACGCGCGAGGTCGACGGCGGTCTCGAGACGCTGTCGATCGCGCTGCCGGCGATCGTGACGACCGACCTGCGCCTGAACGAGCCGCGCTACGTGACGCTGCCGAACATCATGAAGGCGAAGAAGAAGCCGCTGGAGACGGTCAAGCCCGCCGACCTGGGCGTGGACGTGGCGCCGCGGCTCAAGACGCTGAAGGTCGCCGAGCCCGCGTCGCGCAAGGCCGGCATCAAGGTCGCGGACGTCGCGGCCCTGGTCGACAAACTGAAGAACGAAGCGAAGGTGATCTGACATGGCTGCTCTCGTCATTGCCGAACACGACAACCACGCCGTCAAGGGCGGCACGCTGAACACCGTCACCGCGGCCGCGAAGTGCGGCGGCGAGGTGCACGTGCTGGTCGCGGGCTCGGGCTGCGGCGACGCCGCGAAGGCCGCGGCCGCGATCGCCGGCGTCTCGAAGGTGCTGGTCGCCGACGCGCCGCACCTGGCCGAGCAGCTCGCCGAGGCCGTCGCCGAGCAGGTGCTCGCGGTCGCGGGCGCGTACTCGCACGTGCTGGCGCCTGCCACCGCGTTCGGCAAGAACGTGCTGCCGCGGGTGGCCGCGAAGCTCGACGTCGCGCAGGTCAGCGACATCACCTCGGTCGAATCGCCGGACACGTTCCAGCGCCCGATCTACGCGGGCAACGCGATCGCGACGGTGCAGTCCGCGGACAAGGTCAAGGTGCTGACGGTGCGCACGACCGCGTTCGACCCTGCCGCCGCGAGCGGCGGCTCGGCGGCGCTCGAGGCCGTGGCCGTGGCGGCCGATCCGGGCACCGCGCAGTTCGTCGGGCGCGAGGTCGCCAAGAGCGAGCGCCCCGAGCTCGCGGGCGCGAAGATCGTCGTCTCGGGCGGGCGCGGCATGGGCAGCGCCGAGAACTTCAAGCTGCTCGAGCCGCTGGCCGACAAGCTGGGCGCCGCGATGGGCGCCTCGCGCGCGGCGGTCGACGCCGGCTATGCGCCGAACGACTGGCAGGTCGGGCAGACCGGCAAGATCGTGGCGCCGCAGCTGTACGTCGCGATCGGCATCTCGGGCGCGATCCAGCACCTGGCCGGCATGAAGGACTCCAAGGTGATCGTCGCGATCAACAAGGACGCCGAGGCGCCGATCTTCGGCGTCGCGGACTACGGCCTCGTGGGCGACCTGTTCCAGGCGGTCCCGGAGCTGGCCGGCAAGCTCTGATCCAACCACGCAGGCGAAGGACACGGCGATGAGCTACCAGGCCCCGGTCAAGGACATGCTGTTCACGATCCGCGAGCTCGCGGGTCTGGAGTGCGTGCGGCAGCTGCCCGGCTTCGAGGACGCCACCGACGACACGGTCGAGGCGGTGCTCCACGAGGCCGCGAAGTTCAACGGCGAGGTGCTCGCGCCGCTGAACTGGACCGGCGACCTCAAGCCGGCGTCGGTCTCGGACGGCGTCGTCACCACGACGCCCGGGTTCCGCGAGGCGTTCCGTGCGTTCGCCGAGGGCGGCTGGCAGGGCGTGCAGCACCCGTCGGCGTTCGGCGGCCAGAACCTGCCCAAGCTGGTGGCCACCGCCTGCACCGAGATGATGAACAGTGCGAACCTGTCGTTCGCGCTGTGCCCGCTGCTGACCGACGGCGCGATCGAGGCGCTGCTGACCGCGGGCTCGCCCGCGCAGCAGCAGCGCTTCATCCCGAAGATGATCAGCGGCGAGTGGACCGGCACGATGAACCTGACCGAGCCGCAGGCCGGCTCGGACCTGTCGCTGGTGCGCACCCGCGCCGAGCCGCTGCCCGACGGCACGTACCGGATCTTCGGCCAGAAGATCTACATCACCTTCGGCGAGCACGACATGGCGGACAACATCG
>JBILTM010000075.1:0-20530 GCA_044371545.1 Burkholderiaceae bacterium
CATTAGAGTGCCCTTTCGTAGCAACTAATGACAAGGGTTGCGCTCGTTGCGGGACTTAACCCAACATCTCACGACACGAGCTGACGACAGCCATGCAGCACCTGTGTTACGGCTCTCTTTCGAGCACCCCCACCTCTCAGCAGGGTTCCGTACATGTCAAGGGTAGGTAAGGTTTTTCGCGTTGCATCGAATTAATCCACATCATCCACCGCTTGTGCGGGTCCCCGTCAATTCCTTTGAGTTTTAATCTTGCGACCGTACTCCCCAGGCGGTCTACTTCACGCGTTAGCTGCGTTACCAAGCCAATTAAGGCCCGACAACTAGTAGACATCGTTTAGGGCGTGGACTACCAGGGTATCTAATCCTGTTTGCTCCCCACGCTTTCGAGCATGAGCGTCAGTGTCATCCCAGGGGGCTGCCTTCGCCATCGGTGTTCTTCCACATCTCTACGCATTTCACTGCTACACGTGGAGTTCCACCCCCCTCTGACGCACTCTAGCCGTGCAGTCACAAATGCAGTTCCCAGGTTGAGCCCGGGGATTTCACATCTGTCTTACACAACCGCCTGCGCTCGCTTTACGCCCAGTAATTCCGATTAACGCTTGCACCCTACGTATTACCGCGGCTGCTGGCACGTAGTTAGCCGGTGCTTATTCTGCGAGTACCGTCATTAGCCCGAGGTATTAGCTCAGGCCGTTTCGTTCCCGCCAAAAGTGCTTTACAACCCGAAGGCCTTCTTCACACACGCGGCATTGCTGGATCAGGGTTGCCCCCATTGTCCAAAATTCCCCACTGCTGCCTCCCGTAGGAGTCTGGGCCGTGTCTCAGTCCCAGTGTGGCTGGTCGTCCTCTCAGACCAGCTACAGATCGTCGCCTTGGTAGGCTTTTACCCCACCAACAAGCTAATCTGCCATCGGCCGCTCCAATAGCGCGAGGTCTTGCGATCCCCCGCTTTCCACCATAGTGCGTATGCGGTATTAGCGTAGCTTTCGCTACGTTATCCCCCACTACTGGGTACGTTCCGATGTATTACTCACCCGTTCGCCACTCGCCGCCAGGATTGCTCCCGCGCTGCCGTTCGACTTGCATGTGTAAGGCATGCCGCTAGCGTTCAATCTGAGCCAGGATCAAACTCTTCAGTTCAATCTCTAGGCAACTTACTTTGCAGTAAGCCGCAATTGCTTGCTCAACGGAATCGACCGAGGTTTCCGTGACTTGCGTCACGTACACCTTGATCTATCTGTGTGAGCGTTTGGTTCGCCACTCGTTCAGGCCCGGCATTGCTGCCGTGCTTTCGCTTCGTGGCTTGGCGCTTCCGCCTAAACGCCCACACTTATCGGCTGTTGATTTTTAAAGATCGTTGCTGTCTTGCGATCAGCACAGAAGCGGGATTATGACGCCTCTTTTTTTGCCTGTCAAGCGGAGAGACCTTTTTCGGTCGGCACTGCCTGACTGACCGCTCCGTTCCGACTCGACCGGGCCGGCTTCGCCGCAACCCTGCTTGTCTGTCCGGAGCCTCCGTTTCGTCGTTCGCTGCCAGGCAGGTCACGTTGAAGCAGAGCCAGCGACTATAGCAGCTCCCGATTCAGCGTGCAAGTCGTCGTCGCGTAGCGCGTTCGAGTCGACGTGCCGTGGGGCCGGGGCCGCCCTCCCTTCTTCATCGCGTGCCTCGGCTTCGCCGCAGGGCCCGCTCCGTTCCGGGAGCCTCGCTCGCCGACTCCCGTTTCCGGTGTGCCGCCGCGCGAAGGGGGCGAACTATAGCAGCATTCGCGCGGCCCGCCAGCGGGCCGCGGGTGCGGGGATTCCAAAGGCGGATTCCGGAGTTCAGCGGTGCACGAACGCGGGCGGGCGCTTCTCGAGGAATGCGCGCATGCCCTCCTTCTGGTCCTCGGTCGCGAACAGCGCGTGGAACACGCGGCGCTCGAAGAGCAGGCCCTCGGACAGGGGCGCCTCGTATGCGCGGTTGACCGACTCCTTCAGCACCATCACCGACGGCAGCGAGAACGACGCGATCTGCGCGGCGACCGCGAGTGCCTCGTCGAGGCAGCTCGCCGCCGGCACGACGCGCGACACCAGTCCGGCCCGCTCGGCCTCGGCCGCGTCCATCATCCGGCCGGTCAGGCACAGGTCCATCGCCTTCGCCTTCCCGACCGCGCGCGGCAGGCGCTGCGTGCCGCCGGCGCCGGGGATCACGCCGAGCTTGATCTCGGGCTGGCCGAAGCGGGCCGTGTCGGCGGCGATCACGATGTCGCACATCATCGCGAGCTCGCACCCGCCGCCGAGCGCGAAGCCCGATACGGCCGCGATCACCGGCTTGCGGACTTTGCGGATGTGCTCCCAGTTCCGGGTCAGGTACTCGGTCTTGTACACGTCCATGTAGGACCAGCCGGCCATCGCGGCGATGTCGGCACCGGCCGCGAACGCGCGGTCGCTCCCGGTCAGCACGATCGCCCCGATGCCCTCGTCCGAGTCGAAGGCGAACAGCGCGCGCCCGAGTTCGTCCATCAGTGCGTCGTTCAGCGCGTTGAGCGCCTTCGGGCGGTTCAGCGTGATCAGGCCGACGCGCTCGCGCGTCTCGACGAGCAGGTTCTGGTAGGCGGGTGCGGTCATGGGCGGTCTCCGGTGCGGTGGGGCGCGCGGACGTGCGCGCCGGTGCGTGCTGCGGGCCGATGATAGCGACCTGAAAATTCACCGACCGATCGGTCGACGAATTCACCTCCCTGTGCTACGCTCGTCGCGAAAAGGAGGCGCATCCCCATGGTGGACGAACGCACGGTCGTGCTCGACGCGGCCGACGGCGTGGCACGGCTCACGCTGAACCGGCCCGACAAGCTCAACAGCTTCACCCGGCGGATGCACGCCGACCTGCGCGACGCGCTGTCGACGATCGAGGGCGACCCCGCGATCCGCGCGGTGGTGCTGACCGGCTCGGGCCGCGGCTTCTGCGCCGGGCAGGACCTCTCGGACCTGTCGTTCGAGCCGGGCGCCATGACCGACCTCGGTGCGCTGATCGAGGACAACTTCAACCCGCTGATCCGACGGCTGCAGGCGCTGCCCAAGCCGGTCGTGGCGAAGGTCCGCGGCATCGCCGCCGGCGCGGGCGCGAACCTCGCGCTCGCGTGCGACCTGGTCGTCGCGGGCCGCTCGGCGTCGTTCCTGCAGGCCTTCGTCAACATCGGCCTGCTGCCCGACTCGGGCGGCACCTGGCTGCTGCCGCGGACCGTAGGCAGCGCGCGCGCGATGGGCCTCGCGATGCTGGGCGAGAAGCTGCCCGCCGAGACCGCCGAGCGCTGGGGGATGATCTGGCGCTGCGTCGACGACGACGCGCTCGACGCCGAGGTCGACGCGCTGGCCGCGAAGCTCGCACGGATGCCGACCGCGGCGATCGCGTCGATCAAGCACGCGATCCGGCACGCGGCCACCGCCGACCTCGACGCGCAGCTCGATCTCGAGCGCGACGAGCAGACGCGGCTCGGCGCGAGCCACGACTACGCCGAAGGCGTGAACGCCTTCCTGCAGAAGCGCGCGCCGCGCTTCGAGGGGCGCTGAGGTGGCCGCGCCGGACGCGCCGCGCGACGCAGCCCTCGATCCGTCGACGCTGACGCCGGACGCGCTCGCGGCCGAAGTCGCGCGCCGGATGTGGGCCGACGACCGCGCCTCGCAGGCGCTCTGCATGGAGCTGCTCGAGGTGCGCTCGGGCTACGCGCGGATCCGCATGCCGATCCGCCGCGACATGACCAACGGTCACGGCATCTGCCACGGCGGCTACATGTTCCTGCTCGCGGACAGCACGTTCGCGTTCGCCTGCAACAGCCACAACCAGCGCGCGGTCGCGGCGTCGGCCGAGATCCACTTCCTCGCGTCGGCGCACGAGGGCGACGTGCTGACCGCCGAGGGCGTCGAGCAGCACCTCGCCGGCCGCAGCGGCGTGTACGACATGCGGGTGACCGACCAGCACGGCCGCCTGATCGCGCTGTTCCGCGGCAAGTCCGCGACCATCAAGGGCCGGTTCCTGGAGTCCGCGGACGCCGCCGGCGACAAGGAGTGATGCCGCCATGAGCGAACGTTTCCCGCTGGAGCCTATCGAGACCGCGAGCGTCGACGAACTCCGCGCGCTGCAGATCGAGCGCCTGAAGTGGTCGCTGAAGCACGCCTACGACAACGTCGCGCACTACCGCAGGAAGTTCGACGACGCCGGCGTGCATCCGTCGGACCTGAAGACCCTGTCGGACCTGTCGAAGTTCCCGTTCACGACCAAGGCCGACCTGCGCGACACCTATCCGTTCGGCATGTTCGCGGTGCCGCGCGAGCGCGTCGTGCGGATCCACGCGTCGAGCGGCACGACCGGCAAGCCGACGGTCGTCGGCTACACCGCGCGGGACATCGATACCTGGGCGAACCTCGCGGCGCGCTCGATCCGCGCGGCGGGCGCGCGACCGGGCGACATGGTGCACGTCAGCTACGGCTACGGCCTGTTCACCGGCGGCCTCGGCGCGCACTACGGCGCCGAGCGGCTCGGCCTGACCGTGGTGCCGTTCGGCGGCGGGCAGACCGAGAAGCAGGTGCAGCTGATCACCGACTTCAGGCCGACGATCATCATGGTGACGCCGAGCTACATGCTCGCGATCGCCGACGAGTTCGACCGCCAGGGGCTGAACCCGATGGAATCGAGCCTGCGCCTCGGCATCTTCGGCGCCGAGCCGTGGACCAACGAGATGCGCCGCGAGATCGAGGCCCGAATGGGCATCGACGCGGTCGACATCTACGGCCTGTCGGAGGTGATGGGCCCGGGCGTCGCCAACGAGTGCATCGAGACGAAGGACGGCCCGACGATCTGGGAGGACCACTTCTATCCGGAGATCGTCGATCCGACCACCGGCGAGCCGGTCGCCGACGGCGAGCAGGGCGAGCTGGTGTTCACCTCGCTCAGCAAGGAGGCGCTGCCGATCGTCCGCTACCGCACGCGCGACCTCACGCGCCTGCTGCCGGGCACCGCGCGCACGATGCGCCGGATGCAGAAAATCACCGGCCGCTCGGACGACATGATGATCATCCGGGGCGTCAACGTGTTCCCGTCGCAGATCGAGGAGCTGATCCTGCAGCGGCCGCTGCTCGCGCCGCACTACGTCTGCGAGATCGACAAGGACGGGCCGCTCGACCGGCTGACGGTGCGCGTCGAGCTCAAGGCGGGCGAGCACACCGACGGCTCGGCCGCGGCCGGCGCGCAGGCGGCGCTCGAGCACGCGATCAAGTCGCTGATCGGGGTCAGCTGCCGCGTCAGGGTGGAGCCCGCGGGCGCGATCGAGCGCTCGATCGGCAAGGCCAAGCGGGTGGTCGACCGCCGGCCGCGCTGAGCGCGCCGGTGCGGCGGCGGGGCCGCTCTCCGGCAGGAGCGGCCGCGTCCCGGTGGCAGAATGCGCGCTCCCGAACGATTCCCGCACGAGGTACAGCCATGTTCCGCGCGATCCTGCTCGAGAAGACCGGCGACGCGTTCTCCGCGTCGCTGAAGGACCTGTCCGACGAGGACCTCGCCGCGAACGCGGGCGACGGCGACGTGGTCGTCGACGTCGCTCACTCGACGGTCAACTACAAGGACGGGCTCGCGATCGCGAACCGCTCGCCGGTCGTGCGCAAGTGGCCCATGGTGCCCGGCATCGACGGCGCGGGCACGGTGGTCTCGAGCACCCACGCAGCGTGGAAGGCGGGCGACCGCGTCGTGCTGAACGGCTGGGGCGTCGGCGAGACCCACTGGGGCTGCCTCGCGGGCCGGGCCCGTCTCAAGGGGGACTGGCTGGTGCCGCTGCCGGCGTCGCTGACGACGCGCCAGGCGATGGCGATCGGCACCGCGGGCTACACCGCGATGCTGTGCGTGATGGCGCTCGAGGCGCAGGGGCTGAAGCCGGGCGACGGCGAAGTGCTGGTCACCGGGGCCGCCGGAGGTGTCGGCAGCGTCGCGATCGCGCTGCTCTCCGGGCTCGGGCATCGCGTGGTCGCGTCGACCGGACGCGCCGCCGAGGCCGACTACCTGAAGGGCCTCGGCGCGGCCGACGTGATCGACCGCGCGACGCTGTCGGCGCCGGGCAAGCCGCTTCAGAAGGAGCGCTGGGCCGGCGTGGTGGATGCGGTCGGCTCGCACACGCTCGCCAACGCGTGCGCACAGACGCGCTACCGCGGCGCGGTCGCGGCCTGCGGGCTCGCGCAGGGCATGGACCTGCCGGCGAGCGTGGCGCCCTTCATCCTGCGTGGCGTGCGACTGATCGGCGTCGACTCGGTGATGTGTCCGCAGGCCGATCGCCGCGTCGCGTGGCAGCGGCTCGGCACACGGCTCGACCTCGCGAAGCTCGATGCGATGACGACCGGCATCGGGCTGGCCGATGCGATCGCGCAGGCGCCCGAGATCCTCGCGGGCCGCGTGCGCGGGCGACTCGTCGTCGACGTCGCGCACTGACGCGGCCGTGGGCGTGCGGGTCGTCGGTCTGCTGCTCGCGGCGGGACGAGGCCGGCGGTTCGCTGCCGCGCGGGCGGACCGGGCCGGGCGCCCGGCCGGGACACACGGCGCCGCGGACCTGCGCGGCGGGCCTTCCCCGACGAGCGTGGGCGACGGCGGTGCAGGCGGGCCGCCCGACGACGCGCTGCCCGACGACAAGCTGCTCGCGCGGGTCGACGGCGCGCCCGTCGCCCGGCGTGCGCTCGACGCGCTTCGGGCCGGCTGCGACGCGGTGATCGCGGTGGTGCGCCCCGACGGATCGCCGGCATTGCGCGACGCGCTCGCGGGCGCGCGGATCGTCGAATGCCCGGACGCCGACCTCGGCATGGGGCACAGCCTCGCCGCCGCCGCGCGCGCCGCGATCGACGACGCGGCGAACGCAGTGCTGGTGATGCCCGCCGACATGCCGTGGCTCGCACCCGAGACCGCGCGCGCGATCGCCGAGGCGGCGCGAGAGGGCGGCGAGGACGCGCGCGCGGTGCGCATCGTCGTGCCCGAGCTGCCCGACGGCCGCCGCGGTCATCCGGTCGCGTTCGGCGCGGCGCACCTGCCGGCGCTCGCGCGACTGTCGGGGGATCGCGGCGCGCGCGCGCTGCTCGACGCGTTCCCGCTGCGGCTGGTGCAGGTCGACGACGCAGGCATACTGCGCGACGTCGACACGCCCCGCGACCTGCCGCCATCGTGAGCCCCGCCCCCACCCGCCGCATCGCGCGCGGCACCGATCCGGTCGTCTACCGGATCACGCCCTCGGACCCGCACGCGCACCTGTTCACCGTCGCGATGACGATCGCGGCGCCCGCGCCCGACGGGCAGCGCCTCGCGCTGCCCGCGTGGATCCCGGGCAGCTACATGATCCGCGAGTTCGCACGGCACGTGGTCGCGCTCGCGGCCCGGGACGCGCGCGGTCCGCTGCGCGTCGACAAGCTCGACAAGCACACCTGGCGCGTCGCGCCCGCGAGCGGGCCGATCGTCGTCGAGTACACCGTCTACGCGTGGGACCTGTCGGTGCGCGCCGCCCACCTCGACGCGACGCACGGCTTCCTGAACGCCACCAGCGTCTGCCTGCGTGCGATCGGCCAGGAGTCGCGACCCTGCACGGTCGATCTCGAGCCGCCGCCCGCATCGGTCGCGCGCGGCTGGAGGGTCGCGACGACGCTGCCCGAGGCCGGCGCGAAGCGCGGCGGCTTCGGCCGCTACCGCGCCGCCGACTACGACGCGCTCGCGGACCACCCGATCGAGATGGGCACCTTCGAGCTCGCGCGCTTCGAGGCGGGCGGTGCCGAGCACGAGATCGCGGTCACCGGCCGCACCGACGTCGACCTCGATCGGCTCGTGCGCGACCTCGCGCCGGTCTGCGCCGCACAGTCGGCGCTGTTCGAGCCGCGCACGAAGCGTGCGCCGTTCGACCGTTACCTGTTCCTGACCACCGCGGTCGGCGACGGCTACGGCGGCCTCGAGCACCGCGACAGCACGGCGCTGCTCTGCGGCCGCAACGACCTGCCCTGGCGCCGCATGGCCGCGGCCGGCGACGGCTACCGCACCTTCCTCGGCCTCGCGAGCCACGAGTACTTCCACGCGTGGCACGTCAAGCGGATCAAGCCGGCGGCGTTCGTGCCCCACGACTTCGACCGCGAGGCCTACACGCGGCTGCTGTGGATCTTCGAGGGCTTCACCTCGTACTACGACGACCTGATGCTGGTGCGAGCCGGCACGATCTCGCGCGCGGACTACCTGAAGGCACTCGCGCGGACGATCTCGATGGTGCAGCGCGCCCCGGGCCGCATGGTGCAGAGCGTCGCCGACTCGAGCTTCGACGCGTGGATCAAGTACTACCGGCAGGACGAGAACTCGCCGAACGCGATCGTCAGCTACTACGCGAAGGGCGCGCTGGTGGCGCTGGCGATCGACCTCGCCGTGCGGACCCGCACGAAGGGCCGCAGCTCGCTCGACGACGCGATGCGACTGATGTGGCAACGCCACGGGCGCGACTTCTACGCGCCCGGCGGCGGCCCCGGCGCGTCGCAGTCGGGCCTGCCCGAGGACGGCTTCCCGACGCTGCTGCGCGAAGCGACCGGCGTGGCGCTCGGTGCGCAGCTCGCGCGGTGGGTGGACGGCACCGACGAGTTGCCGCTCGCGCGGCTGTTCGCGCCGCTGGGCATCACGCTCGCCTTCGCGCCCGCCGACGCGGCGCCCTCGCTCGGCGTACGCACGACGACCAAGGGCAGCGAGCTCGCGATCGCGACGGCCTACAGCGGCGGCGCCGCGCAGCGCGCGGGCCTGTCGGCCGGTGACCTGCTGGTCGCGGTGGACGGCCTGCGCGTCGACGAGAAGTCGCTGAAGGCGCTGCTGTCGCGCCGCCGAGCAGGCGACACCGTCGAGGTGCACGCGTTCCGGCGCGACGAGCTGCTGCGCGTCGAGGCGACGCTCGACGCGCCGCCGCGCAGCGAGGCGACACTGCGGGCGGGCACCGCCGAGAACGCGCTGCGGCGCGGCTGGCTCGGCGAGCGGGTCGCGACGCGACGCTGACCGCCGGACATCGCCGCGCGGCGCGACGGCACGAGCCGCGGCCCCGCGGCGTCGGCCGCCCTCAGATCCGCCGCTCGCGCCCCGCCCAGTAGGGCTCGCGCAGCCGCCGCTTGAAGATCTTGCCGGTCTCCTCGCGCGGCAGGTGCTCGGCGAACTCGACGCGGCGCGGCACCTTGTAGTCGGCGAGGCGCTCGGACAGGTGGCGACGCACCGCCTCCGCGTCGACGGCGGCGCCGGGCTGGCGCTCGACGACCGCGATCAGCGACTCGCCGTACTCGTCGTCGGGGATGCCGAAGACCGCGCTGTCGGCGACGCCGGGCAGCGACGCGAGCGCGGCCTCGATCTCGGCCGGATAGATGTTGACGCCGCCCGACAGCACCATGTCGGCCGCGCGGTCGCACAGGTGCAGCCATCCGTCCGCGTCGACGAAGCCGACGTCGCCGACCGACACCAGGCCGTCGCGCTCGACCTGGGCGCGCGCCTCGGGCAGGTTGATGTAGGCGAAGTCGGGGTACGCGGGCTGGCGGGCGTAGATGCGCCCGGGCGTGCCCGGCGGGCACTCGCGGCCATCGTCGCCGACGATCCGCAGCGAGGCGCCGAGCAACGGGCGGCCGACCGAGCCGGGATGGGCGAGCGCGTCCTGCGGGCCGATCGAGGTGACCCAGCCGAGCTCGCTCGCCGCGTAGGCCTCGTGCACGACCGGGCCGAGCCAGTCGATCATCGCGCGCTTGGTCTGCGGCGGGCACGGCGCGCCGGTGGTCAGCACGAAGCGCAGCGACGACAGGTCGTGCGCCGCGCGGACCGCCTCGGGCAGCCGCAGCAGCCGGTGCATCATCGTCGGCACGAGGTACAGGTGCGTGACGCGGTGGCGCTCGATCGCCGCGAGCAGGCCCTCGGCGTCGAAGCGCGGCTCGAGCCGCAGCCACGCGCCACGCGCCGCGGCGAACAGCGCATAGGACGACGGCGCCGAGTGGTAGAGGGGTGCGGCGATCAGGCAGCGCGCGTCGGGCCGGATGCCGAACACCGCCTCGAGCAGCGCGGCGTTCGCCGCCGCGAGCCGCGCGGCGTCGGCCGGCGGGGGCGGCACGCGGCGCACGCCCATCGGCCGGCCGGTCGTCCCGGAGGTATAGGGCACGAACCCGCGCGAGGCGCGCGGCGGGCCGACGTAGCGCGGCTGCGCGGGCAGCCACTCCTCCCACGCGACGCAGTCCGGTGGCAGCTCGAGCGCGGCGTCGTCGAGGCGGTAGGCGTCGACGACCGAGGGCTCGGGCAGGATCGCGAGGCGCGCGGCGCGGTCGATCGAGGCAGGCACGCCGGGGGCGATCCGCGCGTACAGGTCGCGGTCGGCGACGAGCGCCTTCGCGCCGCTGTCGCCGAGGATGTAGCCCGCTTCCTCGGCCTTGAAGTGCCAGTTGATCGCGCAGAAGTACGCACCGAGCGTGCGCGCCGCGAGCATCGCGACCAGCAGCGCGGGCTGGTTGCGCGACATCAGCGCGATCGTGTCGCCCTCCTCCACGCCGAGCCGCTGCAGGCCGCCGGCGGCGCGCAGCACCATCGGCTCGAGCGTCGACGGATCGAAGCTCTGGCGATCGAAGGAGAGGGTCGGGAACATCGGGTTGGGGGCTCGGCGCGGCACAGTGTAGGGCGCATCGCCCGCGTCCGCCACGCGCCGCGCCGCGGTCACGTGCCGAAAGCGCGACGCGGCTGTCACGTGTCGGCCACGGTTAGAATGTGCGACCGCGCAGGCGACGCACGACACACGTCGGTTGGGGTGGCCACGCCACGCTTCGAGCCCCCGGATGCCTCCGAGTCTTCCCGTCACGCCTCCCCTGGTTCTCCTGCTCGCAGCGCCGCTCGTGATGACCGGGGCGCGCCCCGGTCCGGCCGACTTCCTGGGCGTGGTCGTGGCCGCCGCGATCGTCGCGCTGGCCGGCGAGCGTGCGACGACGCTGCTCGCGCCGCGGACCGGCGCCGCATCGCGCGTCGGATGGCACCTCGTCTTCGGGCTGGTCCTCGCCTCGCTGTGCGTCGCGGCGGTCTGCCACGTCGGGCGGACATCCGCGGCGGTCGGTTTCGCCGTGTTCACCCTGGCCACGATCGCGGTCGCGCTGGCGACGCGGCGACGCGTTCCGGAGGCGAACCCGGCGCAATGGCGAGACGCGTTGCGCGTCACCGCGATCGTCGTCGCGACGCTGACCTGGGCCCGCCGGCAGCTCGCACCGTTCCCGGACCCGGGCGTGGACGGCACGCTCGCGGTCTGGTCGGACTTCGTGCTCCATGCCGTCGAGATCGCGCAGTACTCGAATCCCGAGGGCATCGGCGCTGGCGCGATGCTGCTGGCCGGCGAGCCACCGATCTTCTATCACCGGGCTCCCTACGCGCTGCCCGCCGCGATCGCCCAATTGCTCGACCTGCCGCCGCTGCACACCGCCATCGCGACGCTGCTGCCGGTCGGTCTGGTCGTCGCGATCGTCGGCACCGCGCTGTTCGCGGATCGGCTCGCAGGCGGGCGGACGTCGGCAGGATGGCTGGCGGCGGCCTGCGCGTTGCTGCTTCCCGATGCCGCCGAGTACGGGCTGCGCAACGGCTTCTTCGGCATGCATTGGCTGCTGTTCACGGCCCCGGGCACCGGCTGGGCGGTGGGTGCGTGCCTGCTGTCGGCATGCCTCGCTCTCGACGGCCTGTCGAGTGGCGATCGCCGGGCTCTCGTGCTCGCGTGCGGGCTCGCAGCGAGCGCGCTCTTCTTCCGCGCCCACGTGTTCCTGCTGTGGGTTCCGGCACTTGCGCTGCTGGTCGCGGCGGGCAGCGTGCGCGATCGTCCGCGCGTGCGTGGCGCGGCCGCCGCCTGCGTCGGCACGGCGCTGCTGTGCGTCCTCGCGGTGCCGTCGCTCCGCGCGGAATGGCTCGCGTTCTCCGCGGTCGACGAGTACCTGCCCGCCGTCCACGGGCAGATGGCACCGACCGGATACGACGGCGTGTACGCGGCTGCGGCCGCCACGCTGCCCCAGCCGCTGCTGATGGTCGGTGCGGCGCTGGCCGTCCTGCCGGCCACGCTCGGCCTGCTGCTCCCCGGGCTGGCCAGCCTCGGCGTGGTGAGGCGCGCGACTGCGGGCCCGGTGAGGCTGGACGCGGTGCCGTGGGCGCTCGCGACCGCCGCGCTGTTGCTGACGCTCTTCGCCCCGATGGCCCGGCACGGTGACGTCAGCGAGTACCAGCAGCGCGGCCTGCCGCTGCTGTACCTGGCCTTCGTCGCGGCGATCGCCGCCGGTCTCGTGCGCCTCGCGCCCCGGTCGGGTCCTCCGGCCCGGGCCCGCCTCGCGCTCTCGCTCGTTGCGATGGCGCTCGCGACATCGGCGCTGCTCCGGGTCAACGTGGACCCCGCCATGCCCGCGCCGCAAGGGCTGCGGCCGTACTACCCGCTCGCGCTGGACGCCGGATCGGCCGGCGCGGCCGCATACATCCGGGCCCACGGCGGCCGGGGAGAGCGCATCGCCGCGGTGCCGGGCGAACCCGACGCGATGCTCAACGACAGCGCCGCCATGCTCGTCGCGCTGACCGGCGCGCCGGCCTGGGTCGGAAGGGCCGGAGTGCAGCTCGCCACCGCGCCCGAAGCGCGACGAGCGCTGATCCGGGGGCGTCTCGCGGACCTCGAACGGATCGCCGAACGCGGCGGCGAGGCGCTCGCTCGCGAGCGCGGCATCGGTTGGGTCGTCGCGCGCCCGCCGGGCGCGTGCGCCTGGGCCTCCGGGGACGCGGCCTTCCGGAACGACAGCGTGGCGGTGTACCGTGCCGGCGGAGACCTCCGATGAAGCGCGTCGCCATCGTCCAGTCCAACTACGTACCCTGGAAGGGGTACTTCGACCTCATCGCGGGCGTCGACGAGTTCGTGTTCTTCGACGACATGCAGTACACGCGGCGCGACTGGCGCAACCGGAACCTGATCAAGACACCGGCCGGCCCCCGTTGGCTCACCATCCCCGTCGAGGTCAGCGGTCGTTATCACCAGCGGATCGACGAGACGCTGATCTCGGATCCGGACTGGCGACGCTCGCACTGGTCGGCGCTGGTGCAGAACTACCGAAAGGCGGCCTTCTTCGCGCCGCTCGAGGCAACGATCGGCGACATCTACGAAGCCGCCGACGCCCCGATGCTGAGCGAGGTCAACCAGGGAATCATCGCCAGGCTGTGCGGCCTGCTCGACATCGGCACGCGGCTGACCCGGTCGACCGACTACGGGAGCTTCCCCGGCCGCACCGAGCGGCTCGTGTCGCTCTGCGCCGCGGCCGGCGCGACGCATTACCTGAGCGGCCCGGCCGCGCGGGATTACATCGACGCGTCGTGCTTCGAGGCTGCGGGCATCGTGCTCGAATGGATGGACTACGGCGGGTACCCCGAGTATGCGCAGCTGCATCCGCCTTTCGTGCACGGCGTCAGCATCCTCGATCTGCTGTTCAACTGCGGACCCGACGCCCGCCGCTACATGAAGCCCCCTTCCCGAGGTCGCGCATGAAGCTCTCGATCGTCAGCACGATGTACCGGTCGGCGCCTTACCTGCGCGAGTTCCACCGCCGGTGTGTCGCCGCCGCCGAGATGCAGTGCGACGACTTCGAGATCGTGCTGGTCAACGACGGCTCGCCCGACGAGTCGTTGCAGGTCGCGCTCGAACTGCGCCGCGCCGACCCGCGGGTGGTCGTCGTCGACCTGTCGCGAAACTTCGGCCACCACAAGGCGATGATGACCGGGCTCGCGCAGGCGCGAGGCGAGCGCGTGTTCCTGCTCGACAGCGATCTCGAGGAACCGCCCGAGGCGCTCGAGCGGTTCTGGGCGATGCTCGACGCGGGCGACTGCGACGTCGCCTACGGCGTCCAGGAGTCGCGCAAGGGCGGGCCGGTCGAGCGGATCGCGGGTCGGTTGTTCTACGCGGTGTTCGACCGGCTGACCCGCGTACGGATCCCCCGCGACGTCGTCACCGCGCGCCTGATGAGTCGACGCTACGTCGACGCGCTGATCCTGCATCGCGACCGTGAGGTGTTCCTCGCGGGCCTGTGGGCGCTGACGGGGTTCGAGCAGAAGCCGCTCGCGCTGCGCAAGCTGGACAAGGGCTCGACGACCTACACGGTCCGGCGCCGCGTCGAGGTGCTCGTCAATGCGGTCACCTCGTTCTCGAGCCGGCCGCTTCACTACATCTTCTACTTCGGCCTCGCGATCTCGGCGGTCGCGGCGGCGTTCATCGGCTGGCTGGTGTACCAGAAGCTGTTCCACGCCCGCGCGCTGGACGGCTGGACCTCGCTGATCGTGTCGGTGTGGTTCATGGGCGGGCTCAACGCGTCGTTCCTCGGGCTGATCGGCATCTACGTCGCGAAGGTGTTCACCGAAACCAAGGATCGACCGTACACGGTGATCCGGGCGATCCACGGAGGGACCGATGAACGCCATTGACGCGCACGGGCGCGGCGAACTGCTCGAACGGGTCCGCCGCTACTACGACGGCAAGCTGCGCGAGCACGGCGCGACCGCACGCGGCGTCGACTGGCCGAGCGAGGCGTCGCAGCGCACGCGATTCGTGCAGCTGGCAGGGCTGCTGCCCGCGGATCGACCGTTCACGGTCAACGACGTGGGTTGCGGCTACGGCGGCCTCGTCGAGTTCCTCGACGCGGCGGGCCTGAGCGCCGACTACCTCGGCATGGACGTCTCGGCCACGATGGTCGAGGCGGCCCGCCGCCTGCACGGCACGCGGGCACTCGCCCGGTTCGAGACCGGCAGCATGCCGGACCGCGTCGCCGACTACGCCGTCGCGAGCGGGATCTTCAACGTCAGGCTCGACGTGCCCGCCGATGCGTGGGCCGAATACGTCCGCGACGGCATCGACCTGCTGGACCGCTGCTCGCGGGCCGGCTTCGCCTTCAACTGCCTCACCGCCTACTCCGATCCGCAGCGCATGCGCGACGACCTGCACTATGCCGATCCGTGCGAGCTGTTCGACCTGTGCAAGCGCCGATACGCCCGGAACGTGGCGCTGCTGCACGACTACGGCCTGTACGAGTTCACGATCCTGGTCAGGAAGGAGACGCACGCGTGAGACGCAAGCTGGTGATCTTCGGGGCCGGCGACATCGCCGAGCTCGCGGCCTTCTACTTCACCCACGACTCCGACCTGGAGGTCGTCGCGTTCACGGTGGACCGCGAGTACGCCACGGCCGGATCGGCGTTCGGACGGCCGCTGATCGCCTTCGACGAGATCGAACGGGCGTTTCCCGCGGACGGGCACGACATGTTCGTCGCCATCAGCTACGCGCAGCTCAACGCGCTGCGCCGCGACCGGGTCGCCGCCGCCCGTGCGAAGGGCTACCGGCTCGCCTCGTACGTGAGCAGCCGCGCCACGACGTTCCCCGGGTTCGTGCACGGCGAGAACTGCTTCATCCTGGAAGACAACACGATCCAGCCCTTCGCCACCGTCGGCGAGAACGTGACGCTGTGGAGCGGCAACCACGTCGGCCACCACAGCCGCATCGGGGACCATTGCTTCGTCGCGTCGCACGTGGTGATCTCCGGCGGCGTCGTGATCGGCGAGCAATGCTTCGTCGGCGTCAACGCGACGATCCGGGATCATGTCCGGGTCGGGGACCGCTGCGTGCTCGGGGCGGGCGTGCTGCTGACCGAGGACGCCGAGCCCGGCGGCGTGTACGCGGCCCAGGCGAGCGAACGCTCGCGTGTCCCGAGCCACCGGCTGCGCCGGATATGAGCGCGGGGATGCACTGGCGCAGGCTGGGACGGGTCTACTGCCCGGAGGGCGTTGCCCCGTGGATGGTGTCCCATGCGGCGAATCCGGTCGCCGTGCCCGTCGAAGGCGACCTGCACCGGATCTTCTTCTCGACGCGCGACGCCGCCAACCGCTCGAGCATCGCCTGGCTCGAGGTCGACCTGCGCGACCCGACCCGCGTGCTGCGGGTCTGCGATCGCCCCGCGCTGGCGCCCGGCGAACTCGGGACCTTCGACGACAGCGGCTGCTCGATCGGCAGCGTGCACGTCGAGAACGGCCGATGGACGTTGTGGTACATGGGCTGGAACCTCGGCGTGACCGTGCCGTGGCGCAATGCGATCGGGCTGGCGCACAGCGAGGACGGCCTGGACTTCCGCAGGCACGCTCCGGCGCCGATCATGGACCGCTCGGCCGAGGATCCGTTCACGCTGTCGTATCCATGGGTACTGCGCGACGCCGAGGGCTACAGGATGTGGTACGGCTCGAACCTGACATGGCGGCGCGAGCACGGTGACCTGGAGCACATGCTCAAGTCGGCGCGTTCGGACGACGGTGTCCGCTGGCGTCGCGACGGGCGCGTGGTCGTCCCGTCCCCGCCTGGCGGTGCGCGTGCATTCTCTCGCCCTTGCGTGGTCCGGGATCCCGATGCGTGGCGGATGTGGTACTCGTTCCGCGGCGCGCGGTACCGAATCGGCTACTCGGAGTCGGCGGACGGGGAGAGCTGGATCCGAGGCGACGATCGCGCCGGCATCGACGTCTCGCCGGGAGACTGGGATGGCGACGAGATCGCCTATCCGACCGTGTTCGACCACGCGGGACGCCGTTACCTGCTCTATTGCGGCAACGGCTACGGGCGCACCGGCTTCGGCATCGCCGTGCTCGGGGATTGAACCGGTGCGCCTGATGCGCTACGGACTCGTCGGCGTGGCGAGCAACCTCGCGGGCTACCTCGCCTACCTCGCGCTCACCGGGCTCGGCGGCGAACCGAAGACCACGATGAGCGCGCTCTACGTCGTCGGCGCGACGGTCGGCTATCTCGGACACCGCGGCTGGACCTTCGGCGGCGGCGCAGCCGTGCGGCGCTCGCTGCCGCGCTACCTGCTCGCCCACGGCCTCGGCTATGCGCTCAACCTCGCGCTGCTGTGGGGCCTGCACGATCGGGCCGGGCTGCCCCATCAGGCGGTCCAGGCGGCGGCGATCCTGGCGGTCGCGGCCGTGCTCTACGTGGTGCTCGGCCGGTACGTCTTCGCCCCCGAGGGCCCGGCGGCGCGATGATCCGCTGCCCGCGATGTCGTCTCGAGCACCCGGACCGCGAGCCGGGCTGCCCCGGGTGCGGATTCGCGCCGGCGTCGATCGGCGGCTTTCCCGCATGGGCGCCCGAGCTCGCCGGGAACGGCGAGGGCTTCAGGCCGGAGTACTTCGAGCGACTGGCGACACTGGAAGGCGGCCATTTCTGGTTCCGCGCGCGCAACGTGCTGATCGGATGGGCGATCGGCGCGCACTTCCCCCGGGCGCGCGACTATCTCGAGCTCGGCTGCGGCACCGGCTATGCGCTGGCCGGGATCGCACAGCGCTTCCCGGCGATGCGGCTCACCGCATCGGAGCTGCTGTCCGCCGGGCTCGCGTTCGCCGCAGCGCGGGTGCCGACCGCGAGGCTGCTCCAACTCGACGCCCGTTCGCCCCCATGGGTCGAGGAGTTCGACCTGGTCGGCGCCTACGACGTGCTCGAGCACATCGACGAGGACGAGCGCGTGCTGCGAGGCATCCGCGAATCGCTGCGCCCGGGGGGCGGCGTGGTCCTCACGGTGCCGCAGCACCCCTGGCTCTGGAGCGAATCCGATCGCTACGCGTGCCACGTGCGCCGCTATCGACGCGGCGAGCTCGAGCGCAAGCTCGAGGCGGCCGGTTTCCGGGTGCTTCGCTCGAGCTCGTTCGTCACGCTGCTGCTGCCGCTGATGGCGGCCTCGCGACTGCGCCCCGCGACAGGCTCGGCCTACGACCCGATGGCCGAGTTCAGGATCCCGACGGCGATCAATCGTGCGCTCGAGGGTATGCTGCGCCTCGAGATCGGCGCGATCCGGCTGGGCTGCTCGCTGCCGGTCGGCGGATCGCGCCTCGTGGTCGCTGTCCGCGACGACGCTCCTGCAACTCGATGACGGACGCTGCAGTGTCGAACGATCCGAACGCGATTCCCTTCAACTGGCCGTACATGACCGGCAAGGAGCTGTACTACATCGCCGAGGCGCACTTCGGCGGACGGCTCGCCGGAGACGGACCGTTCACCCGGCGCTGCCACGCGTGGCTGGAGGCGCTGACCGGCGCCCGCCGCGCGCTGCTCACCCATTCCTGCACGGCTGCGCTCGAGATGTCCGCACTGCTGCTGGATCTCGAGCCGGGCGACGAGGTGCTGATGCCGTCCTATACCTTCGTGTCGACCGCAAACGCGTTCGTGCTGAGGGGCGCGGTGCCGGTGTTCGTCGACATCCGCGAGGACACGCTGAACCTGGACGAACGGCTGCTCACGGATGCGATCGGGCCGAGGACCCGCGCGATCGTGCCGGTCCACTACGCCGGGGTCGCCTGCGAGATGGACACGATCCTCTCGCTCGCGTCGCGCCACGGCCTGTCGGTCGTCGAGGACGCCGCGCAGGGCGTGATGGCGCGCTATCGCGGCCGGGCGCTGGGTGGCATCGGGCACCTGGGGACGTTCAGCTTCCACGAGACCAAGAACATCATCTCGGGCGAAGGCGGCGCGCTGCTCGTGAACGATCCCGCGCTCGTCGAGCGTGCCGAAGTGATCCGCGAGAAGGGCACGGATCGCAGCCGCTTCTATCGCGGCCTGGTTGACAAGTACACCTGGCGCGACCTGGGATCCTCGTTCCTGCCCGGCGAGCTGACCGCCGCGTTCCTGTTCGCGCAGACCGAGGAGGCGCAGCGGATCACCGACGCGCGGATGGCGGCATGGCGTCACTACCACGCGCTGCTCGAGCCGTTCGAGCGTGACGGTCGGCTCAGGCGCCCCGTGGTCCCCGAGCACTGCGAGCACAACGCGCACCTGTACTACGTGCTGCTGCCCGGCGCCGCCGAACGCGATGCCGCGATCGAGCGCATGCGAGCCGCCGGCATCTGGGCAGTGTTCCACTATGTCCCGCTGCATTCGTCCGATGCCGGCACCCGCTTCGGGCGTGCGGCCGGAAGGCTGCCGGTCACGGATTCCGTGTCGGGCCGGCTGCTGCGCCTGCCCCTGTGGATGGGGATCTCGCAGGACCAGCAGCAGCGCGTCGTCGACACGCTGATGCGCGGGCTCGTGCCCGCGCGAGGCTGAGTCGCCGGCTGTCCGCCCGCTCAGCCGAACATCGCCGCGAGCGCGGTGCCCGGGTCCGTCGCCCGCATGAACGCCTCGCCGACGAGGAACGCACCGACGCCGGCCTCGCGCATCGTGCGCACGTCGTCGCGCGTGAGGATCCCGCTCTCGGTGACGACGAGCCGGTCGGCCGGGATGCGGTGCAGCTGCGACAGCGTGGTCTCGAGGCTCACGTCGAAGGTGCGCAGGTCGCGGTTGTTGATCCCGACCAGCGGCGTGCGCAGCCGCAGCGCGCGATCGAGCTCGTCCGCGTCGTGGACCTCGACCAGCACGTCCATGCCCAGCCCGAGCGCGCAGGCCTCGAGTTCGGCGAGGCGCGCGTCGTCGAGCGCGGCGACAATCAGCAGCACGCAGTCGGCGCCCCAGCAGCGCGCCTCGTAGACCTGGTACGGATCGACGAGGAAGTCCTTGCGCAGGGCAGGCAGCGCGCAGGCCGCGCGCGCCGCGCGCAGGTACTCCGGCGCGCCCTGGAAGAAGCGCACGTCGGTCAGCACCGACAGGCACGCGGCGCCGCCGCGCGCGTAGCTCGCGGCGATCGCGGCGGGGTCGAAGTCCTCGCGCAGCACGCCCTTGCTCGGGCTCGCCTTCTTGACCTCTGCGATCACGGCGGCGCGGCCGTCGGCGATCCGGGCGCGCAGCGCGGCCTCGAAGCCGCGCGTGCGAAGCGCCGGGTCGGCGCCGGCGGCGGCCTCGGCCTCGCGGCGGAGCGCCTCGAGCGGCACGCGCGCGCGGGCCGCGGCGACCTCCTCGTCCTTGACCGCGAGGATCCTCGCGAGGACATCGGACCGCTGCGGCGCGTTCATGCCTGCGGCGGCGCGTAGCGCTTCGTCTGCGCGACGAACTGCTCGAGCTTCGCGCGGGCCGCGCCCGAGGCGATCGTCTCGCGGGCCTTCTCGATGCCGGCGGGGATCGACGGCACGAGGTTCGCGGCGTACAGCGCGGCGCCCGCGTTCAGCGTGACGATCTCGCGGGGCGTGCCGGGCACGTCGTCGAGCGCCTCGAGCAGCATCGCCTTGGACTCGGCCGCGTCGGCGACCTTCAGGCCGCGGTTCGACACCATCGACAGGCCGAAGTCCTCGGGGTGGATCTCGTACTCGCGGATCTCGCCGTTCTTCAGCTCGCCGACCATCGTCGCGGCGCCGAGCGACACCTCGTCCATGCCGTCCTTGCCGTAGACGACGAGCACGTGGTCGGCGCCGAGCTGCTTCATCACGCGCACCTGGATGCCGACCAGGTCCGGGTGGAACACGCCCATCAGCGTGTTCGGCGCCGACGCCGGATTGGTCAGCGGGCCGAGGATGTTGAAGATGGTGCGCACGCCGAGTTCGCGGCGCACCGGCGCGACGTTCTTCATCGCCGGGTGGTGGTTCGGCGCGAACATGAACCCGATGCCG
>JBILTM010000076.1:0-20523 GCA_044371545.1 Burkholderiaceae bacterium
AGGTCGCCATTCGCGCTAGTACTGCTCGCTGAGTCCAAGGCCACCGGCGATGCACTCGGAACACTACGCATCGAAACCAATGCGCGTGGCCCTCTCAACATTGAAGGGCTGCTTCCGGAAAGGTCTTCATACTCCGCTCGCACGGTTGCGTTCGTGACTCGCCTCGGCATTCGAGCAAGCGCCGAAGCAGCTCTGGTCAAGCTCGCCTTGTTCAAGGCGCTCCATCGCTATTGCCTAGCGTGCCAAATCGACTGGATTGTCGTAACGGCGCGACCGCCGATGGATAGACAGTACTTACGGCTTGGCTTTCAGGATGTCTACGACGACAAAACGCTGGTGCCCATCAGCTGGTCTGAGAATATCCCCATGAGAATCATGGCTTTGGAGACGATCAGCTGCGAGCGGGAATGGAAGCAGAACGGACACCCGCTGTATTCGTTCATGATCAACGACTACACCCCAGACATCGAAGTGTTCAGTTCGGTCAGTGGGATCTGGAGTAGGCCGAGAACGCGTGCCGCCTCCCTTCCCGATGCAGCTCAACTCGACGCCGCATTCGGTATCCCGTTGGTATAGCCGACCGCCGCCCTTCGGGTGCGCGCATTGCCCGCATCTACCGGGTAGTTCAGCGCCTCTTGCGCCTGAGTCGCGGCCAAGCCAAGAGCCATGCAAAGGGCCTCCTTGGCTTCAAGCGCACCTCGTCGGATACCCGCAACCGATTGATCAGTTGCGCTCCGCTTGGCGCCAGAAATGCCCCAAGCATCGGGAAGAAGCGGTTCGAATCGGGGGACTGCTCTAGGGTCGGAAACCGAATCCTAGTCTCGAACCCCACTAATGGCGACCGGGTCGCTCATAAGCGCCGACGATGCTCGCCAATCCAGCGCGAGCAAGTTCCCTCTCAATGCTGGGAGGGTGCTGGCATATCTGTGCCTGGCGCTGGCGCTCGTCACCGGTTGGTCGTTCATTGCTTCGATAAGGGCCGACTTCGCTCCGAAGTCACTCCAAGTCGAAGTAACCGAAGCCAGTTCGCATAGCGCGGGACCAGCGCTGATCGATCAAGCGCTCACTTCCTCTCCGTCACAGGGGTCGCGAGGAACTGCTCTAGATCAGCACAAGCCGCTGTGGATGCGAGTAACTCTGCCTACGTCGGAAGAAGCACAAGATCGGGTCGTGGAGTTCCACATACTTCGGTTCGAGCGGCCGAGATTCTGGCTTGTACGGCCGATCGCTGATGGCGAGCGGGAGTACCAACCCATAGCGCCGCTCCTATCGGCGGATCGTGGGGACAGTAAAGGCGGTTTCGCCATCCCGATTCAGCAAGGGTCCGGCGTAACCTCGGTGATTGCCGAAGTTCGCTCATACATGCCCGGCCAGCCAAAGGCATCGGTTTGGACCGCTCGACAATACGCCGCGTCCGCGGATCTCTTCGAACGTCAAGGAGGCGCTCTCTTCGGGGGCTTGTTGATCCTTGCCGCCTTCAGCGCGATAGTAGCGCTGCTCAATCGAGAGCCGACATTCCTGCTGTTTAGTGCGTGGCTAGTCCTTAGCCTCAGAATCGCAGCAGTGAATGGCGGATGGGACAAATACTGGCTCAAGCAAGAGTTCGACAACGAGCTATACCTTACGCTGCTTAGGGCAACGATCGCAGCGTACGCGTACTTCACGGTTTCACTGTATCGCAGCTTGCTCGCAAAACGTGGCGATAGCGTGCTGGTCCGACGGTACTTTCTCGCGTTTCAGCACTGCTTCTTTGTATTCATAGTTGCGGCGCCGTTCTTCGAGCACTTGGCGTACCTGAGAGCATTTTGGACGTTCGCGGCGTTTGGCCTAGGGGCACTCACACTTCAGATTGGCTACCTGCTCTATACCCAGCGCACCCGAATCGTCGCATGGTACGCACTGTCCTGGGCTTCCATGGTAGTAGGGATGGCTTCCGAGATTGGCGCTCAGTCCGGTGTGGTGGGCTACCCGGCCTGGATCAACTCGCAGACTGCCTCGGTGGTATCTGCCCTGATGATGGGCATCGCACTCGCTGACCGCCTAAGGTCCGAGCGCGACGGTCGCCTCGCCGCCCAAGCGAAGAGCCTGACCTACCTGAAGAAGTACGAGGAGAACTACAACTCGATGCCGGTCGGGTTGTTCGGACTTTCGGACTCCGGGACGGTGCGGATCTCCAACCCCGCATTCGCCGCGATGTTCACCTCGCGCAACCAGGACGCGGCGATAACCGGCCACATCGACACGCTGCTCGGCGACGGCAGCTTCGAACGCATCAGGTCGGCCACGCGGAGCGGGGGAAAGGAGATCGAGCTTTCGCTGACGAGCCCCGACGGCAAGGACCACTGGTTCCTGGTTCGGGTCGCCGCCAAGGAGTCCACGATCGAGGGCTCGATCCAGGACGTCACGACCCGGAAGCTCGCGGAAGACAAGCTGAAGCATCTCGTCGATCACGACTCGCTCACCGGGTTGCTCAATCGTCGAGGCCTCGACGCGTCACTGATGCAGGTCGCCGAGCTCGTCAAGGGGGGTACGCGCTGCGCGATCGCCTACGTCGACCTCGACCGGTTCAAGCTCATCAACGACCTGCACGGCCACGGCACGGGCGATGCGCTGCTGCAGCAGGCCGGGCGCCGGCTGCATTCGGCGGCGCGAAGTGGCGACCTGGTCGCGCGGCTCGCGGACGCCTTCGTGGTGCTGTTCGTCGACTGCCCCGACTACGCGGTCGCGGGGCTGACGGAGCGCATCCGTGCGGCCATCGGCACGGAGCCGTTCGAGATCGAAGGCAAGGGCCTGAACATGACGGCCAGCGTCGGCGTGGTCTCGATCGAGCCGACGATGTCGACGATCGACGCGGTGGCGGCAGCGGATCGGGCTTGCCTGGAAGCGAAGGCGCGAGGCCGCAACTGCGTGGTCCGGCTCACCGACCAGGACAGCGAGCTGCGCACGCACCTGGAAGAGCTTCGCGTCGTCGCGGACCTGCAGCAGCGGATCGCGACCGACAAGTACTTCCTCGAGTTCCAGCCGATCGTCGCGCTGCGCTCGGCGATGTCCTCGTTGAGCTACGAGGTGCTGATCCGCATGCGTGGCGACGACGGCAAGGTGGTGCCACCCGGCAAGTTCATCGGCGCGGCCGAGCGCAACGGCCTGATGTCGCAGATCGACCGCTGGGTGCTGCGCAGCACGCTGGAGTGGCTCGACGGACACCCGGAGCATCGGGACCGGCTGTCGTTCGCGACGATCAACATCAGCGGCGCGTCGCTCAACGACACGCGCTTCGTCGACGATGCGTTCGCGATGATCGCGGACCATCCGCTCGCGATGCCGAAGCTGTGCTTCGAGATCACGGAGAGCGTGGCGCTGCACGACCTCGGGTCGACGCGTCGCTTCGTCGACCGGGTTCGCATGTACGGCAGCAAGCTCGCGCTCGACGACTTCGGCGCGGGCTACACGTCGTTCAACTACCTGAAGGAGATCCCGGCGGACTTCATCAAGATCGACGGGAGCTTCGTGAAGGACATCAACCGCAACCCGGCGAACTACGCGATCACGCGCACGATCGTCGAGCTCACGCACGAGCTGGGCATGCGCAGCATCGCGGAGTGGGCGGAGACGCCGGACACGATCGCCTCGCTCTACGACCTCGGGGTCGACTACGGGCAGGGCTTCGGTCTGGTGCGTCCGATCGCGCCGGACCTCGTGGCGGCGGCGAGCTCGGGCGGCGCGCTGGTCCGCGACCCGCAGGTGATCGCGCTGCTGAACGACCGCACGCGGCCGGCGCCGCTGTCGCGGGTCCGGCGGGCGACGCAGCGCGACCTGGGCTGACTCTGCGCGACCGCGGTCGCGGGTCCCCCGCCCCACTCCGGAATCGGCGCCCGGGCCCGCCTGCGGCTGGCGATATGATCCCGGTTTCGCCGCAGGTCGCGGCATCCGAGAGGTCCCGATGAGCTCCAGCCCCGATCCCGCCGGCGTCGGCGCAGATCTGTACGCCCACCCCGTCGCGTCGGCCCTGCTGATCGAGGCCCTGACGCTGGTCGGCGACGGCGTGTCCGCCGCCACGGTCGAAGCCGCGGCCGAGGCGGCCGATCTTCGCTGGGGCCCGCTGCGGATCCTGGACGCGATGTCGCTCGAGGTCGTCGATCACGCGTTGCACGACGAGTTGCATGCGCTGGAGCACGGTCACGATCACGATCACGATCACGATCACGGGCACGGGCACGACCACGCTCATGACCATGGGCACGATCATGACCACGGCCATGGACACGGTCACGCTCACGGCCACGCACATGCGCACGATCACGCCCACGGCCATTCGCACGACCACGGTCATGACCATGGCCACGCGCACGGACACGACCACGCGCACGCTCCGGCCCCCGCCCCGGCGAAACCCGCCCACCGCCACACCCATTCGGTGAAGTCCCGCCGCATGCCGGAGTCCGCGGTCTACGTGCTGGAGAAGATGGCGCACGGCTACAAGCGGATGGGCCGCGCGGCCGGAGGCGGCTTCTACGACTACGCGGCGGAGCCGCCGCAGCTGTGGTCGGGCCTGAGGACCTTCGAGCGCCGCAGCCGGCAGCTCGAGCTCGCCGAGGTCCGCGACCGGCTGGTGCACGCTGCGACGCTCGCCGCGCTCGCCGCGACGCCGGGCACGGCCGCGGGACCGGTCGCGTCGGCGTTCGGTGCGGCGGTCCCGGGCGATGCCGAGCAGGCCCGCGCGCTGCTGCGCACCCTGGGCGAATCCGCATTCGTCGCACGCTCGCGCGAGCTGGCCATGCGCTTCGGTCCGCGCTTCGAGCCGCCGGCCACGCTCTCCGGCGCGGCCTGACCCCGCGATGCTCACGACCGAGACGGACGGCCCGGTCTTCGGCATGCCGCTGACCGCGCAGGCCTGACCCCTTCCACGCACGACACACCACGGTCCGCCCCATGAACGCACCCGTCGCCGCCACCACGTTCCGACGCGAGAAACTGCTGCACGACTGGCGCGAGCCGGTGGTGCCGCGGCCCGCGGCCACCATCCTGCTGCTGCGCGACTCGGCCGAGGGCCTGCAGGTGCTGATGACGCGTCGCTCCTCGACGGCGAGCTTCGCCCCGGGCGCCTACGTGTTCCCGGGCGGCGCGCTCGACGAGGCGGACAAGTCGGATGCGGCGGTCGACTGCGCCCGTGCCCGCCCCGACCAGGACGACGCGCACCGGCACTACGCGGCCGCCGCGCTGCGCGAGGCCTTCGAGGAGCTCGGCGTGCTGCTCGCCTACCGCCGAGGCACCGACGAGCCGGTGGACCCCGCCGCGATCGCGACGATGGACCGCTCGCACGACGGCGACCTGTACGCCCAGCTGAAGCGCTCGGGCCTGGAGCTCGCGATCGACCGCACCGGCTGGCTGTCGCACTGGATCACCGACCGCGACCTGCCCAAGCGCTTCGACGTGCGCTTCTTCGTCGCACCGATGCCCGCGGGCCAGGAAGCGATCGCCGACGGCGCGGAGCAGTTCGAGCCGGTATGGGTGAACCCGACCTCGGCCCTCGAGCGCCACGAGCAGGGCACGTTCAGCATGATCTTCCCGACGATCCGCACGCTGCGCCAGCTGCAGCGCTTCGGCACGGTCGAGGCGGTGCTGCACGCGTGCCTCACGCAGGCTTCGGTGTTCACCTCGTGCCCGCGCGGCGGCAAGGTGGCCGGCAAGGACACGCGCTTCACCGAGGACGAGATGGCCTTCGGCGAGCTCGAGATGGTCGCGCCCGACGGGCAGGTCGTGCACGCGCTCGACTGGCGCACCGACGAGGTGGTGGCGCTGCGCCGCAACGTGCGCCGGCTGACCGCACCCAACCCGGGGATGATGACCGGCCCCGGCACCAACACCTACATCGTCGGCGAGGCCGGCGCGTGGATCGTCATCGACCCGGGCCCGCCCGAGCGCGCGCACGTCGAGCGCATCGCCGCGGCGGTGCGCGACGGTCTGCAGGCGATCGTCTGCACGCACTCGCACCCCGACCACTCGCCCGGCGCGCCGATGCTGCGCGAGGCCCTCGGCCGCGACGTGCCGATCCTCGGCCTCGCCTCGCACCCGACCGCGCGCCCGCACTCGAGCTTCGTGCCCGATCGCGAGCTCGCCGACGGCGAGCGGCTGCGTGTCGGCGACTCGACGCTGCGCGTGGTCCACACGCCGGGCCACGCGGCGAACCACCTGTGCCTGGTGCTCGAGGAGGACCGGCTGCTGTTCTCGGGCGACCACGTGCTGAACGGCTCGACGACGGTGGTCGACCCGCCCGACGGCAACATGAAGCGGTACCTGGACTCCCTGGAGCGGCTCGCGGCCGAGCCGGTCGACTTCATCCTGCCGGCGCACGGTCATGTGCTCGCGCCCGCGGTCGGCGCGATGCGCAAGCTGATCGCGCACCGGCTGGGGCGCGAGGCGAAGGTCGCCGGCGTGCTCGCGCGCTCGGGCGGCGGCACGCTCGACGACCTCGTGCCGTCGGCCTACGACGACGTGAAGCCCGCCCTCTTCCCGGTCGCAAAGCGCTCGCTGCTCGCGCACCTCGAGAAGCTCGTCGAGGACGGGCGCGCGCGTCGCGACGGGGAGCGCTGGCTGCCGGCCTGACGGCACGCCGCCACGGCCCGCGAGGCGGGCTGCGGACGAAGAAAACCCCCGAAGGGCTCGCGCCCGTCGGGGGTCGTCGCGAAGCGGCCCGAAGGCCGCCCGCCTCGGCGATCAGGCCTGCGCGGCTTCCTGCGCGGCCGCCTTCATCGACAGGCGCAGCCGGCCCTTGTCGTCGGCCTCGATGACCTTGACGCGGATGACCTGGCCTTCCTTGACGTAGTCGGCGACCTTCTCGACGCGCTCGTTCGCGATCTGGGAGATGTGCAGCAGGCCGTCGCGGCCCGGCAGGATCTGGACGATCGCGCCGAACTCGAGCAGCTTGAGCACCGTGCCCTCGTAGACCTTGCCCATCTCGACCTCGGCGGTCAGGTCCTCGATGCGCTTGCGCGCCCGGGCCGCCGCCTCGGCGTCGATCGCCGCGATGGTGATGTCGCCGGTGTCCTTGATGTCGATCGTGGTGCCGGTCTCCTCCGTGATCGCACGGATGGTGGCGCCGCCCTTGCCGATCACGTCGCGGATCCGCTCGGGGTTGATCTTCATCGTGTACATCCGCGGCGCGAAGTCGGAGAGCTCCGCACGCGCGCCGCCGATCGCGGCCTTCATCTTCTCGAGGATGTGCAGGCGGGCCTCGCGGGCCTGCGCCAGCGCGACCTGCATGATCTCCTTGGTGATGCCCTGGATCTTGATGTCCATCTGCAGGGCGGTGATGCCGGCGTCGGTGCCGGCCACCTTGAAGTCCATGTCGCCGAGGTGGTCCTCGTCGCCGAGGATGTCGGTCAGCACCGCGAAGCGGTTGCCGTCCTTGATCAGGCCCATCGCGATGCCGGCGATGTGCTTGTCGATCGGCACGCCTGCGTCCATCAGCGCGAGGCAGCCACCGCACACCGAGGCCATCGACGAGGAGCCGTTCGACTCGGTGATCTCGGACACCACGCGCAGCGAGTACGCGAACTCGGTGACCGGCGGGATCAGCGCGGCGAGCGCGCGCTTGGCGAGACGGCCGTGGCCGACCTCGCGGCGCTTCGGCGCGCCGAAGCGGCCGGTCTCGCCGGTGGCGAACGGCGGCATGTTGTACTGGAGCATGAAGCGCTCGCGGTACTCGCCGGTGATCGCGTCGATGATCTGCTCGTCACGCGCGGTGCCGAGGGTCGCGACCACGAGGGCCTGCGTCTCGCCGCGGGTGAAGAGCGCCGAGCCGTGCGAGCGCGGCAGCACGCCGGTGCGGATGCTGATCGGGCGCACGGTGCGGGTGTCGCGGCCGTCGATGCGCGGCTCGCCGGACAGGATCCGGCTGCGCACGATCTTCGACTGCAGGTCGTACAGGATGTTGCCCACCGTGTTCGAGTCGGGCGCGCCCTTGCCGGCGGCCGCATGCTCTTCCGCGATCTTCGCGGCGGCGGCGCTCTCGACCGCACGGATCTTCTGCGTGCGCTCCTGCTTGTTGCGCAGCGCGTAGGCCGCGCGCATGTCGGCTTCGGCGAGCTCGGTCACGCGGGCGAACAGCGACTCGTCGCGGGCCGGCGCCTGCCAGTCCCACTCGGGCTTGCCGGCGATCTCGACCAGCTCGTCGATCGCCTTGATCACCGCCTGCATCTGGTCGTGGCCGTAGACCACGGCGCCGAGCATCACGTCCTCGGGCAGCTGGTTCGCCTCGGACTCGACCATCATCACCGCGCCGTCGGTGCCGGCGACGACCAGGTCGAGCTTGCTGTCGGGCAGCTGCGACGCGTTCGGGTTCAGCACGTACTGCCCGTCGATGTAGCCGACGCGGCAGGCGCCGATCGGGCCGTTGAACGGGATGCCGGAGATCGCGAGCGCGGCCGACGCGCCGATCATCGCCGGGATGTCGGAATCCACCTCGGGATTGCTCGACAGCACGTGGATGATGATCTGGACTTCGTTGTAGAAGCCGTCCGGGAACAGCGGCCGCAGCGGCCGGTCGATCAGGCGGCAGGTCAGGATCTCCTTCTCCGTCGGGCGACCCTCGCGCTTGAAGAAGCCGCCCGGGATGCGGCCCGCGGCGTAGAACTTCTCGACGTAGTCGACCGTAAGGGGGAAGAAGTCCTGCCCCGGCTTGGCGTTCTTCTGGCCGACCACGGTGGCGAGCACCACGGTGTCGTCCATCGTGACCATCACGGCGCCGCTCGCCTGGCGAGCCACCTCGCCGGTCTCCAGCGTCAGCGTGTGCTGGCCCCACTGAATCGTTTTCTTCGCGATCTCGAACACGTGCTTTCCTTTCTTTCGCTCTTTCAGTTCCCGCGCGGTCGTCCGGCGGCGCGGTTCGCCTCGATCACCACAAACGAAAATGCCCGCATCGAGCGGGCATCGTCGGGCGTTCGGAACCGGGCGGCAACCGGGACCGTCGGGGCCGCAGGCCCCCCATCGGTCCTCATCTCGGTCGGTACCGCCCGGACGCTCGTCATTACTTGCGCAGGCCGAGACGCTCGATCAGCGCCTTGTAGCCCTCGGGGTTGCGACCCTTCAGGTAGTCGAGCAGCTTGCGGCGGCGGCTGACCATCTTCAGCAGGCCGCGACGCGAGTGGTGATCCTTCGCGTGCGTCTTGAAGTGGCCGGTCAGCTCGTTGATGCGCGCGGTGAGCAGCGCGACCTGCACTTCCGGCGAGCCCGTGTCGTTCTGGGCACGCTGGTAGTCGGCGACGATCTTCGCCTTGTCGATTTCGGCAACGGACATGATTTCCCTTGATGACTTGCGGCTGGCGCCGGGATGCGCCGCCGTGCGGTTGGAACGTTCGCCCCGCCCCCGAAAACCCGGGAGCAGAACCCACGGAGTATAGCCGATCGGGCACTGCCGGACAAACCGCCCGGCAGGCGCCGTGCCCCGGCGCGCCCGGGGCGCCGGTCACCAGCCGAACAGCCCGGTGCGCAGCAGCGCGAAACACACCGCCCAGCCGGCGATCACCAGGGCGGTGTAGTAGATGCGGCCCATCCGGCTGCGCGCCCGGTGGCGCCAGAGGCGCAGCATCGCGAGCGTCATCAGCACCAGCGCGAACGCGTAGGGCAGCAGCCCCCAGGTCAGCGACCGGACCCCGGCGGGCAACGCCCCCACCAGCAGCAGGAACTGGTTGCGCTGGACGGCGCCGCCGACGGCGCCGGCCGCGACCGCGAGGAAGCCGAGCAGCGTCAGGCCGGCGAGCACCGGGATCCAGGGCGCCGCCGCGACCAGCCGGCCGGCCCACCCCTCGGGCAGCAGGTAGCCGCGGCCGCGGAACACCCGCCAGATCTCGGTGACCGCGTAGACCGGCACCGCGCTGAAGAACAGCAGCAGCGCGAAACCGACCACCGCAGCAGGACCGGCGAGCGCCTGCAGGTGGTCCTGCACGGTGGCGCTGCCGCCGTGCGAGCGCGCGGGCAGGCTCAGCAGCCGGTCGGGAGTGAGGAACGTCGGCGCCGCCTCGTTCGCGCAGGCAGCGTCCGGGCGGCGATCGGGCGCGTCGAGGAACGCCGCGATCAGCCGGTTCGCGCAGGGCAGCGTGAACGCCTGCCCGTGCGTGCCGCGCGCGAACGTCACCGCATACGCCCGTCCGAGGTGGCTCGCGACCCGCTCGGCGTTCGCGGGTGGCGTGATCGGGTCGAAGCTGCCCGACAGCAGCAGCGTCGGGATGTCGGACTTCAGCGGCGCGAGCAGCGCCTTGTCGAGCAGGCGGATCTTCCAGTCGCGGCAGATGTCGAGGATCTGACGGCCTTCCTCGGCGGCGGACTGCGCGAGCCGCCCGACGACGCCGGGGAACTGCAGCGCGGTCGCCGGCGTGTCGCCGTACTCGGCGCACAGCACCGACATGTACATGCCGTCGGCCATGTCGCTGCGCGAGGCCTGCATCAGCGTCACGAAGTTCAGCACGAAGCTGTAGTCGCCCTGGTCCGCGCGGTCGATGATGTACGGCACCAGCGGCACCGCCTCGCGCACGTACAGCGACTGGTAGAGCGCGCCGTCGAGGTCGCGACCGGTCATCCGCTCGGGCTCGGGCGGCGGCGTGCCGTCGCGCGTGCGCGGCACGGGCAGCGCGACCGGCTCGCGGTCGAGCCGTTCCAGCAGCGCGAGGTAGCGGGCGCCGAGGTTCGGGTACGCGGCGGCGCACTCGGCGGACTCGGCGCAGGTCCGCGCGTACCGCTCCATGACCCGCTGCTTGACCGCGGGCACGTCGGTCACCAGGTTGAAGCCGAGCGGCACGACCGCGTCGAGCACCACCGCGCGCAGGCTCGCCGGGCGCTCGCGCATCAGGAACTGGCCGAGCTCGGTGCCATAGGACACGCCGTAGAAGTTGAAGGCCGCGTAGCCGAGCGCCGCCCGCACCGCGTCGACGTCGCGCGCGTTTTCCAGCGTGTTGAACGCCGACAGGTCGCCGGCCTCGGCCGCGAGGCGCGTGCCGCAGCGGCGCATCGCGTCGCGCTCCTGCTCGGGGGTCGCGCCCGAGGGCAGGCGCTGCATCTCGTGGCACAGCAGCCGCGGCTGCGAGAAGTAGGTGCCGCGCTGGTCCCAGAGCACCAGGTCGCGGTCGCGCACCGGGCGCTTGGACGGATCCTCGAGCAGCACGCGACCGAAGCCGCCGATCGTCGAGCCGCCGGGGCCGCCCTGCGCGAGGAACAGCGGGTCGGGCTTGCGGGCCGCGCGGTCGAGCGCCGGGATCACGACCGTGGCGAGTCGGATGCGCGGCGACTCCGCGACGCCGTGGCGCAGCGGCACCGACACGTAGCCGCACAGCACGCTCGCGTCGTTCTCGGGCAGCTTGAAGACGCCGCAGTCCTCGGGCGACCACTCCGGGCCGAAGGTGGCCTCGTCGGGGCCGGACGATGCGGCGAGCGCCGGCGCGCCGGCGAAGAGGCCGGACGCGCAGAGCACGAACACGGTGGTGGCCGCACGCAGGCGGCGCAGGGGATCGATCACTCGGGTCCTCCGATCGGCGACGGACGCCCGATTATCCCGCACACCGGCGCGCGCCGGCCGGCCCGCGGCGCCTCAGGGCGCGGACTCGTACTGCGGATTGACCCGCGGCGCGTCGGAGTGCAGCTTGTTCAGCGCGTTCAGGTAGGCCTTCGCGGACGCGACGACGATGTCCGGGTCCGCCCCCACGCCGTTGACGATCCGCCCGGCGCGCGACAGCCGCACGGTCACCTCGCCCTGCGACTCGGTGCCGGTGGTGATCGCGTTCACGGAATAGAGCATCAGCTCCGCGCCGCTCGCCACCTTCGACTCGATCGCCTTCAGCGTCGCGTCGACCGGGCCGTTGCCATCGGACTCGGCCTTCATCTCGGTGCCGCCGACCGCGATCACGACGCTCGCCTGCGGCCGCTCGCCCATCTCGGACGACTGCTTCATCGACAGCAGCCTGAAGTGCTCGGTCTCCTGGGTCACCGACTCGTCCGACACCAGCGCGTGGATGTCCTCGTCGTAGATCTCGGCCTTGCGGTCGGCGAGGTCCTTGAAGCGCACGAACGCGGCGTTGACCTCGGTCTCCGACTCGAGCTGGATGCCGAGTTCCTGCAGCCGCTGCTTGAACGCGTTGCGGCCCGAGAGCTTGCCCAGCACGATCCGGTTGGTCGCCCAGCCGACGTCCTCGGCCCGCATGATCTCGTAGGTGTCGCGGGCCTTCAGCACGCCGTCCTGGTGGATGCCCGAGGCGTGCGCGAACGCGTTGGCGCCGACCACCGCCTTGTTCGGCTGCACCGGAAAGCCGGTGATGCCGGAGACCAGCTTGGAGATCGGGACGATCTGCGAGGTGTCGATGCCGACCTCGAGGCCGAAGAAGTCGCGGCGGGTCTTGACCGCCATCACCACTTCCTCGAGCGAGGTGTTGCCGGCGCGCTCGCCCAGGCCGTTGATCGTGCACTCGACCTGGCGGGCGCCGCCCTGCACGACGCCGGCGAGCGAGTTGGCCACCGCCATGCCGAGGTCGTTGTGGCAGTGGACCGACCAGACCGCCTTGTCGGAGTTCGGGATCTTCTCGCGCAGGTCGCGGATGAAGGCGCCGTAGAGCTCCGGGATCGCGTAGCCGACGGTGTCGGGGATGTTGATCGTCGTCGCGCCCTCGGCGATCACGGTCTCCAGCACGCGGTAGAGGAATTCGGGCTCGGAGCGGTAGCCGTCCTCGGGCGAGAACTCGACGTCGTCGGTGAACCTGCGCGCGAAGCGGACCGCGAGCTTCGCCTGCTCGTGGACCTGCTCGGGCGTCATCCGCAGCTTCTTCTCCATGTGAAGCGGCGACGTGGCGATGAAGGTGTGGATGCGCTTGCGCGCGGCCGGGGCGAGCGCCTCGGCGGCGCGCGACAGGTCGCGGTCGTTGGTGCGGGCGAGCGAACAGATGATCGACTCGCGGACCGAGGTCGCGATCGCCTTCACCGCCTCGAAGTCGCCGTTCGACGAGGCGGCGAACCCCGCCTCGATGACGTCGACGCGCAGCTTCTCGAGCAGCTTCGCGATCCGCAGCTTCTCCTCGCGCGTCATCGACGCGCCCGGGCTCTGCTCGCCGTCGCGCAGCGTGGTGTCGAAGATGATCAGGCGGTCGGTCATGGCGGACGGTCTCCTCGGAACTGCCGGACTCGGCGGCGGCCCGGCGCAGCCTTCGATTGTAGCCGGGGGCGCGGGCGGGACGAAGGCCGGCGTCGGTCGGCGCGGCGGCCGCCCGGCGCTCAGGAACCGGCCGGCGACGAGGCGCCCGTCGGCGCCGGGGGCGGCGCGCGCCGCTCGCCGCCGGCCGCGACCACGATGCCGGCCAGCAGCGTCGCGAAGCCGGCGAGCTGCAGCGTCGAGAAGGTCTCGCCGAGGAACGCCCAGGCGAGCACCGCCGAGCCGACCGGCTCGCCGAGGATCGCGAGCGCGACGAAGGTCGCCGACAGGTGGCGCAGCGACGCGTTGATGATCGTGTGGCCTGCGAGCTGGGGCCCGAGCGCCATCGCGGCGATCGGCAGCCAGGCCGCGGCGGGGATCGTCCACAGCCCCTGACCGCCCGCGATCGCGATCGCGTTCATCGCGAGCGCGGCCGCGCCGTAGACGATCGCGACGTAGGCGAGCAGGGTCAGGCGCCGGTTCAGACCGCGGCCGACGAGGAAGTAGCCGGAGATCGCGACCGCGCCCGCGAGCGCCAGCGCGTTGCCGAACATCGGGTCCCGGCCCACCGTGCCCGGTGCGGCCGACAGGTCGGAGGCGATGATCAGCGCGCTGCCGAGGATCGCCATCGCGATGCCCGAGGCGGTGCGCCGCGTCGGCGGCTCGCCGAGCAGCCACCAGGACAGCAGGCCCACCCAGATCGGGTTGGTGGTGACCAGGGCGACGCTGCTCGCGACGGAGGTGTAGTGCAGCGACGCGATCCAGGTCGCGAAGTGCACGGCGAGGAACACGCCGGCCACCGCCGCGATGCCCCAGTCGCGGCGCGCGAGCCGGCCGAGCTCCGGGCCGCGGCGCAGCAGCGCGAGCGGCACGACAACGAGCGCGGCGAGCGTCAGGCGCCCCGCCGCGACCGCGAGCGGCCCGGCGCCGGCGTCGATCGCGAAACGGATCAGCAGCGCCGCCGTCGAGACGATCAGCACGCCGGCCGCGAGGGCGAGGAAGCGCAGGGGCACGGGACCGCGCCGCGGATCGGGAAATCAGGTCTTCGGCAGCGTCACGCCGCGCTGGCCCTGGTACTTGCCGCCGCGGTCCTTGTAGGAGGTCTCGCAGACTTCGTCGGACTGGAAGAACAGCATCTGCGCGCAGCCCTCGCCGGCGTAGATGCGCGCGGGCAATGGCGTGGTGTTCGAGAACTCGAGCGTGACGTGGCCTTCCCACTCGGGTTCCAGGGGCGTTACGTTCACGATCACACCGCAACGCGCGTAGGTCGATTTCCCGAGGCAGACGACCAGCGTGTCCCGAGGGATCCTGAAGTACTCCACCGTCCGTGCCAGCGCGAACGAGTTGGGCGGAATGATGCACACGCTGCCGTCGAAGTCGACGAAATTCCGCTCGTCGAACGCCTTCGGGTCGACGATCGTGCTGTTGATGTTCGTGAAGATCTTGAACTCGCTCGCGCACCGCACGTCGTAGCCGTAGCTGGACGTGCCGTACGAGACGATGCGCTCGCCCCCGGCTTGCCGGACCTGCCCCGGCTCGAACGGCTCGATCATGCCGTGCTGCTCGGCCATCCTGCGGATCCAGCGGTCGGACTTGATGCTCATTCGGGGCTCGCGCGAAGGGGATCCCGGATTGTAGAACGTCCGGCCGAGCCGCCTTCCGGACGCCCCGCGCGCGCGAGGCGTCCGCGGCCGGCCGGCCGCGGCGCGCGCCCCTTGACGCACGCCCGCCCGAACGCGCACCCTTCGCCGCCCCCGAGGGGCCGCGACCTATGAGCGGCGCTGCATAGGTCGCGACCGACCCGCGACGGGTCGGCCACAGCGCGACACGAACGAGGAGACGAAGGATGAAGATCGATCTGAACCTGACGGTCAACGGCCGCGCCGTGTCCGTGAGCGTCGACCCGCGGACGCTGCTGGTGCAGCTGATCCGCGAAGAGCTGCAGATGACCGGCACCCACGTCGGCTGCGACACCGCACAGTGCGGCGCCTGCACCGTCCGGCTGAACGGCCGCGCGGTGAAGGCGTGCTCGATGCTCGCGGTGCAGGCCCAGGGCGGCACGCTCGAGACGATCGAGGGCCTCGCCGCCGCCGACGGCGGCATGCACCCGGTCCAGCAGGCGTTCAAGGAGTGCCACGGCCTGCAGTGCGGCTTCTGCACCCCCGGCATGGTGATGGCGACGGTGCAGCTGATCGCCGACCAGCCGAAGCCCACCGAGGCGCAGATCCGCGAGGCGCTCGAGGGCAACATCTGCCGATGCACCGGCTACCACAACATCGTCCGCGCGGTTCAGACCGCCGCGTCGGCCGCCTGAGAAGGACATCCGCATGACCGACCTGTCCAATTCCCCGATCGGCCAGTCGCTGCGCCGTCGCGAGGACGAGCGCTTCCTCACCGGCCGCGGCCAGTACACCGACGACGTGGTGCTGCCCGGCCAGACCTACGGGTACTTCCTGCGCTCGCCGCACGCGCATGCGCGAATCGCCTCGATCGACACGACCGCCGCCCGCGCGATGCCGGGCGTCGTCGCGATCTTCACCGGCCGCGACGTCGCCGACTCGAAGATCGGCGGCCTGCCCTGCGGCTGGCTGATCCACAGCCGCGACGGCTCGCCGATGAAGGAGCCGCCGCACCCGATCATCGCGGCCGACAAGGTGCTGCACGTCGGCGACCAGGTCGCGCTCGTCGTCGCCGAGACGCCGCTTCAGGCGAAGGACGCGTCCGAGGCGATCGTCGTCGACTACGACGTGCTGCCGGCGGTCGTCGAGCCGGCCAAGGCCCCGGGCGCCGCCACCGCGCTGCACGAGGCCGCGCCCGACAACGTCTGCTACACCTGGGGCCACGGTGACGAGGCCGCGGTCGACGCGGCCTTCGCGAAGGCCGCGCACGTGACACGACTGGATTTCGCGAACAACCGCCTGATCCCGAACGCGATGGAGCCGCGCGCCGCCAACGCGCAGTACACGCGGCACGACGACAGCTACACGCTCTACGTCGCGAACCAGAACCCGCACGTCGAGCGGCTGCTGATGGCCGCCTTCGTGCTCGGCCTCCCGGAGTCGAAGCTGCGCGTGATCGCGCCCGACGTCGGCGGCGGCTTCGGCTCGAAGATCTTCCTGTACGCCGAGGAGACCGCGCTGGTGTGGGCGGCGAAGCGGGTCGGCCGCCCGATCAAGTGGACCGCCGAGCGCAGCGAGTCGTTCCTGACCGACGCGCACGGCCGCGACCACGTGACGACCGCCGAGCTCGCGACCGACGCGGCCGGCAACTTCACCGCGATGCGCGTGAAGACGATCGCGAACCTGGGCGCCTACCTGTCGACCTTCGCGTCGTCGGTGCCGACGATCCTGTACGCGACGCTGCTCGCCGGGCAGTACCGCACGCCGGCGATCTTCTGCGAGGTCAAGGGGGTGTTCACCAACACCGCGCCGGTCGACGCCTACCGCGGCGCGGGCCGCCCGGAGGCGACCTACGTCGTCGAGCGGCTCGTCGAGCAGTGCGCACGCGACCTGAAGAAGGACCCGGCCGAGCTGCGCCGGCAGAACTTCATCCGCGAGTTCCCGTACGCGACCCCGGTGGGCCTGACCTACGACATCGGCGACTACGAGGCAACGCTCGCCAAGGCCCAGAAGCTCGCCGACGTCGCGGGCTTCGCGGCCCGCAAGGCCGAGTCGGCGACGCGCGGCAAGCTGAGGGGCATGGGCTACTCCTGCTACATCGAGGCCTGCGGCCTCGCGCCGTCGAACGTCGCGGGCGCGCTCGGCGCGCGCGCGGGCCTGTTCGAGGCCGGCGAGGTCCGCGTGCACCCGACCGGCACGGTCACGGTGTTCACCGGCTCGCACAGCCACGGCCAGGGCCACGAGACGACCTTCGCGCAGGTGGTGGCCGCGCGCCTGGGCATCCCGGTCGAGAACGTCGAGATCGTCCACGGCGACACCGGCCGGATCCCGTTCGGCATGGGCACCTACGGCTCGCGCTCGCTGTCGGTCGGCGGCACCGCGATCGTCAAGGCGGTGGACAAGGTGATCGCCAAGGGCCGCAAGATCGCCGCGCACCTGCTCGAGGCCTCGGACGCCGACGTGGTGTTCGAGAACGGCGAGTTCAAGGTCGCCGGCACGGACAAGAAGGTGCCGTTCGCGCAGGTCGCGCTGACCGCCTACGTGCCGCACAACTACCCGCTCGACAAGCTCGAGCCCGGCCTGAACGAGAACGCGTTCTACGACCCGACGAACTTCACCTACCCGGCGGGCTCGTACGTCTGCGAGGTCGAGGTCGACCCGGACACCGGCACGGTGTCGATCGAGAAGTTCACCGCGGTCGACGACTTCGGCAACATCGTCAACCCGATGATCGTCGAGGGCCAGGTGCACGGCGGGCTCGCGCAGGGCATCGGCCAGGCGCTGCTCGAGCAGGCGATCTACGACCCGGAGAGCGGGCAGCTGCTGACCGGCAGCTACATGGACTACGCGATGCCGCGCGCGACGGACCTGCCGATGTTCACGGTGGACACCTGCGCGACCCCTTGCACGCACAATCCGCTGGGCGTCAAGGGCTGCGGCGAGGCCGGCGCGATCGGCTCGCCGCCGGCGTTGATCAACGCCATCACCGATGCGATCGGCGCGCGCGACCTCGCGATGCCCGCGACCCCGGAACGCGTCTGGCGCGCACTGCGCAGCCGCGCCTGAACCGACAGGAGACGACACGATGTACACCTTCGACTACCAGCGGCCCGCCGACGTGGCGGGCGCGGCGCGCGCGGGCTCGACCGAGGACGCGCGCTTTCTGGCCGGCGGCCAGAGCCTCGTGCAGGCGATGCGGATGCGCCTGTCGCAGCCGTCGGCACTCGTCGACCTGGGCGGCATCGCCGGCCTGGCCGGCATCGAGGCCGGTGCAGGCACGGTGAAGATCGGCGCGATGACCCGCCACTCGGCGGTCGCGCGCTCGGTCGAGGTCCGCCGGGCGATCCCGGCGCTCGCCGCGCTCGCCGGCGGCATCGGCGACCCCATGGTGCGCAATGCCGGAACGATCGGCGGGTCGCTCGCGAACGCCGATCCCGCGGCCTGCTACCCTGCGGGCGTGCTCGGGCTCGGTGCGACGATCCGTACCGACCGGCGCGCGATCCCGGCCGACGACTTCTTCCTCGGGCTGTTCGAGACCGCGCTGCAGCCCGGCGAGCTGATCGTCTCGGTGGAGTTCCCGGTGCCCCGGCAGGCCGCGTACCTGAAGTTCAAGCAGCCCGCGTCGCGCTTCGCGATCGTCGGCGTGTTCGTGTCCAACGGCCCGGCGGGCCCGCGCGTCGGCGTGACCGGCGCGAAGGCCTGCGCGTTCCGCTGGACCGAGGCCGAGCGGGCACTCGCGTCCAAGGGCTGGAACCCGGGTGCGCTGGACGGGCTGGCGGTCGACCCGTCGGACCTGAACGCGGACCTGCACGCGAGCGCCGACTACCGCGCCTCGCTGGTCGCCACGCTCGCGAGGCGTGCGGTCGCCGAGTCCCTCGCACCGCCCTCTGCGGCCGCATGAGTCCGACGCCCGACTCGGTCGACGCCGTCCAGGCGCTGCTCGCGACCCGCGGCTACGTCGCGGACCGGCGCCTGGCGACCGCGCTCTTCCTGTCCCTGAGGCTGCAGCGCCCGCTGTTCCTCGAGGGCGAGGCGGGCGTGGGCAAGACCGAGCTGGCGAAGGTGCTCGCCGACGCGACCGGCGCGCCCCTCGTGCGGCTGCAGTGCTACGAGGGGCTCGACGTCGCGCAGGCGGCCTACGAGTGGAACGTCTCGCGCCAGCTGCTGCACGTGCGGCTGGCCGAGGCGGGCGGGCGGCAGCCCGACTTCGAGGGGATGGAGCGTGCGCTCTACTCGCGCGACATGCTGCTCGCGCGGCCGCTGCTTGCGGCGCTCGAGTCGGAGCGTCCGGCGGTGCTGCTGATCGACGAGCTCGACCGCGCCGACGAGCCCTTCGAGGCGTTCCTGCTCGAGGTGCTGTCGGACTGGCAGATCACGATCCCTGAACTGGGCCCGATCCGCGCGCGCCACGTGCCGCGCGTGATCGTCACCTCCAACCGCACGCGCGAGATCCACGACGCGCTCAAGCGCCGCTGCCTGTACCACTGGGTCGAGTTCCCCGACCTCGACCGGGAGTACGCGATCGTCGCGCGCAAGGTGCCCGACGCGCCCGAGGCGCTGTCGCGGCAGGCGGTGGCCTTCGTGCAGCGCATGCGCGGGCTCGACCTCTTCAAGGCGCCCGGTGTCGCCGAGACGATCGACTGGGTCAACGCGCTGGTCGCGCTCGACCGGATGGCGCTCGATCCGGCCTCGGTGTCGGACACGCTCGGCGTGCTGCTCAAGTACCAGGACGACATCGCACGGATGCAGGGCGGGGACGCACAGAAGCTGCTGCAGGAGATCGCGGTGGCGGCCGGCACCGCCTGAAGGCCGGCGTGCGTCCGCTCGAGGCGCCCCGCTCGGGTCGGCTGGCCCGCAACGTCGTGGCGTTCGCGAGGCTGCTGCGCGACGCCGGCCTGCCGATCGGGCTCGACCAGTCGATCGCCGCGCTGCGCGCGGTCGAGGCGGTGGGCCTCGAGCGACGCGAGGACGTGCGCGCCGCGCTCGCGGCGACACTGACCAGCCGCCGCGAGCACCAGGCGGTGTTCGACGCGGCATTCGAGGCGTTCTGGCGCGACCCGAAGCTGGTCGAGCGGATGATGGCCGCGCTGCTGCCGAAGATCGCCGGCCGCGGCAAGCCGCCGACGGCGGCACAGCGCCCCGCGCGGCTCGAACAGGCGCTGCACATGGGACCGCGAGCGGCCCCGAAACCGTCCTCCGCCCCCGATGCCGATGACGAGGTCACGATCGACGCGATGCTGACCTGGTCGGACCGCGAACGGCTGCGCACGCGCGACTTCGAGTCGATGACGGTCGAGGAGTTCCGCGAGGCGGTGCGGCTGGTCCGGGAGGTGCCGGTGCCGGTCGATCCGGTGCCGGTGCGCCGGTGGCGCGCCGCACGCCGCGGGCCGGTCGACCTGCGGGCCACGCTGCGGCGCATGGCGCGCGACCCGTCGCTCGGCACGGTCGCGCGTCGCGCGCGGCGCGAGCGGCCAGCGCCGCTGGTGATCCTGTGCGACGTGTCCGGCTCGATGGAACGCTATGCGCGCGTGCTGCTGCACTGGGGGCACGCGCTGATGCGCGCGCGGCCGCGGGTCGCGGTGTTCACCTTCGGCACGCGGCTCACCGACGTGACCCGGATGCTGCGCCAGCGCGATCCGGACGACGCGGTCGAGGCCGCGGCGCGCGCGGTCGAGGACTGGAGCGGCGGCACGCGGATCGGCCCGTCGCTCGACGCGTTCAACCGCCACTGGGCGCGGC
>JBILTM010000077.1:0-20515 GCA_044371545.1 Burkholderiaceae bacterium
CCGTGGTGTTCGCGATCCTGTTCGTCGCCGCGGTCGGGCTCGGCCCGTTCGCGGGCGTGCTCGGCATGCTCGTGCACTCCATCGGGGTCATCGCGAAGCTCAACGCCGAGGCGATCGAGACGCTGCCGCGTGCGCCGCTCGAGGCGGCGGCGCTGACCGGGGCGGGCCACGCGAAGATCATGGCCCACGCGGTGCTGCCGGCGGTGCTGCCCAACCTCGCGTCGGTGTCGCTGTACGTCTGGGAGGCCAACGTGCGGACCTCGACCGTGCTCGGCATCGTGGGCGCCGGCGGCATCGGCATCGAGATCAAGGCGGCGATCGACCTGCTCGACTTCCAGCGGCTGCTGACGCTGTCGATGGCGGTCCTCCTGATGGTCGCCGCGATCGACCGGCTGAGCGCGTGGCTGCGCCGCAGGCTCGTGTGAGCGGCGAGTTGGCGCTCGGGCTGGACCGCGTGTCGAAGCGGTTCGGCACGGTCGTGGCGCTCGACGAGGTGTCTCTGCGCGCGCGCGCGGGCGAGGTCACCGTGCTGCTCGGGCCGAGCGGCGCGGGCAAGTCGACCGTCTTCCGCTGCCTGACCGCGCTCGAGCGGCCGGATTCGGGCGAGGTCGTCGTGCGCGGGGCGCGGATCGACCGGCTGCAGGGGCGCGCGCTGCGCGATGCGCGGCGCGCGATCGGCCTGGTGTTCCAGCAGCACAACCTCGTCGGTCGCCTGTCGGCGATCGACAACGTGCTGTCCGGACGGCTCGGCGCCACGCCGACCTGGCGGGTGCTCGCGCGGCGGTTCGCGCCCGCCGACCGCCAGCTGGCGCTGGAGTGCCTCGACCGCGTCGGGCTCCTCGAGCGGGCCTACGAGCGCGCGGACCGACTGTCGGGCGGCCAGCAGCAGCGCGTCGCGATCGCGCGCGCGCTCGCGCAGCGCGGCGGCGTCGTGCTCGCCGACGAGCCGGTCGCCTCGCTCGACCCGGAGTCCGCGGAGCACGTGATGAGGACGCTGCGCACGATCGCCCGCTCGAGCGGGGTCGCGGTGCTGTGCAGCCTGCACCAGGTCGAGCTGGCGCGGCGCTTCGGCGACGTGCTGGTGGGGCTGCGGGGCGGGCGCGTGGTGTTCGCGGGGGCGCCGGAGGCGTTCGACGAGGGGGCGCGCGGGCGGGTGTACGGGGGGCGGGGGGAGGAGGCGGAACTGGGAGAGGCGGTGGAGGTGGGGTGAATCACCTTTGCGCGCGGTCCTTCGCGTTCTGCGCCTCGATCCGCTCGCGGGCCTCGCGCCACTGCTCGTCGCTCCACTCGCGCAGCGCGTAGAAGTTGCCGCCGGTGGCGAGGTGGTTGCCGCCGTCCATGTGGATCAGCTCGCCGGTGAGCCAGTCGCACATGCCGGGCGCCATCAGGAAGGTCGCGAGATTCTGGAGCTCGCGCATCTCGCCGGGCCGCTTCTGCGGGTTGTGCTCCTTCGAGCGCGCGCCGGGCTCCTCGCCCGGGTTCAGCCGCTTGCTCATGCCCTCGGTCGGGATCTCGCCGGGGCCGATCGCGTTCAGGCGGATGCCGTGCTTCGCCCACTCGATCGCGAGCGAACGCGTCATCGCGGCGATGCCGGCCTTGCTCATCGCGGACGGCACGACGTAGGGCCCGCCGTTCTCGACCCAGGTGACGATGATCGACATCACCGACTTCATCGGCGTCGGCGGCTGCCAGCCGCCCGCGGCCTTCGCCTCGGCGATCCAGCGGCGGCCGACCGCGTGGGTCACGTAGAACGTGCCGTGGAACACGATGTTCGCGATCGCGTCGAACGCACGCGGCGACAGCGCCTCGGTCGGGCTGATGAAGTTGCCGGCCGCGTTGTTGACGAGGCCGTCGAGGCCGCCGGTGGCGAAGAGCTCGTCGGCCATCGCGTCGACGGCGGCGGCGTCGCGGATGTCGACGCCGAAGGTGCGCACCGTGCCGCCGGTGTCGGCCATCATCTGCGCGGCGGCCTCGTCGAGCACGAGCTTGCGCCGGCCGCAGATCGCGACCTCGGCGCCGAGCCGCAGGAAGCGCTCGGACATCGCACGGCCGAGCCCGGTGCCACCACCGGTGACGAGGTAGCGTCGGCCCTTCAGCAGGTCGCTCTGGAACATGTCGGTCTCCTGTCGGTGTCGGGGTCGGTCGATCGTGATGCGGGGCGCTCAGCCCCGGATCGAGCGCAGCACCTGCTGCACGTCGAGCGTGCGCGCGCGGTCCTGCATCTGCGGCAGGTACTGCGCCTGCAGCGTCTTCGCCTCGGAGAGCAGCCCGGCGAACGCGTCCTTCAGCACCGCCGTGTCCATCGTGCGGCCGCCCGCGTAGTAGCGCCGCGCGACCTGGCCGAGCGCCCAGGTCGTCGCGAAGGCCATCGCCGAGCTCGTCGCCTGGCGGCCGAGGCCGCCGAGCATCCGGCCGCCGACCTTGCGCAGCAGCCCGCCGACCAGCTTCGTCGCGGCCTGCTCGAGGTACTGCGAGGTGAGGCCCACGCCCGCGGTCGCGAGGAAGTCGCGCACGTGGCCCTGGTCGAGCTCGTAGCCGTACGACTTCCCGATGCGGTACACCAGCTTCATCTGCAGCGGAATGATCGCCATCGTCGCGAGCGATTCGGGCAGCAGCTCGAGCGCGCCGTTCAGGATCGCGGCGTTGCGCACGGCCTCGTCGAGCTCGGCCTCGGTCATCGTCGAGGGGCGGAGCGCGCCGCCGGCGGGCGTCGCGGGCGGGGACGCGGTGCCGGACGGGAGCCCGCCCGCGGGCCCGGCTGCGCCGGTGCCGCCCGCGGACGCAGCGCCGGCCCCTCCCGCGGCACCCGGCCCGGGCACCGGGTCGAGCTCGACCGGCAGCGGCCGGGCGAGCGGCGCGTCGACGACCGCGTCGGCCTCCTCGGCGATCACGTTCGCGTCAGCCGGGTCGAGCCCGAGCGCGCGCGCGAGCGACGCGAGGAACTCGCGCTCGGCCGCGCCGCGCGCGCCGTCGGCGTCGCACACACCCACCGCCATCTCGTAGGCGAGCTGTCGCAGCCCGGGGTCGCCGAGCTTCGCCGCGGCGGATTCGACGGTCACCTGCCGCGTCAGCACGCGCTGGTAGAGCGCGGGCAGGTTCGGCTCGCCGGCGGCAGCGAGCGCCTCGACGATGCGACGCACCTCGTCGCGCTCGCGGTCGTCCTTGCGTCCGTCGGCGAACGCGGCCGTCAGCGCGATCGCGAGGATCGCCTCCTGCTCGTCGCGGGTCATGTCGGGCTCCTCGGTCGATGGAACCCGTAGGGTGCCACGGACCTCAGCGCTTGCCCGCCTTGCCCCGCACGGCCTCGGGCAGTCCCGACGGATCGACGATCGTCCCGAAGCGCTGCCGGTTGTGCGCGTGGCAGAGCTGGTGCAGGCCGAACACCGTGTCGGTCGCGGTGCGCTGGCCCATCGCGTCGACGCTGCGGTTGACCGCCTCCTTGGTCATCTTGAGCGCGAAGGCCGGCATCTGCGCGATCCGCCGCGCCATCCCGAGCACCGTGTCGGCGAGCGCGTCGCGCGGCACCACGCGGTTGACCATGCCGAAGGCCATCGCCTCGCTCGCGCTCCACGCCTCGGCCATGAAGAGCAGCTCCTTCGCCTTGCGCGGGCCGAGCTCCCAGGGGTGCAGGAACCACTCGACGCCGCACACGCCCATCGCCACCACCGGGTCGACGAAGCTCGCGTCCTCGCTCGCGACGATCAGGTCGCAGGCCCAGGCGAGCATCAGGCCGCCGGCGATGCAGCGGCCCTGCACCGCCGCGATCGTCGGCTTCGGCAGGTCGCGCCAGCGCCGCGTCATCTGCAGGTAGATCTCCTGCTCGCGCGCGAACAGGCCCTCGGCGCCCTCGGCGTCGTACGCGCCCCAGGTCGACACCGCGGGCCGGTCGCGGCCGAGCCGCAGCGTACCGGGGTCGCGCAGGTCGTGGCCGGCCGAGAAGTGCGGGTCGGCGCCGGCGACGATCACGACCTTCACCTCGTCGTCCTGCGCGGCGCGGTCCATCGCCGCGTTCAGGTCGTAGGTCATCCGCAGGTCCTGCGCGTTGCGGGCCTCGGGTCGGTTCATCACGATACGAGCGATGTGCGGCTCGGGGCGCTCGTACAGCACGGTCTCGAAGGCGTGGGCGGTCATCGGTGGTCTCCTGCGGGCGGCGGCACGCGCCCCGCCCCGATCGTAACGGTCGACACGGTCTTCGGCTCAGCGCCGCGACGTCACCAGTCGCGGCGTGTCGGCGAGGCCCGGGTGGCGCGGCCCGTCCGCGTGCCGGACGACGACGCGCGCCGCGCGGGCGGGGGGCTTTCGGATCGGCTCGAAGCCGAGCGCACGCTGCACGCGCTGCGGCAGCCCGGCGACGACGAGGCGGTGCGAGCGCTCGATGAGCGGGCGCAGCTCGGCGAGCGCGAAGCGGCGCGGCTCGTCGATCGCGACCCAGCCCGCGCGGGCGAGGTAGGGCGCGGGACGCATGCCCGGCCGGTCGGTCAACTCGAGGAAGCGCTCGGCGTCGACCTTGAACCAGAGGTCCGACGGGCGGCCGCGCGCGTCGAGCACCAGGATCGCGAACATCTTGCGGCGCACGAGGAAGGTGTCGACGTTGCCCCACTTGCGCTCGGGCTCGGCGTGCGGCAGCGACGCGCAGACGCGCCGCAGCGCGGCGAAGGTGGTCATCGCGCAGTCCGGCCGTCGGGGCCGTCGGGACCGTGCCGTGGTCCGAGCGTGTCCATCGTCGCCTCGTCTCCTCGCGCCGCGTTCCGGCCGCCCGATGATGCCGCATCGGCGGGCCGGCCGGCACGCTATCCTCCGCCGATGACCGCACCCACCACCCGAGACGCGTGCGCGGCGCTCGACGCCGCCGATCCGCTCGCCTTCGCGCGCGAGCGCTTCGTGCTGCCGGACGGCACGATCTACCTCGACGGCAACTCGCTCGGCGCGATGCCGCGCGCGGTCGCGCCGCGGATGCGCGAGGCGGTCGAGCGCGAGTGGGCGGTCGGGCTGATCCGCTCCTGGAACGACGCCGGCTGGTACACCGCGCCGCAGCGCGCGGCCGCGCGGATCGCGCGGCTGGTGGGCGCCGACGCCGACGAGGTGATCGTCACCGACTCGATCTCGGTGAACCTGTTCAAGCTGGTCGCGGGCGCGATCGGCATCCAGCGGCGCCGCGCGCCCGGGCGCGACGTGATCGTCGCCGAGCGCGGCAACTTCCCGACCGACGTCTACGTCGACGCGTCGCTCGCGCGGCTGCTCGACCTGGAGCTGGTCTGCGTCGAGCAGGCCGAGGTGCCGGCCGCGATCGAGCGCGCGGGCGAACGGCTCGCGCTGGTGCAGCTGACGCACGTGAACTACCGGACCGGTCGCATCCACGACCTGCCCGCGATCACCGCGCGCACGCACGCGCTCGGCGGCCTGGTGATCTGGGACCTCGCCCACTCCGCGGGCGCGCTGCCGGTCGGCCTCGGCGCGGCGGGGGCCGACTTCGCGGTCGGCTGCGGCTACAAGTACCTGAACGGCGGGCCCGGCGCGCCGGCGTTCGCCTACGTGGCGCGCCGCTGGATCGGCGAGCTCGAGCAACCGCTGGTGGGCTGGCACGGGCACGCGGCGCCGTTCGCGTTCGAGCACGCGTTCCGGCCCGCGCCCGGCATCGAGCGGCTGCTGTGCGGCACCGGGCCGCAGCTGTCGCTGATCGCGCTCGAGACCGCGCTCGAGGCGTTCGACGGCGTCGGGCTCGACGCGCTGCGCGCCAAGAGCGTCGCGATGACCACGCTGTTCACCGAGCTCGCCGAGCATGCGGTCGGCGGCTTCGGCGGCGCGTCGGGCTTCGGCCTCGCGAGCCCGCGCGACGCGTCGGTGCGCGGCAGCCAGGTCTCGCTCACGCACCCGCAGGGCTACGCGATCGTGCAGGCGCTGATCGCCCGCGGCGTGATCGGCGACTTCCGCGCGCCCGACATGCTGCGATTCGGCTTCGCGCCGCTGTACCTTCGTTTCGTCGACGTCTGGGACGCGGCGCAGGCGCTGCGCGAGGTCGTGGAGAAACGCGCCTGGGACCGCCCGGAGTTCCTCGCGCGCAAGGCCGTCACCTGAGGCCGCGATGATCCGACCCGACCCCGACTTCCCGTCGTCGTACGCGCAGGCCCGCGAGCGCTTCGTCGCCGCGGCCCGCGCGCGCGGTGCCCGCCTCGAGGCGTTCGACAACCCGGCGGGCCCGGGCCTGGACGGCGAGCCGCTCGCCACCGACGTCGCGACGCTCGGGCCCGACGACGCGCGCGAGGTGCTGCTCATCACCTCGGGCACGCACGGTGTCGAGGGCTACTGCGGCAGCGGCGTGCAGCACGCGCTGCTGCGCGAGGGCCCGGAGCTCGACGACGCGCTCGCCGCCGGCGCCCGCGTGGTGCTGGTCCACGCGATCAACCCGCACGGCTTCTCGTGGCGGCGCCGCGTGACCGAGGACAACGTCGACCTGAACCGCAACGTGCGGGCCTTCCCGGTGCCCGACGGCCCGGACCCGGACTACGACGAGATCCACGACCTGCTGCTGCCGGCGAGCTGGCCGCCCGACGATGCGAACCGCGCGGCGATCGGCGCGTTCGTCGCGCGCCGCGGCCTCGCGCACTTCCAGTACGCGACCAGCAAGGGGCAGTCGTCGCGGCCCGAGGGCCTGTTCTTCTGCGGTCGTGCGCCGACCTGGAGCCGGCGCACGCTCGAGGCGGTCCTGCGCGCGCGCGTGCGCGGCGCGGGGCGCCTGCACTGGATCGACGTGCACACCGGGCTCGGCCCGGCGGGTCACGGCGAGATGATCTACGCGGGGCTCGACGTCGCGGCGGACGTCGCGCGGACTCGGGCCTGCTGGGGTCCGGGGGTGACGTCGATCTTCGACGGCTCGTCGACCTCGGCGAAGATCGCCGGGATGGTCGGCGGTGCTGTCTACGCCGAGTGCCCGGGCACCGCGCTCGCGGCGATCGCGCTGGAGTACGGCACCGTGCCGTTCGACGGCATCACCGACGCGCTGCGCCTCGACCACTGGGTCGCCGCGCGCGCGCCGCACGACGAGGGGCTGTGCCGGGAGGCACGCGAGCGGATGCTCGGCGCGTTCTTCGTCGACACCGACGACTGGAAGGCCGCGATCCTGCGCCAGGGGCGCGACGCGGTCGCGAAGGCGAACGCGTCGATGCGCTCGCCGGTCGGCGGCTAGCCCGCGACCTGCTGGATCGCCTGCCGGATCATCACCGGCAGGTCGTCGCCGAGCGGCTCGGCGCCGCTGATCCGGCGCCGCAGCCCGAGGCGGCCGCTGTAGACGAGCATCCCGTCGGCGCCGACGCGGACCTTCAGCGAGCGGGCGTTCTCGCCGGCCCACTCGAAGGCGAGCGCCCCGTCGTCGTCGCGCACCACCAGCGGCTCCGGCAGCGTGCCCGGCAGCACCCGCAGGAAGTCGCGCGCGTGGCGCAGCACCAGCTCGGGCAGCGGTGCGTCGGCGCGCCACGGGTCCGGACCGGCCGCCTTCGAGAAGCCCGACAGCTCCACGTCGAAGCGGAACAGCGCCTTGTCGGTCAGCCGCCGCCGCGCCCCCGCCAGTTGCCGCGTGACCCGCAGCGCGTGCCCGCCGACGCCGACCGTTGTCGCGCAGGCCGACAGGTGGCGGGCTCCATTGGCGAGTTTTGTCATGAGTACGTACTCACTAACTCCTCCGTCACCAGGCCGAAGAACACGCGGTTCTTCAGCTCTCTCAAGGTGCCCAACGCGTCGGCCAGGCGGCCGGCCAGGCGCTCGTCGACGCTGATCGAGCGGTCCCAGCTCGCGTCGATGTCGACGATCACCGGCAGCTCGGTGGCCGTCCGGGCGGACGAGTCGGTCGCCTGGGTGACCGCGACCTGAAGGCCGTCGGCGCCGCCGGGCAGGGTCATCTGGACGAGGAAGTCGGCGATCTCGGGCGCGAGCCCCGCCGGCGCACGGGGCGCGGTCGTCAGGAACCGCTCGAAGTGGAACTGCTCGCAGACCGGCAGCCGCAGGTCGTTCACGTAGCGCAGCGCGATCCGCCGGACCTCGATCGGGCGGGCCTCGGAGACGTAGGCGCTCCACAGCGAATGGAACCGGTCGACGAAGCCGTCCCAGCCCGGATAGCCGGCGATTCGCCCGAAGGACACGCCGTCCTGCCGGATCAGCGCGACCTCGGTGCCGTCGGCGCTCTCGCAGCGCCAGCCGGTCTGGTGCGCATCGCCCGGATCGGACCCGCCGCCGCGACGCTCGTCCGGCAGGTTCATCGCGACCGACGCGAGCCGGAACGGCTTGGCGTTCGGGAACGCCGGCGCCAGCCGGTCGCGCAGGTCGTTCACCCGTCGCATCTCGACGGGCTCGGACTTCACCTCGACGATCGCTTCACGGATCGGCGGGCGGGCGAGCGGGCGCTGGAGGGCCATGCGCCCATTCTAGTGACGCTTAAAGAATCTGGTCCATCCAACTGTTGCACAAAGGGAATTCGGGGTTTCTCCTATCAGTCCTTCGAACCGGTCAGCGAGCGCCGCAGGTCGACCCCGACCCCCTTGTTGACGAACTCGGTGGTGAACACCCTGGAGAGGTCGACCTCGCCGGCCTTGAACAGGCCGGCCTTCACCATCTTGTCGTGGAAGTCGCGCACGCGCGCCGGGTCGATCGCGCCGATCCCCTTCGTGCGCGCATCGCCGGAGTCGACGATGCCGAGCTGCTTGAGCTTCGCGACGCCGCGATCGAGCTCGTCCTGCGTCACCTCCGGGTTCTCCTTGCGGATCAGCGCGTCGGCGGCCGCGCGGTCGCCGTGCAGGTAGTTCACCCAGCCGAGGATCGACGCCTCGACGAAGCGGCGCACGAGGTCGGGCTTGGACTTCACCAGGTCCGGGCGGGTCTCGATCGTCGTCGAGTAGGTCGACCAGCCGTGGTCGGCGAGCAGGAACAGCGTCGGCGCGAAGCCGGCGGTCTTCTCGATCGAGATCGGCTCGGCGACGGCATAGCCCTGCTGGACCGCACGCTTGTTCGCGAGGAACGGCGCGCTGTTGTAGGTGTAGGGGCGCAGCTGCTCGTCGCGGAAGCCGTCCTGCTTCATCCACTGCCAGAACGAGAACTGGCCGTCCTTGGCGACGAGGATCGCCGGCGCCTTCTTCAGGTCGTTCCAGCTCGAGTACTGGCCGGGATGCGCGAGGAAGACCTGCGGATCCTTCTGGAACATCGCGGCGACGACCACGGTCGGCACGCCGTTGCGCACGTTGTCGAAGGTGTGCAGCAGGTTGCCGGTCATCAGGAAGTCGATGCGGCCGGCCGGCAGCAGCGGCCGGTTGTTGACCTGCGGGCCGCCCTGCCGGATCTCGACCTCGAGGCCCATCTTCCGGTAGGTGCCGTCGGCGAGCGCCTGGTAGAAGCCGCCGTGCGCGGCCTGGGCCTTCCAGTTGGTCGCGAAGACGACCTTGTCCTGGGCGGCGGCGGGTGCGGCCTGCAGCGCGAGCGTCGCGGCGGCGAGCGCGGCGAGGGCGATGGATGCGAGGCGACGGAGGACGGCGGGGGCGCTCGGCCGGGTCGCAGGCGCGGCCGGGGCGGTGGGCTGCGTGCGGTGGGTGCGGGAGTGGCTCATCGGGGCGGGTCCTTCCGTGGGCGTGGCGCCCGTGCTGCGTGCCTGGGTCATGCTCGCGGCGTCTCGCTGTCGTGCCAGCGCCCGAGCAGGCGCCGCGCGAGCGCGTCGAACACCACGAAGATCGCGATGCCGACCGCCGAGACCAGCACGAGCGCCGCGAACATCTTCGGGATCTCGGTGCGGAAGCTGGCCTCCAGGATCCGCGAGGCCAGCCCGGTCTCGCGGCCGGCCGCGCCCGCGGCGAACTCGGCGACGACCGCGCCGATCAGCGCGAGGCCGCCGGCGATTCTCAGCCCGGCGAGGAAGTACGGCAAGGCGCTCGGCACCAGCAGCAGTCGCAGCCGCTGCCAGCGGCTCGCGCCGTACAGGGTGAACAGGTCCCGCAGCCCCGCGTCGGCGCTGCGCAGGCCGACGACGGTGTTCGCGAGGATCGGGAAGAAGGCGACGATGAACGCGCAGATCAGCAGCGCCGCGGTCGTCGACTCGACGTAGATCAGGATCAGCGGCGCGATCGCCACGATCGGCGTGACCTGCAGCACGATCGCGAGCGGGAAGAGCGCGGTCTCGATCGGGCGCGACAGCGCGAACAGCGCGGCGAGCGCGACGCCGCCGGCCACCGCGAGCGCGAGCGCGCCCACGGTGATCTTGAGCGTGAACCACAGCGAGGGCAGCAGCGACGGCAGCTCGCGCCACAGCGTCGCGGCGACCAGGCTCGGCGCGGGCAGGATGTAGGGCGGGATCCCGCCGATCCGCACCGTCGCCTCCCAGGCGAGCAGCGCCGCGAGCACGACCGCCGCGGGCACGAGGCGCGCGAGGCCCGTCACGCCACGGCCGCCTTCAGGGCCGCCGACGCGCGCAGGCACCAGGCCGCGTAGCGCGGGTCGGCGCGGAACGTGTCGCCGCGCTCGGCGGCGTCGACGTCGATCGCGTCGGCGACGCGCCCGGGCCGGCCGGCGAGCACCGCCACGCGCGTCGACAGGTAGACCGCCTCGTAGACGCTGTGGGTCACGAAGACGACCGTCAGGCCGTGCTCGCGCCACAGCCCGAGCAGGTCGTCGTCGAGCCGGCCGCGGGTGATCTCGTCGAGCGCGGCGAACGGCTCGTCGAGCAGCAGCAGCTCGGGCCGGGTGACCAGCGCGCGCGCGATCGACACCCGCATCCGCATGCCGCCCGACAGCTCGCGCGGATAGGCGTGCGCGAAGTCGGCGAGCCCGACGCGCGCGAGCACCGCCATCACCTCGTCGCGGACCTCGGCCTCGCCGCGCCCCGCAAGCCGCAGCGGCAGGCGCACGTTGTCGAACGCGCTCGCCCAGGGCATCAGCGTCGGCTCCTGGAACACCACGCCGACACGCACCCCCGAGGGCCGCAGCACCGCGCCCTCGGTCGGGGCGGCGAGCCCGGCGACCAGGCGCAGCACGGTGCTCTTGCCGCAGCCGGAGGGCCCGAGCAGGCTCAGGAACTCGCCGCGCGCGACCTCGAGGTCGAAGCGGTCGAGCGCCCGGGTGCCGTTCGGGAAGCGCATGCCGACGCCGCGCAGCGCGAGCAGCGGCGCGCCGGCCGGTGAAGGAGCCGTCATCGCCTCGATGGTAGCCCGCCGGGGCCGGCGCACGGGGCAAGGCCCCGCGCGGGACTACGCGCCCGACTCGTGCGCGCGCGCCTGGCGGGCGCGGTAGTACATCGTCGCCGCCTCGGTGCGGTTGCGCACGCCGAGCCGCTGCAGCAGCTCGCGCACGTGCGCCTTCGTGGTGTTCAGGCTGATCCGGTAGCGCTCGGCGATCTCGCCGTTCGACATGCCCTCGGCGATCGACTGCCACATCTGCTGCTGGCGCGGCGACAGCTCGATCGTGTCGGGGTTGCGCATGACGGCCGCGCCGGCCGACTCGGCGAGCGACTCCAGCCGCTCGGCGAGCAGCGGCGCGATCCGGTCGAGCAGGATCGTCGCGTTCTCGTTCTTGCAGACCAGCGCCGCGGCCCCGAGCGCGGCGGCGCTGCGCCGCAGCGGCTCGCTGTCCAGGCCGGTGAAGACGACGATCGGCACGTCGGGCCGCAGCGCGCGGAGCTCGCTGATGCCTTCGAGGCCGGCGACGTCCGGCAGCCGCAGGTCGAGCACCGTGGCGGCGAGTCGCGGCTCGTCCTGGTACATCGCCTTGGCCTGCCGCAGGCTCGAGGCCTGCAGCGCGCGCACGCCGGCGAAGCGGTTCTCGATCAGGCTGCGCAGCGCCAGCGGCACGACCGGGTGGTCGTCGACGACCAGCACGACCGCGTTCATGCCGCCCCCTTGTCGCTGCGCGCCATCCCCCCGAGGGGGAGCGAGCGCCTCCGATGCGGGAGGGCGCCGCAAGCATGCGGCGCCCGCTCCGTCGGCGGCGAGCGGTGCTCGCCGAAACCCCGACTACGCCGTGCGGCGCTCATGCCGGCACCCGTGCGGCGCGCAGCGACGCGGCGGCGCGAGCGAGCGTGGTGATCGCCCCCCAGTCCTCGCGGGCGATCGCCGCGGGCGGGGTCAGCCACGAGCCGCCCACCGCGACGACGTTGTCCAGCGCGAGGTACTCGGCCGCGTTGCGCGCGTCGACGCCGCCGGTGGGGCAGAAGCGCAGCCCCGGGAACGGGCCGGACAGCGCCTTCAGCATCGGCAGGCCGCCGGCCGCGGCGGCCGGGAAGAACTTGAGCAGGGTCAAGTCCGCGGCCATCGCGGCCATCGCCTCGGACGGCGTCATCACGCCGGGCATCAGCGGCAGGCCGAGATCGCGCGCGGCGGCGACGACCGAACGGTCGTACCCCGGCGAGACCGCGAAGCGCGCGCCGACCGCGGCCACGCGGCCGACGTCGGCCGCGCTGGTGACGGTGCCGGCGCCGACCCAGGCGTCGGGCACCTCGGCCGCGATCCGGCGGATCGCCTCGAGCCCCGCGGGCGTGCGCAGCGTGACCTCGAGCACCCTCACGCCGCCCGCGACGCAGGCGAGCGCGAGCGGCACCGCGTGGCGCGCGTCCTCGAGGACGATCACGGGGATCACCGGCGCGGCCGGCTCGATCGGCGTGGCGGGGGAGGGCTCGAAGAGGTCCTGGAGCGTCATCGTGGAACAACCTACACCACTGCCGCGCCGGGCATCAAGCCGAGATCGGCGCGTTCTCGGATCCGGATCAAGCTCGGCCGCAAGGCCGCGGGCGGCCCGGCCGGCACCCGCGGGGGCGGAGCCGGCCCTCAGCCACGGCCGGCGCGGTGCGCGTCGAGGCGTCGGAGGATGCGCAGCGTGAAGCCGTCGTCGGGCGCCTCGACGCCCGCGACCGCGTCCTTGATCAGCTGCATCGTGGTCAGCCGGTCGCGCGCGTCGGCCGCGCCGGGCGCGCCGGGCGCGAGCGAGAACAGCAGCTCGGCCACGCGCTCGGGCGGCAGCTCGTCGTCGAGGAAGGCGGACAGGGTCTCGTCGTTCATCGTCGGGCTCACCAGCGACGGGAGCGGGTCTGTTGCATCATCGGACGGATCGCGGCGGCGATCGCGTCGCGCCCGCGGAAGATCAGCGACTTCACGGTATTGACCGGCAGGCCCATCGTCGCCGCGATCGAGCGGTAGTCGAGCCCCTCGATCTCGCGCATGAGGATCGCGTCGCGCTGCCGCTCGGGCAGTGCCGCGACCGCGCGGCGCAGCGCGTCGAACAGCTGGCGCGCGGCCACCTCGTCCTCGACGCTGCCGTGCGCGCCGACCCGCTCGATCGCGTCGATCGTCGAGGCGGCGTCGGGGTCGGCGGGACGGTCGTCGAGCCGGTTCTGGCCGCTGCGCAGGTAGCTGCTCGCGACGTTGCGGCAGATCGTGCGCAGCCACGGCCAGAAGCGGTCGCGCTCCTGCAGCTCGGGCAGCCCGTCGTAGGCGCGCAGGAACGCATCCTGCGTGAGCTCCTCGGTGATCGCCGCATCGTGCACCACCCGACGGATCTCGGCCGCCGCACGTCGCTGGTACTTGACCACGAGCAGCTCGAAGGCGAGCGCCTCGCCGGAGCACGCGCGCGCCACCAGTGCCCCGTCCGCGGTCGCGGGCGACGCATCGGCGGGGACGCGCGGCGCATCGCCCCCGTCGGGCGCGGACCCGGTCGGCGTCGTGGTCAAGGTGAGGATCTCTCGCATCGCCCCGACACTGACGTCGGTGGCGTGCGCAAGTTGCACCGTCCGCGAGCAACTTTCGTCCGGCGGTCGCGTCGGACGGAGCAGGCGGGCGGCGGGCGGCGCGTCGGGGTGTCGATCGAACGGCGAAGGAGCGGACGATGGGCGTGGCCTGGCAAGTCGAGGTGAATCCGGACGTGACGGTCAGCAGCGACGGTTCGCGCTGCGTGATCGGCGGCGTCGTGTCGGTCGCCTTCGAGCTCGACGAGGTGGAGTTCGTCTGGTCCGAGAGCGCCGACGCGTCGCTCGACCCGCCCGGGCTGCTCAAGGTCAGGCTGCGCGACCGGCCCGGCACCATCGCGCAGATCCGCCTGCGGCGGGGCGAGGCGCAGCAGGTCAGAACGATGCTCGAGCGGGGCGGCCCGCTGCCGCACTGACGGGCCCGGCACCGGCCGTCCTCAGATCACCGAGCCCGAGCAGCCGTCCATCGGGACGATCGCGCCCGACACGTAGCTCGCCGCATCCGAGGCGAGGAAGAGCGCCACCGCGGCGACTTCCTCGGTCTCGCCCATGCGGCCCATCGGGATGCGCGCGAGCTCGTCGGCCAGCACCTGGTCACGGCTGCGGCCGCTCGAGCGCGCGGTCACCGCGAGGCCCTCCTCGACCCGGTCGGTGCGGGTGAGACCCGGGTTGATGCCGTTCACGCGTACGCCGCGCGCCGCGTAGGCGCGCGCGTAGCCGACGGTCGCCAGCATCAGCGCCGAGTTCGCGGCGCCGCCCGGGATGTGCATCGGCGAGGCGACGCGGCCGCCCTGCCCGATCACGTTGACCACTGCGCCGCGGCCGCGGGCGGCCATCGCGCGGACCGCGGGCTCGAGCACGTGCATCGTGCTGAAGTACTTCGCGTCCATGCCCTGCCTGAACGCGGCCGCGCCGAGCTCCTCGGGCGCGAAGCGCTTCGCGGCGCCGGCGGAGTTGAGCAGCACCGCGATCGGGCCGACCTCGGCCTCGACGCGCGCGACCACGGCCTCGGCGCGCGCCGGGTCGACGAGGTCCGCGGCGATCGCCGTCATCGACAGGCCCTCGGCGGCGAGCGCCGCGCGCGCGGCCTCGAGCCGCGCCGCATCGCGGGCCACCCCGACGACCGTCGCGCCCGCGCGCGCGAAGGCCTTCGCGCAGGCGAGCCCGATCCCCTTGCTGGCTCCGGTGACCAGCGCGACGCGTCCATGCAGCACGAGCTCCACCTTGGTGTCCTCCGTCCGATCGGCCGCCGCGGCGGCGAAGGGGCGAAGTGTGCCATCGACGCGCCGACCCCTGCGCCGGCGCGGCGAACCGCCGGAGCGCGACCGGAACGCGATCCGCCCGCCGCGCGGCCGCGCTGGCACAATCGGCCCGAGGGGAGGAGACGCCGTGGCGCCGCTCGAGGGCATCCGCGTGATCGACATGACGAGCGTGGTCTTCGGGCCGACGGCCACGCAGGCGCTCGCCGACTGGGGCGCCGACGTGGTCAAGGTCGAACCGCCCGAGGGCGACACGCTGCGCCACGCCGGCGTCGCCCGTCACCGCGGCATGTCGGCGATGTTCCTCAACCTGAACCGAGGCAAGCGCTCGGTCGCGCTCGACGTCGCGACGCCGGCCGGTCTGGATGCGATGCGCCGGCTGCTCGCGGGCGCTGACCTCTTCGTGCACAACGTGCGCCGCGAACCGATCGCGCGGCTCGGGCTCGGCCCCGACGCGGTCCGCCGGATCGCGCCCTCGATCGTCTACTGCACCGCGAGCGGCTACCACGAGCGCTCGCCGCTCGCACGCGCACCCGCGATCGACGACTCGATCCAGGCCGCGACCGGGCTCGCCGCGCTGAACGCCGGCCCCGACGGCGCACCGCGCTTCGTGCCCTCGGTGATCGCCGACAAGACCGCCGGGCTCGCGCTCGCCGGCGCGATGCTGGCCGCGCTGGTGCGCAGGCTGCGCACCGGCCGCGGCGGCACGCTCGACGTGCCGATGTACGACACGCTCGCCGGCTTCGTGCTCGCCGAGCACCTGCAGGGCCGCACGTTCGAGCCTGCCGACGGCCCGGCCGGCTACCGGCGCGTGACGCCCGAGGGCCGGCGCATGTACCGCGCGAAGGACGGCTGGCTGACGATGACGCCGTACACGCGCCCGCAGTGGAAGGCCTTCTTCGAGGCGGTCGGCGACGCGGCGATGGCCGACGATCCGCGCGTCGTCGACCCGGTCGAGCGCAACCGCCACGTGCAGTGGCTGTACGGCCGCGTCGGCGAGGCCGCCGCGGCACGCACCGTCGACGACTGGCTCGCGCTGTGCCGCGAGCACGGCATCCCGGCCTCGCGCGCGGTGCCGCTCGACGAGGTCGCGCAGGACACCGGCCTCGAGGCGAGCGGCGCGATCGCGCGCGTCGAGCATCCGACCGAGGGCACCGTGCGGATGCTCGCGTCGCCGGGCTTCCTCGACGGCGCGCCCTCGCGCGCGCCCGGTCCCGCGCCACGGCTCGGCGAGCACACTGTCGCGGTGCTGCGCGAAACCGGGCTCGACGACGCGTCGATCGACGCGATGCTCGCGAGCGGCGCCGCGGTCGCGGCACCGCCCCCTGTCGCCACCCCGCCGGCGGCCTGAGCCCGCGCCCCGGGCGAGCCGTCGCACCCGAACGCACCGCAGGAGACGACCCACGATGGACGAGACCGCAACCGACCTGCGCACCGAGCGCCGCGGCCACGCGCTGTGGCTGACGATCGACCGGCCCGCGCGCCGCAACGCGATCTCGGCCGCCGTGGTCGCAGGCATCTCGGCCGGCCTGCGCGAGGCGGCCGCCGACGACGCGATCCGCGCGGTGGTGATCACCGGCGCGGGCGAGCAGGCGTTCTGCGCCGGCGCCGACCTCGCGAAGGGCTCGGGCTCGTTCCAGTTCGACCCCTCGCGCCCGCACCTCGACTACGCCGACCTGCTGCGCCAGGCCTGGGCGTGCCCGGTGCCGATGGTGGCGCGCGTCAACGGCCACTGCCTCGCGGGCGGCATGGGCCTGTTCGGCATGTGCGACGTCGCGGTCGCCGCCGACCACGCGAGCTTCGGCCTGCCCGAGGTCAAGATCGGCGTGTTCCCCGCGCAGGTGCTGTCGGTGCTGCAGCACCTGGTCGGACCGCGCTGGCTCGCCGAGCTGTGCCTGACCGGCGAGCCGATCGACGCGTTTCGCGCCGAGCGCATCGGCCTGGTCAACCACGTCGTGCCGGGGGCCGAGCTCGACGCGAAGACCGACTGGCTGGTCGAGCGCATCGTCTCGAAGTCGCCGACGGCGAACCGCCGCGGCAAGGCGATGATGCGCGCGGCCTTCGACATGAGCTTCGAGCAGGCGATCTCGTACCTCGAGACGCAGATCATGACGCTCGCGCTGACCGAAGACGCGAAGGAGGGGCGTGCGGCGTTCATCGAGAAGCGCGCGCCGAACTGGACCGGACAGTGAGCGCGACGCACGACCCGGCGCGCCGCGCGCTCGCGATCGCCGGCGCGTGCGCGATCGGCGGCATCGCGCTCGCGCGCCCGGCTCGCGCGCAGGACGCGTGGCCGTCGCGCCCGCTGCGCATCGTCGTCTCGTTCGCCCCCGGCAGCGGCAACGACCTGATCGCGCGCCAGCTCGCGCCGAAGCTCGCCGAGTCGCTCGGCCAGCCGGTGATCGTCGAGAACCGCGCCGGCGGCGGTGGCGTGCTCGGCACCGAGGCGGTCGTGCGCGCCGCGCCCGATGGCCACGTGATCGGACTGGGTACCTCTTCGCAGCTGGTGATGAACCCGGCGCTGCTGCCGAACCTGTCGTTCGACGTCGAGCGGGACCTCGCCGTCGTCGGCCTGGTCTCGCGCACGCAGATGGTCCTCGCGGCCCGGCGCGACGGGCCGGCCGACCTGCGCACGCTGGTCGCCCGTGCGAAGGCCGCGCCCGGCCGCGTCACCTACGGGTCGGGCGGCAACGGCTCGATCAGCCACATCGTCGGCGAGAGCTTCGCGCGCGCGGCGGGCGTCGAGCTGCTGCACGTGCCCTACAAGGGCAACGGCCCGGCGATGAACGACCTGGCCGGCGGGCAGATCGACCTCGTCTGGGACGGCTTCTCGAGCTCGGGGCCGCTGATGAAGGCCGGGCAGGTCCGCATCCTCGCGGTGAGCGGCGAGCGCCGCAACCCGCTGCATCCCGAGGTGCCGACCTTCGCCGAGGGCGGCGTGCCCGACTACGAGGCGTACACCTGGAACTGCCTGATCGCGCCGCGCGCGACGCCGCGCCCCGTGATCGAGCGGCTGAACCGCGCGCTGAACGCCGCGCTCGCCGACGCCGACATCCGCGCGCGGCTGGACGGCTACGGCGCCGAGAACCTCGGCGGCTCGACGCCCGAGGCCGCCGACGCGTTCGGCGCCGCGCAGCGCGCCCGATGGATCCCCGCCGTCCGCGCAATGCGCATCAAGGTCGAATGACCGCCCGAGGAGCTCCGAGATGACGACACCCACCGACGGCCCCGCGCTCGCGGCCGAGCTCGAGCGCCTGCTGAAGCTGCGCTCGATCCCGATCGCGATGAAGCGCTTCGACGACGTCGCCGCGATGGAGGCGATCCCGAAGATCCGCCGCCCGAAGGGCACGATCCACACCACCGACCAGATCGTCGCGCAAGCCGCGCGGCTCGGCTGGACCGTCGGCATCACCGGCGAGGACCTCGTCGGCGCGCAGTGCCGCGCGGTGGTCGGGCTCGGGCCCGCCGACGAGGAGTGGAAGGCGGCCAAGGGCATGGTCGGCGTCTGGTACGCGACGCCCGAGGATGCGCGCGCGCACCAGGCCGCGATGCACGTGCCGTCGCGCGCCGCGGCCCTCGCGGTGTCGCCGCTCGGCTCCGGCCGGCTCGATCCGCCGGACATCGTGATGTTCTACGCGACGCCCGGCGCGATGATCTACTTCGTCAACGGCCTGCAGTGGAGCGGCTACGCGCGCTTCGACTGGAGCGTCGTCGGCGAGTCCGCGTGCGCGGACTCCTGGGGCCGTGCGCTCGCCACCGGCAAGCCCAGCCTGTCGATCCCCTGCTTCGCCGAGCGCCGCTACGGCGGCGTGCTGGACGACGAGATGCTGATGGCGCTGCCGATGGCGGACCTGCCGAAGGCGATCGCCGGCATGAACGCACTGGCGAAGAACGGCTTTCGCTATCCGTTCCCGCAGTACGGCATCCAGCAGGACGTGCGCGACGGGATGGCGGTGAGCTATCCGGAAAGGGCCAATCCGAAGTGAGCCCGGACCGCGCGCGGGACGTGCCGACGCCCGGGCGCCCCCTGCGCGGGCGTGCCGTGACGCCGCCCGGCCCGGGACGCTAGACTCGCAGCCCTGCCGCCGGCCCGTCGCCGGCTTCCCGCAAGGAGATGCCATGACCGAGCACGACCGCTTCCGCGCCGCGCGCGACCTGCTGCTCGCGCGCCGCACCGACCTCGCCGCCGCCGCCGCCGCGTTCGAGTGGCCGACGCTCGAACGCTTCAACTGGGCGATCGACTGGTTCGACGCGATCGCGAAGGGCAACGACGCGCCGGCACTGCACATCGTCGAGGAGTCGGGCGCCGAGGCGAAGCTGAGCTATGCCGAGCTCTCGCGCCGCTCGTCGCAGGTCGCGAACTTCCTTGCGGGGCTGGGTGCCGCGCGCGGCGACCGGATGCTGCTGATGCTCGGCAACGAGGTGCCGCTGTGGGAGACGATGCTCGCGGCGATCAAGCTCGGCGTCGTCGTGATCCCGGCGACCACGCTGCTGTCGGGCCCCGACCTCGCCGACCGCCTCGCGCGCGGCCGGGTGCGCTGGGTGCTGACCAACGGCACCGGGCTCGCCCGCGTGTCCGAGCTGCCCGCCGACGCGCTCGCGGGCGTCGGCCGGATCCTCGCCGGCGACGCCGGCCGCGGCGCCGACGGCGCGCCGCCCGCCGGCTGGACCGACTACCGCGACTCGACGCGCGCGTCGGCGGACTTCGTGCCCGCCGAGTCGATCGCGGTCACCGAGCCGCTGCTCGAGTACTTCACCTCGGGCACGACCTCGAAGCCGAAGCTCGTGCGGCACTCGCGCCAGAGCTATCCGGTCGGCCACCTGAGCACGATGTACTGGCTCGGCCTGCAGCCCGGCGACGTGCACTGGACGATCTCCTCGCCCGGCTGGGCCAAGCACGCGTGGAGCTGCTTCTTCGCCCCGCTGAACGCGCAGGCCTGCGTCTTCATCTACAACTACGCGCGCTTCAGCGGCCCCGCGGTGCTCGACACCGTCGTCAAGTACGGCGTGAAGACGCTGTGCGCGCCGCCCACCGTCTGGCGGATGCTGATCCAGGAGGACCTCGAGGCCTGGAAGACCTCGCTGCGCGAGGCGATCTCCGCCGGCGAGCCGCTGAACCCCGAGGTCATCGAGCAGGTGCGCGCCGCGTGGGGGCTCACGATCCGCGACGGCTTCGGCCAGACCGAGACCACCGCGATGATCGGCAACCCGCCGGGCCAGGCGCTCAAGGCCGGCTCGATGGGCCGCCCGCTGCCCGGCTACCCGGTGGTGCTGCTCGACGCCGACGGCAAGCCGGGCGACGAGGGCGAGATCTGCATCGACCTGTCGAGGCGGCCGGTGTCGCTGATGGACGGCTACGCCGACGACACGGAGAAGACCGCCGACGCGATGCGCGACGGCCACTACCACACCGGCGACGTCGGCACCCGCGACGCGGACGGCTACATCACCTACGTCGGCCGCGCCGACGACGTGTTCAAGGCCTCGGGCTACCGGATCAGCCCGTTCGAGCTGGAGAGCGCGCTGATCGAGCACGAGGCGGTCGCCGAGGCCG
>JBILTM010000270.1:0-5770 GCA_044371545.1 Burkholderiaceae bacterium
GCGACGTCGGGCGTGCCCCCCAAGCGGCCGGGACCGTCCCGTGCCGCGCCGCTCGTCACCCGCTCGCACCGCTCGACCCGCAGCGCGAAGCGCTGCCCGCGCTCCACGGCGATCGGCAGCTCGTCGACGACGCCGGTGAGCGTCAGGTCGACGCCCTCGAGCGCAGGCGCAAGCCGCTCGTCGAGGCGATCGACCGCGCGCCACGCAGCGCCCGCCCAGGTCGCCGCGCCGATCGCCGCGAGCACCAGCAGCGCGGCGAGGCGCGGCGCCCGCGCCCCCGCGCGCCATGCGAGCAGCACGAGTCCGCACGCGACGGTAAACGCGGCGGCGCGGGCGGTCGGCGACGGCAGCGTCGGCGCGGTCTGCAGCACGAGCGCCGCGCCGACGACGACCGGCGCGAGCGCGAAGGCGAAGACGAAGACGAAGGCGAACGGGGAACGGCCCATGGGCCGATGCTCGGCCGAGCGCGGCGCCACGGCAATCCGACCTGGGATGTAGGCCCGAAGGCCCGAAGGCCCGAAGGCCCGAAGGCCCGACGGTCCCAAGGCCCTACTGCCCTACCGCCCTACTGCCCTACTGCCCTACCGCCCTACCGCCCTACCGCCCTACCGCCCTACCGCCCTACCGCCCTACCGCCCGAACACCCGAGGCCCCGAACACCCGGCCGCAGCCTCACGCCCCGCCGCCCAGCCTCGGCAGCACCCGCGCCGCGTTCGCCCCCGTTCGCAGGACCGCCTCCCCGACCTCGAGCCCTCGCAGCGCCGCGAACGACGCGGCGATCCGCGGCAGCTGCGCCGGCTCGTTGCGCGCGCGGTGCAACCACGCGGGCGGGATGTCCGGCGAGTCGGTCTCGAGCACGCAGGCCTCGAGCGGCAGCGACGCCGCGAGCCGGCGGATCTGCAGCGCGCGCTCGAAGGTCATCGCCCCGCCGAAGCCGAGCGCGAAGCCGAGGTCGACGAACGCGCCCGCCTGCTGCGCGCTGCCGTTGAACGCATGCGCGATGCCGCCGACGGGCCGCATCCGGCGCAGCTGCTTGAGCACCGCATCCTGCGCGCGCCGCACGTGCAGGATCACCGGCAGGTCCGCGTCGCGCGCGATCCGCAGCTGCTCGGCGAGGAAGCGCTCCTGCCGCGCGCGGTCGAGCCCAGGGACGAAGTGGTCGAGCCCGATCTCGCCGACCCCGACGAAGGCCGGATCGTCGCGCGCCGCCTCGACCGCGCGCCGCAACGCGTCGAGGTCCTCGTCGCGTGCGCGGTCGACGTACATCGGGTGGATGCCGAGCGCATAGCGCAGGCACGGGTGAGCGCGCGCGAGCGCCCGCACCGACACGAACCCCGCGGCGTCCACCGCGGGCACGACGATGCGCGCGACGCCGCCCTCGACCGCTCGCGCGACGACCCCGTCCCGGTCCGCGTCGAACTCGGGCGCATCGAGATGGCAGTGGGTGTCGACCAGCATCGGTTCGACGACCGCGGTCAGGGCGGGCCGAGCCGCCCTTCGCGCAGCGCGAGCACGCGGTCGGCGCGCGCGGCGAGCTCGAGGTCGTGCGTGACGACGACGAACGCGGTCGAGCGGTCCCGGCTCAGCCGCTCGAGCAGGTCGAACATCTGCCGCGCGGTGCCGCGGTCGAGGTTGCCGGTCGGCTCGTCGGCGAGCACGCAGACCGGCTCGCCGACCAGCGCGCGCGCGAGCGCGACGCGCTGCCGCTCGCCGCCCGACAGCTGCCCGGGCAGGTGCTCGAGCCGCGCGCCGAGCCCGACCTCGCCGAGCACGGCGGCCGCGCGCCGCTCGGCGTCGGCCTTCGGCATGCGGCGAATCCTGAGCGGCATCGCGACGTTCTCGAGCGCGGTGAACTCGGGCAGCAGGTGGTGGAACTGGTAGACGAAGCCGAGCAGGCGGTTGCGCGCGTCGCCGCGCTGCGACTCGCTCATCGCGTCGAGCCGCGTGCCGGCGAGCCAGACCTCGCCCGCGCTCGCGGCGTCGAGGCCGCCCAGCAGGTGCAGGAGCGTGCTCTTGCCCGAGCCCGACGCGCCGACGATCGCGATCCGCTCGCCCGGCGACACCGCGAGGTCGACGCCCGACAGCACCGTCAGTCGGTTCGGCCCCTGCTCGTAGTGCTTCGCAAGCCCCTTGCAGACCAGCACCGGCTGCGCAGTCCCCGATGCGGCGCCCTGCACCGCCGCGCGCGGCACGCGGTCATTCATAGCGCAGCGCCTCGGCCGGCCGCACACGCGAGGCGCTCAGGCTCGGGTAGATCGTCGCCGCGAACGCGAGCACGCACGAGACCAGCCCGATCGTGCCGACGTCGGACCAGTGCAGGTCGCTCGGCAGGTAGTTGATGAAGTAGACGCCCGCCGGAAGCACCTGGAAGCCGAACAGCCGCTCGACGAACGCGACCACCGGCCCGACGTTCAGCGCGAGCAGCGTGCCGAGCGACACGCCGAGCAGCGTGCCGAGCAGCCCGACCGTCGCCCCCTGGATCACGAAGATCCCCATGATCGAGCGCGGCGCGGCACCGAGCGTGCGCAGGATCGCGATGTCGCTGCGCTTGTCGGTGACGGTCATCACCAGCATCGACACCAGGTTGAACGCCGCGACCGCGACGATCAGCGTCAGGATGATGAACATCATCCGCTTCTCGATCTGCACCGCTGCGAACCAGTTGCGGTTCTCGCGCGACCAGTCGCGCGCGTAGAGGCTCGGGTCGAGCGTGCGCATCAGCTCTGCCGCGACCCGCGGCGCCTCCTGCATGTCGGCGGTCTTCAGCCGCGCGCCGCTCACGCCCTCGACGCGGAACAGCTTCGCCGCGTCCTCCAGCGCCGTCAGCACCAGCGTCGCGTCGTACTCGTAATGGCCCGACTCGAACACCGCGACGACGGTGAACTGGCGCACGCGCGGCACGATGCCCGCGGGCGTCACGGTGCCCTGCGGCGCGATCAGCGCGATCCGGTCTCCGACCTCGACGCCGATCGAGCGTGCGAGCACGCGGCCGAGCGCGATGCCGAACTCGCCCGGCACCAGCGCGTCAAGCTTGCCGGCCACCACCTGCGTGCCGAGGTCCGAGACCTTCGGCTCGAGTGCCGGATCGATGCCGCGCACCAGCACGCCGCGCACCGTGTCGTCGCGGGTCACCATCGCCTGGCCGGACACGTAGGGCGCGCCTTCGCGCACGAGGGGATGGCGCTTGGCCTGCGCGACCACCGAGGCCCAGTCGACCATCGGCCGGTCGGTGGCGACCACCTCGATGTGGGACAGCACCGACAGCATCCGGTCGCGGACTTCCTTCTGGAAGCCGTTCATCACCGACAGCACGACGATCAGTGCGGCCACCCCGAGCGCGATGCCCGCGACCGACAGCGCCGAGATGAAGGAGATGAAGCCGTTGCGCCGGCCCGCGCGCCGGCCGCTGCGCGTGTAGCGCAGGCCGACGGCGATCTCGAACGGAGTGGACACGACGGCGGACGGACTCGGAGGGGCTCGGCCCGACGGGCCGCGCAGGCGCATCGTGCCGGACCGACCGGTCCGTCGCGCGGGACGGCGCAGTGTGCCACAACCCGAGACCGCGCCCGCCGCGCGGCCGAGCCGCGCCGAGGGCGGCCCGGCATGTCGCGAAGCCCGCGCGCGCGGGTCGGTATGATCGACGGGTGACCCCGTCCTCGACCTTCCCGACGCGCCGCCCATGAGCGAGGCGACGCCCGTGCTGCTGCTGCCGGCGGCGCTGGTCGACCCGACGTGGATCGGCGCGGACCGCGTCGCCGAGCTCGCGGCCTCGCCGTGCTGGGCCGCGCTCGCCCGGCGCGCGACCGAACGCGCGCAGGCCGGCTCCGACGGCCCGCCGCCGCACGACCCCGGCCACGAGCGCTGGCTGCACGCACGGCTCGCACTGCCCGCGGGCGCCGCGTTCGCCGCCGCGGCGGCGCTGGCCGACGGCGTGGCCGACGCGGCCTGGCGCATCGACCCGGTCCACCTGCACGTGGGACGCGACCACCTGGTGCTGACCGACCCGGCCTCGCTGTCGCTGTCGCGCGAGGACGCCGACGCGCTCGCCGCCGCGATCGCGCCGCTGCTCTCCGACGAGGGCCTCGCACTCGAGATCGGCACGCCGAAGCGCTGGTACCTGCGCGAGACCGATCCGGCCCGCCGCCTCGCGCTGCGCACGCGCCCGCTCTCCGGCGCGACCGGACGCAACATCGACGCCTGGCTGCCGCAGGGCGACGACGCACGACGCTGGCGCCGCATCGTCAACGAGATCCAGATGACCTGGCACGCGCTCAACGAGGCGCGCGAAGCCGCTCGCGGTCCCGCCGTCAACAGCGTCTGGATCGAAGGCCGCTGCCCGCTCGCCGCACCGGGCGTCGAGCGCGACGCCGCCGCGCGGCTCGCGGCACGCGAGCCCGGCGCCGGGCCCGTCGAGACCGTGCTCGCCGACGGCACGCGGCTTCGCCTCGACGAGCGGCTGCACGAAGCGCAGCTCGCCGGCGACCCCGCCGGATGGCTCGCCGCGTGGCGGTGCCTCGAGGCCGACACGCTGGCCGCGATCGTGCGCGCGGACGCCGCATGGCGCGCCGGCGCCCGCATCGTGCTCGCGGGCGACGCGGGCTGGCGCGAGATCGAAGTCGCGCCGCGCGCGGGCTGGCGCTTCTGGCGGCGCACGCACGGCGCCGCACTGTTCAGCGAGCCCGGCACGCCCCGACGATGAGGCCCCGATGACCGCGCCACCGAAGATCGCCCCGCGTCGCGTCGACCCACGTGCGCTCGCGCGCCTGACGGCCGCGGGCCTGTCGCCGCTGATGGCGAGGCTCTACGCCTCGCGCGGCATCGAGGACCCTGCCCTGATCGGCGGCGGCCCCGCGGACCTGCTGCCCCCGGGCACGATGCGCGGCGCCGACGACGCGGGCCGCCTGCTCGCCGACGCGATCGCGGCGCGCCGGAGGATCCTCGTGGTCGGCGACTACGACTGCGACGGCGCGACCGGCGTCGCGGTCGGCGTGCTCGGGCTGCGCGCGATGGGCGCGGTCGTCGACTACCTCGTGCCGAACCGCTTCGACTACGGCTACGGCCTGACGCCGGAGATCGTCGAGGCCGCGCTCGTGCACCCGCGGCTCGGCCGCCCCGACCTGCTCGTCACGGTCGACAACGGGATCGCGAGCATCGAGGGCGTCGCGACGGCGCGCGCGGCCGGCCTTCAGGTGCTGGTCACCGACCACCACCTGCCCGGCGCGACGCTGCCCGAGGCCGACGCGCTGGTGAACCCCAACCAGCCGGGCTGCCGCTTCGCGAGCAAGCACGTCGCCGGCGTCGGCGTGATGTTCTACGTGCTCTGCGCGCTGCGCGCCGAGCTGCGCGCGCGCGGCGCGTTCGCGGGCCGCAGCGAGCCGCCGCTCGCCGACCTCCTCGACCTCGTCGCGCTCGGCACGGTCGCCGACGTCGTGCGCCTCGACCGCAACAACCGGCTGCTGGTCGCCGCCGGCCTGAAGCGCATCCGCGCGGGCCGCACCCGCCCGGGGCTGCTCGCGCTGCTGCGGCTCGCCGGGCGCGAGCCGCGCGACGTCGGCAGCCTCGATCTCGGCTTCGCGCTCGGGCCGCGGATCAACGCCGCCGGCCGACTCGCCGACATCTCGATCGGCGTCGAGTGCCTCCTCGAGGACGACGACGCGCGTGCGGCCGCGCTCGCCGCGAAGCTCGACGCGATGAACCGCGAGCGGCGCGACATCGAGGCGGACATGCGCGAGGAGGCGCTCGCCGACGTCGGCGAGCCGGACCCGGAACG
>JBILTM010000132.1:0-14567 GCA_044371545.1 Burkholderiaceae bacterium
TCGCGTTCAGGCCGACCTGGCACCAGGGCGTGGTCGGGCTGGTCGCCTCGCGCCTCAAGGAGCGCTTCGCGAGACCGACGCTCGCGCTCGCGCGCGACGAACGCCAGCCCGGGCTGCTGAAGGGGTCGGGCCGCTCGATTGCCGGCGTGCACCTGCGCGACGCGCTCGACCTCGTCGACCGTCGCGCACCGGGCGTGCTGCTGCGCTTCGGCGGCCATGCGATGGCCGCAGGCCTGACGATGCGCGAGGACGCGATGCCTGCGTTCGTCGAAGCGTTCGAGGCCGCGGTGCGCGAGCTCGCCGACCCGGCGTGCTTCGCGCAGGTCGTGGAGACCGACGGCCCGCTCGCGCCCGAGGAACTCAGCGTCGCGACGATCGCCGAGCTCGACCACGAGGTCTGGGGTCAGGGTTTTCCGGCGCCGCTCTTCGCCGACCGCTTTGTGGTGATCTCGCAGCGCCTCGTGAAGGACCGGCACCTGAAGCTCGAGCTGCGGCTCGGCACGCGTCGCGTCTCGGCGATCGCGTTCGGCCGTACCGAGCCCGTCGGCGACGAGGCGCTGATCGCTTACCGATTGCAGCGCGACGACTGGCGCGGCGAATCCGGCATCTCGCTCGTGGCGACACACATCGCCACACAGCGACCGGCCCCTGCGTGACATGCTCCGTCGTCCTGCGCCGCTCGCACTGCCAGACTCCGCGCCACCATGGCTGCCTCGCTCTACTGGAAGCACTTCGGGCTGAACAGCGCCCCGTTCCCCGTCGCGCCCGCCGACGACGCGTTCTACGGCGGCGGCACGCGCAAGGCGACCGTCGACGCGACGCTGCACGTGCTGCGCGACGAGACCGGGATCGTCGAGGTCGTCGGCTAGGCGGGCACCGGCAAGACGACGCCGTGCCGGCAGCTGACGCGCGAGCTCAGGGACCGCTACACCGGGGTCTATGCCTGCGATCCCTCGCTCGGCGGCGACCAGACCGGGTGCGCGCTCGCCGACGCGCTGCGCATCGCGGTGGACCGCGCGGGTCCGCGCGACGCGGCCGCGCGCGTGCGCGCCCGGATCGCCGAGCTGCATCGCGCCGGCTCGCCGGTGCTGCTGCCCGTCGACGAGGCGCACGCACTGCCCGGCGAGACCCGCGAGCAGTTCAGGCTGCTCGCGCAGCCCGGCGCCGACGGCGAGCGCATGCTCAACGTCATCGCGGACAAGGCGCTGCTGTCGGCCGCGATGGACCGCCGCCACCAGGTGGGCGCGCGCGACGTCGCCGCCGCGGCCGACGAGATCAAGCTCTCGCGCCCTCGCACCGGAGCCCCGCGGTGGCGCCTCGCGGGCGCGGCGTTCGCAGGCGGCATCGCCGTGGCCGTGGCGATCGGCGCGCTCGCCTGGCAGCTGCTGCGTCCGGACGCGTCGGTCCCGCACGCGGCCGCGTCCCCGCCCCTGCGGGCCCCGGGCCCGGCCCGGTCGTCCGACGCTGCGCCTGCGGCCCCGGCCACCGCGCCTCAGTCCGCGGCGGCCACGGTCACCTCGCTGTCGATGACGCCCTCCACGACGCCCTCCACGGCGACCGCCACACCGCAGCCCGCCGCATCGCAGTTGGTGGTCGCGGCCCCGACCGGCAACGCGGGAGCGCCGCGCGCCCCCGCCGACCTCGGCGCCGCCCCCTTCACGCTCGGCGGAGGACTGCCCGCGCCGCGCTTCGTGCAGGACATCCGCCCCGCCCCGACCGGGTCGAACTGACGCACGCCGCGGCGGCCCCGCCGACCGCTCGGCTACAATCTCGGGTTGCCCGCGCGCCGCGCGGGCGCGCGACGGCCGTCCCGCGGCCGCGCCACCGCATACGCGAGCCGACCCCGATGGATGCCGAACGCCTCAACCAGACCCAGTCGCTGATCGACGACCTGCGTGCCCGCCTCGGCGAGCTCCGGAGGTATCTTTGACTACGACCTGAAGCGCGAGCGGCTCGAGGAAGTGAGCCAGCGCCTCGAGGCGCCGGACATCTGGAACGACCCGAAACTGGCCCAGGACCTGGGCCGCGAAAAGAAGGTCCTCGAGACGGTGGTCGAGGGCATCGCCTCGCTCGAGCAGGGCCTCGCCGACAGCGGCGACCTGCTCGCGATGGCGCGCGAGGAGGACGACGAGTCCACCTTCGTCGCGGTCGAGGCCGACGTCGCGCAGCTGCGCGAACGCGTCGAGACGCTCGAGTTCCGTCGGATGTTCTCCGGCGAGCTCGACGCGAGCCCCTGCTTCGTCGAGATCCAGTCGGGCGCCGGCGGCACCGAGGCGCAGGACTGGGCGCAGATGCTGCTGCGCCAGTACCTGCGCTACTGCGAGCGCAAGGGCTTCACCGCCGAGGTGCTCGAGGAGTCCGCCGGCGAGACCGCGGGCATCAAGGGCGCGACGATCCGCGTCGACGGCGACCACGCCTACGGCCACCTGCGCACCGAGACCGGCGTGCACCGGCTGGTGCGCAAGAGCCCGTTCGGCGCCGGCGACATGCGCCAGACCTCGTTCGCGTCGGTCTACGTCTACCCCGAGGTCGATGACTCGATCCAGATCGAGATCAACCCCGCGGACCTGCGGATCGACGTGTTCCGCGCGTCGGGCGCGGGCGGCCAGCACGTGAACAAGACCGAGTCCGCGGTGCGGATCACGCACCTGCCGACCAACATCGTCGTGCAGTGCCAGAACGACCGCTCGCAGCACCGCAACAAGGACGAGGCGATGACGATGCTGCGCTCGCGCCTCTACGAGCACGAGCTGCGCAAGCGCCAGGCGATCGCCGACCAGACCGAGGCCGCGAAGTCAGACATCGGCTGGGGCCACCAGATCCGCTCGTACATCCTCGACAAGTCGCTGATCAAGGACCTGCGGACCAACGTCGAGATCAGCAACACCAAGTCGGTGCTCGACGGCGACCTCGACCCGTTCATCACCGCGAGCCTCAAGCAGGGCGTCTGAGCCCCCTGCCCGAGCGCCGCCGCCCGACGAGACTACGATGACCCAGCCCCCGACGAGCCCCGCGCCCGAGGCACCCGACCTCGCCGCCGACGAGAACCACGTGATGGCCGAGCGCCGCACGAAGCTCGCGAAGCTGCGCGAGGCGGGCCCGGCGTTCCCGAACGACTTCGTGCCCGCGCACCGCGCGGCCGAGCTGCTCGCCGCGCACGCCGGCGCCGACCGCGACGCGCTCGCCGCGGCGCACGTCGCGGTCTCGGTCGCCGGCCGGATGGTGCTCAAGCGCGTGCAGGGCAAGGCGAGCTTCGCCACGCTGCAGGACGCGACCGGCCGGCTGCAGCTCTGGATCAACGACGAGGGCGTCGGCGCCGACGCGCACGAGGCCTTCAAGCACTGGGACCTCGGCGACATCGTCGCCGCCGAGGGCACGCTGTTCCGCACGATGAAGGGCGAGCTGTCGGTGCGCGTGGCACGCCTGCGGCTGCTCGCGAAGTCGCTGCGCCCGCTGCCCGACAAGTTCCACGGCATCGCCGACCAGGAGACGAAGTATCGGCGGCGCTACGTGCACCTGATCGCCGACGAGGCCGCGCGCGGCACCTTCCGCGCGCGCAGCACGATCGTCTCGGCGATCCGCCGCACGATGACCGACGCCGGCTTCCTCGAGGTCGAGACGCCGATGCTGCAGCCGATCCCCGGCGGCGCCGCGGCCAAGCCCTTCGTCACGCACCACAACGCGCTCGACCAGGAGATGTTCCTGCGGATCGCGCCGGAGCTCTACCTGAAGCGGCTCGTCGTCGGCGGCTTCGAGCGGGTGTTCGAGATCAACCGGAACTTCCGCAACGAGGGGATCAGCCCGCGGCACAACCCCGAGTTCACGATGATGGAGTTCTACGCCGCGTACTGGGACTACCTCGCGGTGATGGACTTCACCGAGCGGGTGCTCCGCGACGCGGCGCTCGCCGCGACCGGCGGCACGACGGTGACCTACCAGGGGCGCGAACTCGACTTCGGCGCGCCGTTCGCACGGATGACCATCGTCGAGGCGATCCGCGCGCACGCGCCGCAGTACACCGACGCGCAGCTCGCCGACGCCGCGTTCCTGCGCGGCGCGCTCGCCTCGCACGGCGTCGACGTGAACGACCCCCGTCACCGCAACGCCGGGCTGGGCGCGCTGCAGCTCGCGCTCTTCGAGGAGACGGCCGAGTCGAAGCTCTGGGCGCCGACCTTCATCGTGGACTACCCGGTCGAGGTGTCGCCGCTCGCGCGCGAATCCGACACGCGCCCCGGCGTCACCGAGCGCTTCGAGCTGTTCGCGACCGGCCGCGAGATCGCCAACGGCTTCTCCGAACTCAACGACCCCGAGGACCAGGCCGCGCGGTTCCGCGCGCAGGTCGAGGCGAAGGAGGCCGGCGACGACGAGGCGATGTTCTACGACGCCGACTACGTGCGCGCGCTCGAGCACGGGATGCCGCCGACCGGCGGCTGCGGGATCGGCATCGACCGGCTCGTCATGCTGCTCACCGACAGCCCGAGCATCCGCGACGTGATCCTCTTCCCCGCGCTCAAGCGCGAATCCTGAGACAATACGGCCACGATGGACGCGCTCCGACACGTCAGGCTGATGGCCGAGTACAACCGCTGGAGCAACCAGTGGCTGCTCGACGCCGCCTCGAAGCTCGACGCACACGCGCTCGCGCAGGACCGCGGCGCGTTCTTCGGCTCGATCCTCGGCACGCTGAACCACCTGGTCGTCGCCGACGCGATGTGGCTGCACCGCTTCGACGCGCCCGGCCACTGGGACACGCTGCGCGAGGCGAGCGGCTGGCTGCCGCGCCCGGCCTCGCTGCGCGACACGCCCTGCCCCGACCTCGGCGCGCTGGTCGAGTTGCGCGAGCGGATGGACGCGCTGATCGTCGCCTGGTGCGACGAGCTGATCTTCAACGACCTCGACCGCGTGCTCGTCTACCGCAACCGCGCTGGCGAGCCGTTCCAGCGGCAGGTGGGCCCGCTGCTGTCGCACTTCTTCAACCACCAGACCCACCACCGCGGGCAGGCCACCGCGCTGCTGTTCCAGGCGAGCGTCGATCCCGGCGCCACCGACCTGATCGCGATGCCCGGGTTCGATCCGTTCACCGAGATCAGCGAGGAGGAGGCCGGCGACATCCCGCCGCCGCCGCCCTCGGCCGTGCTGCCGACCCCGCCCGCCTCGATCGCCGCGATCGCGCCGCGCGAGTCCTGAGCCGCGCCGCGCGGCCGCGCGCTCAGTACTTCTGCGCGCGGAACACCGAGACGTCCGACAGGTACAGCGCCACCGCGTAGTTCGGTGCGTACTGCGCGAGCACGTGCCCGGCGATGCGCTCGGCGACGTCGGCCGCGCAGACGATCTGCATCTCGATCGAGCGGTCGGCCTCCCAGGCGCCCTCGCGATCGCCGTTCATGCCGCCGCCGCGCACGTCGAGCACCGTGTAGCCGTGCGCGCCGAAGCGGCGCGCGTCGGCGACCAGCGCACGCTCGATCGCAGCCTCGGTGATGATCGTCAGCAGCTTGCGGGCATGGGTCTCCATGCGTGTCTCCTCGCGCGCTCCCGCGCGTTCAGCCGCCGCCCAGCGCGCGCGCCGCGGCGACGTAGATCGGGATGCCGACCAGCACGTTGAACGGGAACGTGACGCCGAGCGCCACGCCGATCGACAGCGACGGATTCGCCTGCGGCACCGCGATCCGCATCGCGGTCGGCGCGGCGATGTAGGACGCGCTCGCAGTGAGCGTGGCGAGCGTGGCGACGCCGGCGACCGACAGGCCGAGCAGCAGCCCGATCGCGCCGCCGGCGATCGCGAGGAGCGGCGGCGCGATGATCCCGAACGCGAGCAGCCGCGGCCCGGCGCGCCGCAGGTCCTGCACACGCCCGCCGGCGACCAGCCCGAGCTCCAGCAGGAAGAGCGCGAGCACGCCCTTGAAGAGGCCGACGAACAGCGGGTCGAGCGGCGCGAGCCCCGTCGGCCCGGACGCCCAGCCGATCGCGATGCCGCCCAGCAGCAGCACGATCGCCTTGCCGAGCACCACCTCGTGGAGCAGCGCGCCCCAGCCCTCGGGCGCGGCGCCGACGGGGCGCACGGCGGCGCCCTCGCGCGCGAGGCCGCGGCGCGCGAGCAGCACGCCGACGACGATGCCCGGCGCCTCCATCAGCGCGACCAGCATCGCGAGGTACGCGTCGGGCTCGATGCCGGCGCGCGTGAGCGCGCTCTGCGCCACCGCGAAGGTGACGACCGACACCGACCCGTAGTGCGCGGCGATCGACGCGGCGTCCGCGGTGCCCAGCCGCACGAACGTGCGCAGCACCGGGAACAGCACCAGCGGCACCGCCGCGGAGATCGCGATCGCGGCGAGCGCGACCGGCCAGAGCGTGCCGAGCGGCTGCACCGCGAGCTGCGCGCCGCCCTTCAGGCTGATCGCGACCAGCAGGTAGATCGACAGCGTCTCGTAGAGCGCCTCGGGCAGGCGCAGGTCGGACTTCGCGAGGCGGGCGAGGACACCGAGGGCGAAGAAGAGGATGACGGGGTCGAGCGTCACCGTTCGTCGATCCACGCCTGCTGGATCGCCTCGAGGATCTTCTCACCGGAGCGCTTCGGATCGTCGTCGAAGCCCGGCAGCGCGAGCACCCACGCGTGCAGCTCGGTGAAGCGCACGCGCGTCGGGTCCGCGTCCGGGTGCGCCTCGTCGAGCGCGATCGCGATCTCCAGGGTGTCGGTCCACTTCATGGCAGTCCACGCGAGGAAGACGCCCGCGTCACTCGCGGGCGTGGTTGATCGTGTACTTCGGCAGCTCGATCGTCAGGTCGGTCGCGACCGGGTTCACCTGGCACGACAGGCGCGAGGTGGCGGTCAGCCCCCAGGCCTTGTCGAGCATGTCGTCCTCCTCCTCGGAGGACGGCGGCAGCCGGCCGAAGCCGTCCTTGACGACCACGTGGCAGGTGGTGCACGCGGCGACCATGCCGCAGGCGTGCTCGATGTCGATGCCGTGGTCGAGCAGCTGCTGGCACAGGCTCGTGCCGGGCTCGGCCTCGAACGACGCGCCCTGCGGCGCGAGGCTCTCGTGGGGGAGGACGGTGATCGTGGGCATCGGTGCGGCGTCTCAGCCGATCTCGTCGAGGCGGCGGCCGGCGAGCGCCTGGCGCACCGCGCGGTCCATCCTGCGGGCGGCGAAGTCCTCGGTGCCGTGCGCGAGCGTCGAGATCCGCGACTCGATCGCGCGCGGGTCGTCGCCCTGCGAGGCGGCCTTCAACTCGCGCATGGCCGCGGCGATCGCGTCGCGCTCGGCGGGCGCGAGCAGGTCGCCGTCGGCATCGAGCGCGACCTGCGTGGCGGCGAGCAGCCGGTCGGCCTCGACCTGCTGCTCGCGCAGCGCGCGCGCCTTCATGTCGACCTCGGCGGTGCCGAACGACTCCTGCAGCATCCGCGCGATCTCGTCGTCCGACAGGCCGTACGAGGGCTTGACCGCGATCGACGCCTCGACGCCCTGCGACTGCTCGCGCGCGGTCACCGACAGCAGCCCGTCGGCGTCGACCTGGAAGGTCACGCGGATCCGCGCCGCGCCGGCGGCCATCGGCGGGATGCCGCGCAGCTCGAAGCGCGCGAGCGAGCGGCAGTCGGCGACGAGCTCGCGCTCGCCCTGCACGACCTGGATCGCCATCGCGGTCTGGCCGTCCTTGTAGGTGGTGAACTCCTGCGCGCGCGCGACCGGGATCGTCGCATTGCGCGGGATCACCTTCTCGACCAGGCCGCCCATGGTCTCGAGGCCGAGCGACAGCGGGATCACGTCGAGCAGCAGCCAGTCCTCGCCGTCGGCCGAGCGGTTGCCGGCGAGCAGGTTCGCCTGCACCGCGGCGCCGAGCGCGACGACCTTGTCCGGGTCGAGGTCGATCAGCGGCGGCCTGCCGAACAGCGCGCCGATCGCGGCGCGGACCTGCGGCATCCGCGTCGAGCCGCCGACCATCACCACGCCCGCGACCTGCGAGACCGACAGGCCCGCGTCGCGCAGCGTGCGCCGCACGGTGTCGAGCGTGCGATCGAGCAGGTCCGCGGTCAAAGCGTGGAAGCGCTCGGCGGTGACCGGGGTCGACAGCATGCCGCGCCCGGTGATCGGCGCCTCGATCCGCGCCTCGGGGTGCATGCTCAGCGACTCCTTCGCGAGCCGCGCGGCCTTCAGCACGCGGCGCAGGTCGTCGGGCGCGAGCGTGCCCAGCCCGTTCGCCTCGACGAAGGCCTCGGCGAGCCGGCGGTCGAAGTCGTCGCCGCCGAGCGCGGTGTCGCCGCCGGTCGCGATCACCTCGAACACGCCCTTGGTCAGCCGCAGGATCGAGATGTCGAAGGTGCCGCCGCCCAGGTCGTAGACCGCGTAGACGCCCTCGGACGCGTTGTCCAGGCCATATGCGATCGCGGCGGCGGTCGGCTCGTTCAGCAGCCGCAGCACGTCGAGCCCGGCGAGCCGCGCGGCGTCCTTGGTCGCCTGGCGCTGCGCGTCGTCGAAGTACGCCGGAACGGTGATCACCGCACCGACCAGCTCGCCGCCGAGCGAAGCCTCGGCGCGCGCGCGCAGCACCTTCAGGATCTCGGCCGACACCTCGACCGGGCTGCGCTCGCCGGACACGGTGCGCAGCCGGACCATGCCGGGTGCGTCGACGAAGTCGTAGGGCGACGGGTGGCGGGTCGCATCGGCGAGACCGCGGCCCATGTAGCGCTTGACCGAGACGATCGTGTTGCGCGGGTCCTCGGAGGCGCACTCCCACGCGACATGTCCGACCTCGACCGAGCCGCCGGCGAGGTAGCGGACCACCGACGGCAGCAGCGGCCGGCCGAGCTCGTCGGGCAGCGCCTCGGCGACACCGGAGCGGACCGCCGCCACCAGCGAGTTGGTCGTGCCCAGGTCGATGCCGACCGCGAGCCGCCGCTGGTGCGGCTCGGGCGACATCCCGGGTTCGGAGATCTGCAGCAGCGCCATGTGATCCTCAGGCCGCGAGGCCGTCCTCGGCCGCGGCCACCTCGGCGCCGAACTTGTCGACGAACATCCAGCGGCGGACCGCGTCGGCGGCCCGCGCCCAATCGTGGTCCCGGTCGATCGCGGTGCCGATCTCGTCCAGGAGCCGGTCCCGATGATCGCACAACAGCCTCGAGAGGCCGGCGAGCGCGCCCGCGTCGCGGCTCGCCCGCGCCTCCTCGAGCGCCTCGCGCCACTCCATCTGCTGCATCAGGAAGGCCCGCGACATCGCGGTGTTGGTCTCGGCGTTCAGCGGCTGGCCGTGGCGCTCGCACAGGTAGGCCGCGCGCCGGCCCGGGTCCGACAGCGTGCGGTAGGCCTCGTTCGCGCCGGTGGCGAGCTGCATCGCGATCCGCCGCTCGGTCGCGCCCGCGGCCGCGTACCGGTCCGGATGCACCGCCGCCTGCAGCCGCCGGAAGGCGCCCTGCAGCGCCTGCGCGTCGATCGCGAAGCGCTCGGGCAGCCCGAGCAGCTCGAAGTGGCTCTGGTCCAGGAAGTTCATCGCAGGGGGACGGCGCCCGAGAAAGACGAGAGGCGCCCGGGGGCGCCTCGCGGTCGGACCCGAGACACGCTCAGACCTTGAACGACTCCCCGCAGCCGCACTCGCTCTTGACGTTCGGGTTGTTGAACCGGAACCCCTCGTTCAGCCCCTCGCGCACGAAGTCGAGCTCGGTGCCGTCGATGTAGGACAGGCTGCGCGGGTCGACCAGCACCTTGACGCCGTGGCTCTCGAAGGTGAGGTCCTCGGGCGCCGGCTCGTCCGCGTACTCGAGCTTGTAGGCGAGGCCCGAGCAACCCGTGGTCCTGACGCCGAGCCGCAGCCCGATGCCCTTGCCCCGACGCTCGATGTACCGCGAGACGTGCTTCGCCGCGGATTCGGTCAGCGTGATCGCCATCGCGCGGACTCCTTCAGGCGGCCTTGGGCTGCCGGTCCGCGTCCTGCTCGTGCTTGGTCCGGTAGTCCTCGATGGCGGCCTTGATCGCATCCTCGGCGAGGATCGAGCAGTGGATCTTGACCGGCGGCAGCGCGAGCTCCTCGGCGATCTGCGTGTTCTTGATCGACATCGCCTCGTCGAGCGTCTTGCCCTTGACCCACTCGGTGACGAGCGACGACGACGCGATCGCCGAGCCGCAGCCGTAGGTCTTGAACTTCGCGTCCTCGATGACGCCGTTCGCGCCGACCTTGATCTGGAGCTTCATCACGTCGCCGCAGGCGGGCGCGCCCACCATGCCGGTGCCCACCGTCGGGTCGCCCTTGTCCAGCGCCCCCACGTTGCGCGGGTTCTCGTAGTGATCGATGACCTTGTCGCTGTATGCCATGTCAGACCTCTCGTTCTTTCGGCTGTGTATCGACGTCCCTGTCCGCCGCGATCTCTCTCAGTGCGCGGCCCACTGCACCGTGTTCAGGTCGATGCCGTCCTTGACCATTTCCCAGAGCGGCGACATCTCGCGCAGCTTGCCGACCTTGTCGCGCAGCAGCTTCACCGCGTACTCGACCTCCTCCTCGGTGGTGAAGCGCCCCACCGAGAAGCGGATCGAGCTGTGCGCGAGCTCGTCGCTGCGGCCGAGCGCGCGCAGCACGTAGCTGGGCTCCAGGCTCGCCGACGTGCAGGCGGAGCCCGACGACACCGCGAGGTCCTTGATCGCCATGATCAGCGACTCGCCCTCGACGTAGTTGAAGCTGACGTTGAGGTTGTGCGGCACGCGCCGCTCCATGTCGCCGTTGACGTAGACCTCCTCCATCTCGGACAGGCCGCGCCAGAGCTTGTCGCGCAGCATCCGGATGCGCTCGTTCTCGACCTTCATCTCGGCCTTCGCGATCCGGAAGGCCTCGCCCATGCCGACGATCTGGTGCGTCGGCAGCGTGCCCGAGCGCATGCCGCGCTCGTGGCCGCCGCCGTGGATCTGCGCCTCGATGCGCACGCGCGGCTTGCGACGCACGTACAGCGCGCCGACGCCCTTCGGGCCGTAGGTCTTGTGTGCCGAGAAGCTCATCAGGTCGACGGGCAGCGCCGACAGGTCGATGTCGACCTTGCCGGTGGCCTGCGCGCTGTCGACGTGGAACAGGATGCCCTTCGAGCGGCACAGCGCACCGATCGCCGGGATGTCCTGGATCGTGCCGATCTCGTTGTTCACGTACATGATCGACACCAGCACCGTGTCCGGGCGCAGCGCGGCCGTCAGCGCGCCCATGTCGATCAGGCCGTCCTCGCGCACATCGAGGTAGGTCACCTCGAAGCCCTCGCGCTCGAGCTCGCGCATCGTGTCGAGCGTGGCCTTGTGCTCGGTCTTCACAGTGACAAGGTGCCGCCCGCGCTCCTTGTAGAAGTGCGCGGCGCCCTTCACGGCGAGGTTGATCGACTCGGTCGCGCCGGACGTCCAGACCAGCTCCTTCGCGTCGCACCCGACCAGCGCGGCGACGTGCTCGCGCGCCTCCTCGACCGCCTGCTCCGCCGCCCAGCCGTACGCGTGGCTGCGCGAGGCCGGGTTGCCGAAGTTCTGGCCGAGCCACGGCACCATCCGGTCGACCACTCGCGGGTCGACCGGCGTGGTGGCCGAATAGTCGAGGTAGATCGGAAGATGCATGGAAAGGCTCCCTGTACAGCTTGTAGGTCTTGGGTCGTGCTTCGGAACTCGATACTGCGGACTCGGTACTGCGGACTCGGTACTGCGGACTCGGTACTGCGGACTCGGTACTGCGGACTCGATGCTGCGGACTCGGTACTGCGGACTCGATGCTGCGGACTCGATGCTGCGACTGCGTGACGCCGATCGTGCGACGTCAGGACACCGAGGTCACGCGCGAGCCGTGCATGTTGATCGGCTGCAGCGTCGAGGTCGGGAACTCCAGCGCGGCGCGGTGCTCGCGCAGCACGGAGATCTGCTTCGGCGGCGCCTTGGTCTCGCGACCGCGCTGCTGCTCGACCAGCTCCTGCAGCGTCACGCCGTCGAGAAACTCGATCATCTTCTTGTTGAGGTTCGTCCAGAGCTCGTGCGTCATGCACGGACCCTCGTCCTGGCAGTTCTCCTTGCCGCCACAGCTCGTCGCGTCCAGCGGCTCGTCGACCGCGAAGATGATGTCGGCGACCGAGACGTCACGCATCGGACGGGCGAGCGTGTAGCCGCCGCCCGGGCCGCGGGTGCTCTCGACCAGCTCGTGGCGCCGGAGCTTGCCGAAGAGCTGCTCCAGGTAGGACAGCGAGATCTTCTGGCGCTGGCTGATGCCGGCCAGGGTGACGGGGCCATTGTGCTGGCGCATCGCCAGATCGATCATGGCGGTCACTGCGAAACGGCCTTTGGTGGTCAATCTCATGGCGAAGGGCTCCGGTAAACCCGACTGTTGGACTCAAGAATAGCAATAACCGAGTGGGTTGGTCGAGTATCCGCACAGGCGTCGGGGAATTTGTCCTGGACAAACCCGCCATCCCGGGGTCGACAGTAGGGATACCCGACCAATCTGTCAAGGCTTTGCTCAAGACGAAATGATGACTTTTTCGTCTCGACGCTCGGAGGGCGCTCCGGTGGCGCGTGCGGAGGCCTCCGACGCAGCCGCGGGTGGCTGAATCGGGGGGTGTTGGACAGGTGAAGACGGCCGGCTCTCGCCGGCTTCACGTTCGAAGCGCACCAGTGCCGCGCAAGCATGCGCGGCCCGCTCCGCCGGCGGCGAGCAGTGCTCGCCGAAACCCCGGCTCCGCCGCCGAATTCCCGGCCTACGCGGCGGCGACCTGGGTCGCGCGGCGACGCGCGACCTCGAGCAGCCCGGCGCAGGCGTCCTCGATGAAGTCGAGCGCCTGGTCGAAGCCCTGCTGGGCGCCGTAGTACGGATCCGGGATGGTCGCCGACTCGTGCTCGGTCGCGAAGCGCATCAACAGTTGCAGCTTGTGGTGCGCCTTCTTCGGGGCCTGCTGCTGGAGCAGAGACAGGTTGTCCCAGTCCATCGCGAGGATCAGGTCGAACTTCTCGAAGTCGACGTCCTCGACGCGACGCGCGCGCAGGTCGGTGATGTCGTAGCCGCGCTTTGAGGCGGTCGCCTGGGCGCGCTTGTCCGGACCCTCGCCGACGTGGAACGCGTGGGTGCCCGCCGACTCGACCTTGACGACGTCGTCGAGGCCCGACTGCCTGATCATGTGGCGGAACACGCCCTCGGCCATCGGCGAGCGGCAGATGTTGCCCATGCAGACGAACAGGACCCGCGTGTTCATCGCCATCGAAAGGGGTTCTCGTTTTGCCATGTCTTCTTCCGCGCTGGAAACAAGTATTCGTCGATCGGCCCGCCGAGGCGGTCAGGCCGCCTTGCCGGCCACGAAGGGCACGACGTTGCCGGTGCCGCCCGCGCCGAACACCTGCTCCTTCAGCAGGGTCAGCTGGTCGCGCACCTGCGCCGCCTTCTCGAACTCGAGGTTGCGGGCGTGGTCGAGCATCAGCTTCTCGAGGCGCTTGAGCTCCCTGGCCGCGCCCTTCTCGCTCATCGTCTCGTACTGCGCCCGCTCCTCGGCGGCCTTCAGTTCCTTCTTCTCCTGCGACGGGTCGTAGACCCCGTCGATCAGCTCCCTGACCTGCTTGACCACGCCGCGCGGCACGATGCCGTTCGCGAGGTTGAACGCCGTCTGCTTCGTGCGCCGGCGCGCCGTCTCGTCGATCGCGCGCCGGATCGAGTCGGTGATGGTGTCCGCGTACAGGATCGCGGTGCCGTTCAGGTTGCGCGCCGCGCGCCCGATCGTCTGGATCAGGCTGCGTTCGGAGCGCAGGAAGCCTTCCTTGTCGGCGTCGAGGATCGCGACCAGCGACACCTCGGGGATGTCCAGCCCCTCGCGCAGCAGGTTGATGCCGACCAGCACGTCGAAGACGCCCAGCCGCAGGTCGCGGATGATCTCGACGCGCTCGACCGTGTCGATGTCCGAGTGCAGGTAGCGCACCTTGACACCGTGCTCCGTCAGGTAGTCGGTCAGATCCTCGGCCATCCGCTTGGTCAGCGTCGTGACCAGCACGCGCTCGTGCTTGGCCGCGCGCGCGTGGATCTCCGACAGCACGTCGTCGACCTGGGAGCCGGCCGGCCGGATCGTCACCTCGGGGTCGATCAGGCCGGTCGGGCGCACCACCTGCTCGACGACCTGGCCGCTGTGCGTCTTCTCGTAGTCGGCCGGCGTCGCCGAGACGAACACCGCCTGGCGCACCTTGCGCTCGAACTCCTCGAAGCGCAGCGGCCGGTTGTCGAGCGCCGAGGGCAGCCGGAAGCCGTACTCGACCAGCGTCTCCTTGCGCGCGCGGTCGCCGCGGTACATGCCGCCGAGCTGGCCGATCGTCACGTGCGACTCGTCGATGATCATCAGCGAGTCGTCGGGCAGGTAATCGACCAGCGTCGACGGCGGCTGCCCGGGCTCGGCGCCGGACAGGTGCCGGGTGTAGTTCTCGATGCCCTTGCAGAAGCCGATCTCGGCGAGCATCTCGAGGTCGAACCGGGTCCGCTGCTCGAGGCGCTGGGCCTCGACGAGCTTGCCGTTCGTGCGGAGGTAGTCGAGCCGGTCGCGCAGCTCCCCCTTGATGGTCTCGACCGCACGCAGCACGGTCGCCCGCGGCGTCACGTAGTGC
>JBILTM010000264.1:0-6010 GCA_044371545.1 Burkholderiaceae bacterium
CGACGGCACCTCGTACGCGCTGCTCGCGGACGGCACCGTGGTGGCCTGGGGCCGGGCGGATGCCGGCCAGATGGGCAACGGATCACGTTCTTCGCGCGATTTCTCGAAGCCGTTCCAGAACGGCGTGGCCAGTCCGGTCCGTGTCGAGGGCCTGGCCGACGTGGTGCAGATCGCCGCGGCAGGCGGCTCGGCCCTCGCGTTGCATCGGGACGGCAGCGTGTCGGCCTGGGGAAGCCGCGACGCCGGCGTCATCGGGGATGGGCTGCATCCGAAGCGACATGGCGAATCCGGGCCGCCGGCGACCACCCCGGTGCGTGTGCCCGGGGTGAGCGGCGTGGTCCAGCTGTCCACCAGCGGCGCTCACGCCCTGGCACTGACCGGCGACGGCCGCGTGCTGTCCTGGGGCTCCAACCACCACGGCGCGCTCGGTCGACCGCCGCGGCAGGAGCTCCCGATGGACCAGGCCGCCGAGGTGCCGGGCCTGACCGACGTGATCGCGGTCGCGGCGGGCCAGGGTGTGTCCACGGCACTGAAGAAGGACGGCACCGTCTGGGTGTGGGGCGCCAACTGGCACGGTCAGTTCGGCAACGGCTCGCGGACCGACCCGCCGGGCATGACCTCCGGCTTCGAACTGGTTCCGCAGCGGGTGCCCGGCGTCTCCGGCGTCACGGCCCTGGCCGTCGGACTCACCGGCCGGCACACCCTCGTGCTGCTCAAGGACGGCACGCTGCGTGGGTGGGGCAACACCGATTGGGGCCAGATCGGCGCGGGTGTCGCCGCGACGTTCCAGCTGACGCCGGTCGTCCCGAAGATCACCGGCGTGAAGACCATCCTGGCCGCCGGCAATCATTCGTTCGCGATCAAGTCGGACGGATCGGTCTGGGGCTGGGGCGAGGGCGGCCCGCGCAGCTGGCCCCTGAAGGCGAACACGCCGCTGCCCGTGCGGCTCGAGCTCGCGCTGCCGCGGTAGCGTCGTCCCGCGCGCGGGTCGCGCTAATGCGCCCCGCCCTCCACTGCGTGCCCCCGCGCGCGCCAGCGCAGCATGCCGCCGGCCAGGTTCGCCACCTGCCCGAAGCCGGCCTTGCCGAGCAGCGTCGCCGCCTGCGCCGAGCGCGTGCCGGAGCGGCAGACCGTCACCACCGGCCCCGCCGGGTCGAGCTCGCCGATGCGCGACGCCAGTTCGTCCATCGGCAGCAGCATCGCACCGCGGATGTGGCCGAGCGGGCCGTGGTACTCGCCGGGCGTGCGCACGTCGACCACCTGGACCGGTGCGCTGAGGTCCTCGAGCGCCTCCGGCTGGATTTCCCAGAGGCCGGCGAAGGTCCAGTTCAGCGGCGCCCACGACGGTTCCGCCGGAGCTCCGGCCTCGGACTCCGGACGGCCGCAGCGCAGGTTCGCGGGCACCGCGACGTCCATCTGCTTCGGATGCGGCAGCCCGAGGTGGTTCATGTAGCCGACGAAGTCGGTCTCGCTGCTGTCGCCGCCGAAGCGCGGATTGAAGCGCCGTTCCTCGTCCACCGTGGTCACCATGCGGCCGCTGTAGTCGTGCGCCGGATACAGCAGGCAGGCCGCCGGGAGCGACAGGATGTGCCCGCGGACCGAGCGGTACAGCGCCGCCGGGTCGCCCTGCTGGAAGTCGGTGCGGCCGCAGCCGCGGATCAGCAGCGCATCGCCGGTGAAGGCCATCGTCTCGTCGTCGAGCACGAAGGTCAGGCAGCCGTCGGTGTGGCCCGGCGTCGTGCGGACCTGGACGTGCCGACGGCCGAAGGCCACCCGGTCGCCCTCGTGCAGCGGCAGGTCCATGCCCTGAGCCCCCGACGAGGCCGCCACCGCGATGCGGCTGCCGCACCGCTGGTGGTGCAGCCAGGCGCCGGTGACGTGGTCGGCGTGCACGTGCGTCTCCAGCGTGGCGACGAGCGTCAGGTCGAGCTCCCGGAGCAGCGCGCCGTCGCGACGGGCCTGCTCGAACACCGGGTCGATCAGCAGCGCCTGCCCGCTGTCGCGATCGCCCAGCAGGTAGGTGTAGGTCGACGAGGTGGCGTCGAAGAGCTGGCGGAAGACGAGCATCGGTCCCCTCCCTGTATCGGGTAAGTCGGCGCAGCCTATCGCCGACCAAGGCGCGGGCCGCCGGAGCTGGACAACGACTTGTCAAGCCGCAAGCCTTGACATATGCTTTGACATATGCCAAACCGACCTTCGAAGGCCCAGGTGACCGAGCGCCACGCCGCATTGTTCCGTAACGGCCGCAACCAGGCGGTCCGGATTCCTCGTGAACTGGAAATGGAAGGGTCCGAGGTCCTTATCCGCAAGGAGGGCGACAGTCTCATCCTGACCCCCATCCGGAAGCACAAGTTGCGCGACCTGTTGGCGTCGTGGGACCCGATGGACGATGCTCTGCCCGAGGTCGAGGATCCGCCGCCCCAGCCACGGGACGCTTTGTGATGGCCGTTCCGCCACAAGAACGGCGCCAGCAGCAGCCGCGCGAGCTGCCCTGCATGCTCGATACGAACGCACTCTCCGAGCTGGTTCGCAACCCCCATGGCACCCTCGCCCAGAAGCTCAATACGCTGGAACCCGATTCGGTGTGCACCAGCATCGTCGCGGCTTGCGAACTTCGCTTTGGCGCGCAGCGCAAAGGCTCGGCGACGTTGACGCAGCGCGTGGAGCAGCTGCTGCATGCGCTGACCGTGCTGCCGCTGGACACGCCGGTCGACGAGCACTACGCCGACATTCGCGCCACGCTGGAGCGCAGCGGCACCCCCATCGGCAGCCACGACCTGTTCATCGCCGCGCATGCGCGCTCGCGCGGCATGACCCTGCTCACGCGCAACCTTCGCGAGTTCCAGCGGGTGCCGGGCTTGACCGTCGAGGACTGGCCGACCGGCGCGGCCTAGTGGCCCGGGCGACAGGGGGAGAACACACCCCTCACACGTCGATGTTCCGCGCCCCCAACGCGTTCTGCTCGATGAACGCCCGCCTCGGCTCCACCTCGTCCCCCATCAGCTTCGTGAAGATCTGGTCGGCCGCGATCGCGTCCTCGATCTGCACGCGCAGCAGGCGGCGCACCGACGCGTCCATCGTCGTCTCCCACAACTGCGAGGCGTTCATCTCGCCCAGGCCCTTGTAGCGCTGGCGGCCGACGTTGCGCTCGGCGTCGGACAGCAGCCAGCGCATCGCGTCGCGGAAGTCGATGACCGCGTGCGCGCGCTGCCGGTCGCCGTCGCCGCGGCGGATCTCGGCGCCCTCGCCCACCAGGCCGCCGACGGTCAGCGCGCAATCCAGCAGGGTCTTGTAGTCGGCGGAGATGAGGAAGTGCGAGTCGATGCCGGTCACGCGGACGTTGCCGTGGTGGCGCCGCTCGATGCGCAGCGTCCAGGCCTCGTCCTTGTCGTCGAATACCGGCACGACGGAGGCGCCGGCGTCGCTGTCCATCCGCTGCGCGTCGCTGCGGTACTTGGCCATCGCGGCCTGCAGCCGCGTCGCCGTCTGCACGGCCACCGCTTCGGACGCGAGGTCGAGCGCGCATCCGTCGAGGATCGCGCGCAGCGCGTCAGGGTCGATGATCCGCGACAGTCGGTCGATGACCGCCTCGGCGAGGATGTACTTGCGCGCGAGCTCGCCGAGCGCGTCGCCCGAGATCGCGCCGGGCGAGTCGGCGGCGGCCTGCGTCGACGCGGCGGCCGACGAGCCGGCGCTCGCCGCGGCGCCCACGCGCGCCTCGTACTCGGCCTTGGCCTGCGCGTTCGGCAGCAGCACCGCGCCCTCGAGGGCGAGCTTCATCATGTACTGGTTGAGCTCGTGGTCGTCCTTGAGGTAGCGCTCGTCCTTGCCGTGCTTGACCTTGTAGAGCGGCGGCTGGGCGATGTAGATGTGGCCGCGCTCGACCAGCTGCGGCATCTGCCGGTAGAACAGCGTCAGCAGCAGCGTGCGGATGTGCGCGCCGTCGACGTCCGCGTCGGTCATGATGATGATGCGGTGGTAGCGCAGCTTGTCGGGGTTGAAGTCGCCGACGCCGTTGCCGCTGCCGATGCCGGTGCCGAGCGCGGTGATGAGGGTCGCGATCTGCTCGGAGCCGATCAGCTTCTCGAAGCGTGCGCGCTCGACGTTCAGCACCTTGCCGCGCAGCGGCAGGATCGCCTGGAACTTGCGGTCGCGGCCCTGCTTGGCCGAGCCGCCCGCGGAGTCGCCCTCGACGATGAAGAGCTCGGACTTGGTCGGGTCCTTCTCCTGGCAGTCGGCGAGCTTGCCGGGCAGGCCGGTGCCGGAGAGCACGCTCTTGCGCGTCATCTCGCGCGCCTTGCGCGCGGCCTCGCGGGCACGCGCCGCCTCGACGATCTTCTCGCAGATGATCTTCGCATCCGTCGGACGCTCGAGCAGGAACGCCTCGAGTGCCGCGGCCACCACCTCCTCGACCGCGGGCCGCGCCTCGGACGAGACCAGCTTCTCCTTGGTCTGCGACGAGAACTTGGGATCGGGCATCTTCACCGACAGCACGCAGGTCAGGCCCTCGCGCATGTCGTCGCCGGCGGTCTCGACCTTCGCGCGCTTGGCGAGCTCGTTCTCGACGATGTACTTGTTGATGACCCGCGTCATCGCCGCGCGCAGCCCGGTCAGGTGCGTGCCGCCGTCCTTCTGCGGGATGTTGTTCGTGTAGCAGAGCACCTGCTCGTTGTACGAGGTGTTCCACTGCATCGCGACCTCGACGTACACGCGCCGGCGCTCGGAGCCGACGTCGATCTCGCGCTCGCCGTTCGCGTAGAACACCGTCGGGTTGAGCGGCGTCTTGGTCTCGTTGATGTAGGTGACGAAGCCGCCGACGCCGCCGGCGAACGAGAACGCCTCCTCCTTGCCCTGGCGCTGATCGACCAGCCGGATCTTCACGCCGTTGTTCAGGAACGAGAGCTCGCGCAGCCGCTTGCTGAGGATCTCGTAGTGGAACGTGATGTCGGTGAAGATGTCGATGTCGGGCAGGAAGTGGACCTCGGTGCCGCGCTTGTCGGTCGAGCCGGTGATCGCCATCGGCGAGACCTCGACGCCGTCGACGAGCTCGATCCTGCGGTCCCTGGGCACGCCGCGCTCGAACTCGAGCTGATGGACGCGGCCGTCGCGCTTGACGGTCAGGCGCAGCCAGGTCGACAGCGCGTTCACGCACGAGACGCCCACGCCGTGCAGGCCGCCCGACACCTTGTAGCTGTTCTGGTTGAACTTGCCGCCGGCGTGCAGTTCGGTGAGCGCGATCTCGGCGGCGGAGCGCTTGGGCTCGTGCTTGTCGTCCATCTTCACGCCGGTCGGGATGCCGCGGCCGTTGTCGACGACGGAGATCGAGTTGTCGGTGTGGATGGTGACGACGATGTCGTCGCAGAAGCCCGCGAGTGCCTCGTCGATCGAGTTGTCGACGACCTCGAACACGAGGTGGTGCAGGCCGGTGCCGTCGGAGGTGTCGCCGATGTACATGCCCGGGCGCTTGCGCACGGCCTCCAGGCCTTCGAGGATCTGGATCGACGAGGCGCCGTAGTCGTTCGCGGGGGCCGTGTCGGCGGCGCCGGTCACGCCGGTCGCGGGCGTCTCGGGAAGGATCGGTTGCACTGCTGCCATGCTGGAGGAGCCTCGTGGAATGTTCTCGTGCGATCGCTCTTTGGACTCAGGCGACTCGACTTGCGATGATGGGGTAGCCGGTCGGATCGGCGCCGGTCAGGGGGATCGGACGGTCGAAGCGCAGGGTTGCGACGTGCTGCGGTCCGGACGGGACCGTGTCCTCCCGGATCTCGACGGTCATGCCCGCCAGGGGGGACAGCACGCGCACCCCCCGGATCCGTTCGGCGAGGTCTTCGGCGTCCAGCCGTACCGTCCCGAACACCGATGCATCCGGGCGTACGCGGGTCCGGTGGATCCCCGCATCGTCCACGGTCAATCGGATGCTGCTGGAGTACGCAGCCAGGTAGAGCGCTTCGAATCGCTCCGACCACGAATCGCCTGCCACGAGTGTGCCGACGAGGGGCCTGTTCGGATC
>JBILTM010000079.1:0-20094 GCA_044371545.1 Burkholderiaceae bacterium
CGCGGCACCGACCGCGCGCCGGGGAGAGCCTCGATGCACGGGCCGGCCGACGGCGGCGGACCGTTCTGGAGCGTCGACGCCGACGCGCTGCTCGCGTCGCTCGACGCGACGCCCGCGGGCCTCGACGCCGCGGAGGCCGCGCGCCGGCTCGCCTCGCACGGCCCCAACCGCGTCGACGAGGCGCCCGCGCTCGGCACGCTGCGCCTGCTCGCCCGCCAGTTCGACAGCCCGCTGGTGCTGATCCTGCTCGTCGGCGCGGTCATCTCGGCCGGGCTGCGCGAGTGGGTCGACGCCGCGATCATCGTCGCGATCGTCGTCGGCAGCGCGCTGCTCGGCTTCGTGCAGGAACGGCGCGCCTCGGTCGCGGTCGACGCGCTGCGCCGCCGGCTCGCGCCGACCGCGCGGGTGCTGCGCGACGGTCGGCCGCAGCGCGTGCCGGCGGACACGCTGGTGCCGGGCGACGTCGTGGTGCTCGCGGCCGGCGACCTGATCGCCGCCGACGGCCGCGTGCTGGATGCGCTCGACTGCCTCGTCGAGGAGGCGAGCCTGACCGGCGAGTCGTTCCCGGTCGACAAGCGCCCCGCCCGCGTCGCGGCCGACGCACCGCCCGCCGCGCGCACCGGCGCGGTGTTCGCGGGCACCTCGGTGCGCAGCGGCACCGCGACGGTGGTCGTCGTCGCGACCGGCCGCGACACCGCGTTCGGCGCGGTCGCCGCACGGCTCGCGGCGCGCATGCCCGAGACCGGCTTCGAGCGCGGCGTGCGCGACTTCGGCACGCTGCTGCTGCGGGTGATGGTGCTGATGACGCTGTTCGTCGTCGTCGTGAGCGCCGCGCTCGGCCGGCCGACGATCGAGTCGCTGCTGTTCGCGATCGCGCTCGCGGTCGGGCTCTCGCCCGAGCTGCTGCCGGCGATCGTCAGCGTCACGCTCGCGCACGGCGCGCGCGCGATGGCCGAGCGCGGCACGATCGTGCGGCGGCTGCAGGCGATCGAGAACCTCGGCGGCATGGACGTGCTGTGCACCGACAAGACCGGCACGCTGACCGAGGGCACGATCGTGCTCGAGGCCGCGGTCGACGTGGACGGCACCCCGAGCGACGCGGTGCTGCGTGACGCGTGGACGAACGCGTCGCTCGAGGCGGGCATCGAGAACCCGCTCGATGCGGCGCTGGTCGCCGCGGGCGCGGCCGCGCGACTCGACCTCTCGGGTCGCACGAAGGTCGCGGAGATGCCGTACGACTTCTTGCGCCGGCGCCTGACGGTGGTGGTCGCGGACCCGGTGACGCCCGCGCGGCACCGGCTGGTCTCGAAGGGCGCGGTCGCGCAGGTGCTCGGCACCTGCGACCGCGCGCGCGTCGGCGACGCCGAGGTGCCGCTGGACGACGCGCTGCGCGCGCGGCTCGACGACTGGTGCGCCGCGCGCGGCGCCGACGGGCTGCGCGTGCTCGCGGTCGCGGCCGACGAGCGCGACGCGCGCGGGGCGTGGACGCACGAGGACGAGACCCGCCTGGTGCTGGTCGGCTTCCTGCTGTTCCGCGACCCGCCGCGCCCCGACGCGGCCGAGGCGATCGCGTCGCTCGCGCGGCTCGGCGTGCGCACCGCGATGATCACCGGCGACAGCCGCTGGGTGGCCGCGCACCTCGCGCGCGCCGTCGGCCTCGATGCCGAGGCGCGGCTGACCGGCGCCGAGCTGTCGGCGATGACCGACGACGCGCTGTGCCACCGCGCGCCGCGCACCGCAGTGTTCTGCGAGATCGACCCGCAGCAGAAGGAGCGCATCGTGCGCGCGCTGCAGCGTGCGGGCCACGTCGTCGGCTACCTCGGCGACGGCATCAATGACGCGCCGGCGCTGCACGCGGCCGACGTCGGCGTGTCGGTCGACTCGGCGGTCGACGTGGCCCGTTCGAGCGCGGACGTGGTGCTGACCACCCGCAGCCTCGACGTGCTGCGCGACGGCGTGGTCGAAGGGCGGCGCACGTTCGCGAACACGATGAAGTACATCGCGATCACCACCAGCGCGAACTTCGGCAACATGCTGAGCATGGCGATCGCGACGCCGCTGCTGCCGTTCCTGCCGCTCGCGGCGACGCAGATCCTGCTGAACAATTTCCTGTCGGACCTGCCGTCGATGGCGATCGCGACCGACCGCGTCGACGACGCGAAGCTCGCGCGGCCCCAGCGCTGGGACGTCACGGAGGTGCGGCGCTTCATGATCGCCTTCGGGCTGGTGTCGACCGCGTTCGACCTCGCCGCCTTCGTCGTGCTGCGCCGCGTGTTCGACGCCGACGCGCCGCTGTTCCAGACCGGCTGGTTCGTCGCGTCGGTGCTGACGGAGCTCGCGGTGGTGATGGTGCTGCGCACCGAGGGACCGGCCTGGCGCTCGTCGCCGAGCCCGCTGCTCGCCGGCGCGACTGCGGCGGTGGTGGCCGTGTCGCTGGCGCTGCCCTGGTGGCCGCCGGTCGCGGCGGTGTTCGGCTTCGTGCCGCTGCCGCCGGTGCTCGCGGCGGTGCTGGTGGCACTGGTGCTCGGCTACGTCGCCGCGACGGAGATCGCGAAGCGGCGGTTCTACCGGTCGAGACGTTGATCAGCCGGCTCTCGCCGGATACACGTTCTCGACGCACGGGGCCGCGGCAAGCATGCCGCGGCCTTGCGGCAGGCGGCGAGCGGTGCTCGCCGAAACCCCTGCCTCACCCCGGCCTTACCTCTCCAACAACCGGATGTCGCCGTACCAGCTGCGCGACAGTTGCTTGGTGTTGTCGCTGTCGCTCATCACGCCGATCGCGATCAGCCGGCCGGGCTTCTGGCCGAAGGCGCGCTCGTAGTCGGCGACGATGTCGCGACGGTAGCTGAGCCACTCCTTCGCGCCACCCTCGCCGCTCTGCACGACGATCTTGCGCACCCGCGAGAAGTGGGCGTTCGGCACCACCGCCTCGGCCGCGTTCTTGTTGCACCAGACGTACATCAGCGTCGCGTACGGCAGGTCCTGGCCGGTCAGCAGCTTCGCGCGCTCGATGAACATCTGGTCCTTCATCGGCAGCGTCGAGGTGTCGCCCTCGAACGCGAGCACGACGCGCACCGGCGCGTCGTCGGCGTAGCGGTCGGCGACGTCGGCGCCCGCGATCGGCTGGTCGATGCGCCAGCGCCACTCGATGATCGGGCGCTCCACGGGATCGACGTTCACCATCTGCTTGAGGCCGGACACGGAACGGTCCGCCACCGCCTCGAGCACCCTCGAGCCGTCGAGCGACACCGGACGGAACGCGGTGGTGGGCTTGGTCGGGTGGATCCGCCACGAGGTCCAGGGTCCGACGTCGTCGGACTGGAGCGCGGAGAACGGCACGATCTTGCCGGGGGTGGCCGCCGCTTCGGCGGTGGCGGGGCCGCGCGGGGCCGCGCATCCTGCGAGGACCGCGGTGGCGGCGAGCACGGCGAGGGCGAGGGGCTTCACGGCGTCTCCGGCGGGCCGCGGCATCGCGACCATCCGTCGGATGCTAACAGCCGCGCTTCGGCACCGGGTGGCGAACTCGTCACGTCCGGAGGGTCGGACGGTGCGCCGCCGCGACGCCCGGGCGCCCCGGGCGGGGCCGTCGACCGACGAAGGGGTCGCACCGCCCCGGCCGTCGGCGCACGGCCCCGCTTCGTCACCGGGCACTGCGCCCGCGGGCCCGCGGGGCTGATCCTCGTCGACCATGGACGCGCTCGCGCCGCCCGCCGCCCGGGCGCCCTTCGACGCGTGGCTCGACGCCGCGCTGCGCCGGCTCGCGCCGATCTCGCCGTGGGCGATGACGCTGCTGACGATGCGGCCGGATGCCGAAGGCAACGACCGCGCGCTGACCCGGCTGATCGCCTCGGACCCGGCGCTGCTCGCGCGGGTGCTCGGCGCGGCGAACGCCCGCCCCTTCAATCCGCAGGCCCACGAGGTCACCGACGTCGCCCATGCGATCCGCCGGCTCGGCACGCGCGAGGTGTGGCGGATCGCGACCGTGCTCGCGCTCGGCGCGAGCGCCCGGATCCGCCCCGAGCTGCGGCCGGCCAAGCGCGCGCTGTGGGCGCACAGCTTCACGGTCGCTCATGCCGCGCGCGGCGTCGCCGAGGCGGCGGCGCGCGAGGGACTCGACGCGGACCGGGTGTTCGTCGCCGGGCTGCTGCACGACATCGGACTGATGGTGCTGCTGTCGGTCGAGCCGCAGCGCTGCGTCGCGATGCTCGCGAAGGTCGCGGACCCCGAGGTCGGCTTCTCGGCGCAGGTGGAGCGCGACGCGGGCCTGCCGCCGCACGCGCGGGTCGGCGGCGAGGTGTGCCGGCGCTGGGGGCTGCCGGCCGAGATCTCGGCGCTGGTCGGCGCGCACGGCCAAGTGCACCCGCTCGACCTGCCGGCGCCGCTGCGCGCGAGCGCCGCGGCGCTCGAGCTCGGCCACCAGATCGCCGAGCGCACCGCGTCGCCCGAAGGGCTGCGCCGCGCGCCGGAGCGCGACGACGCGCCGCTGCTGCGCACCGTGCTGCGGCTGCCGGAGGCGCGGCTCGACGCGATCCGCGCGTCGGTCGAGGCCGCCGGCCCGAAGATCGCCGAGATCGCGGCGACGGCCTGAGCCGCCGCCGGCCGCTCAGCCCGCCCGCGTCCTCGCGAAGTCGACGAACCAGTCGATCGACTGCGGGTTCGACATCGCCGAGCGGTTGCACGCCTTCTCGGGCGGCTGCCCGAGCAGGATCTTCTTGACCGGCACCTCGAGCTTCTTGCCCGAGATCGTCCGCGGCACCTCGGGGATCGCGAACACGTCGTTCGGCACGTGGCGCGCGGAGAGCTGCGTGCGGATCGCGTCGAGCAGCCGCCGCTTCAGCGCGTCGGTCAGCGCGTGCGGCGCCTTCGGCACGACGAAGAGCGCCATGAACGACTCGCGCCCGAGATACTCGAGGTCGATCACCAGCGAATCGGCGACCTCGTCGAAGCCCTCGACGACGCGGTACAGCTCGCTCGTGCCCATCCGGATGCCGTGCCGGTTGATGGTCGAGTCGGAGCGGCCGTAGATGATCCCGGTGACGGTCTCCGGGCGCTCGACGAGCTTCAGCCAGTCGCCGTGGCGCCAGGCGCCCGGATAGACGTCGAAGTAGCTCTCGAAGTAGCGCCGCCCGCCGGTGTCGCCCCAGAAGTAGAGCGGCATCGACGGCATCGGCTGCGCGCAGACCAGCTCGCCGACCTCGCCGTAGATCGCCTGTCCGGCGTCGTCGTAGGCGTACACCGCCGAGCCGAGGCCGCGCGCCTGCATCTCGCCCGGGTAGATCGGCGCGGTCGGGCAGGTGCCGAGGAACGCGGTGTTCGGGTCGGTGCCGCCGCTGATCGAGGCGAGCAGCACGTCCGGGTGCACGTGGCCGTAGATCCAGCGATAGCCGTCCTCGGTCAGCGGCGAACCGGTGCAGCCGACGGTGCGCAGCGACGACAGGTCGAAGCGCTCGCGCGGCGACATCGCGTTCTTCACGTTGAGCTGCACGAAGGCCGGCGACAGGCCGAAGTACGTCGCGCGCTCGCGCTCGGCGAAGCGCCACAGCGTGCCGAGGTCGGGCCAGCCCGGATTGCCGTCGTAGAGCAGCACGGTGCTGCCGGGGATCAGCGCCGACACCGTCATGTTCCACATGATCCAGTTGGTCGACGTGAACCAGAAGAAGCGATCGTCCGGCCCGAGGTCGCTGTGGATCCGCATCGCCTTCAGGTACTCGAGCGTCGTGCCGCCGTGGCCGTGGACGATCGGCTTGGGCATGCCGGTGGTGCCCGACGAGTAGACGATCCACAGCGGGTGGTCGAAGGGCACCGGCACCGGCTCGAAGCGCGCGGGCGCGGCGAGCGCGTCGGACCAGGTCACGACCGGGACGCGCCGCGCGGGCGCGCCGTCGCGGGCCGGAAGCTCGATCGCGTCGCCGAGCGTCGCGTCCGGATCGAGGTACGGCACGAGGACCACGGCCTTCACCGAGGGCAGCTGCGCGACCAGCTCGCGCACCGTGTCCAGGCGGTCGAAGTCCTTGCCGCCGTAGCGATAGCCGTCGACCGCGAACAGCAGCGCGGGCTCGATCTGGCGGAAGCGGTCGAGCACCCCGGCCGCGCCCATGTCGGGCGCGCAGCTCGACCAGACCGCGCCGCGCGAGGTGGTCGCGAGCACCGCGGTCATCGCCTCGGGGATGTTCGGCATGTACGAGACCGCGCGGTCGCCGAAGCCGACGCCGAGCCGCCCCATCGTCGCCGCGAGCGCGCCGGCCTGCGCGGCGAGCGCGCCCCAGGACACCTCGCGCCGCTCGACGATCTCGGACGAGAACACGATCGCGGGCCGGTCGGCCCAGCCGGGCTCGGCGGCGCGCCACAGCATCTGGTCGGCGTAGTTGACGGTCGCGCCGTCGAACCACTTCGCGCCGGGCATCCGGCGCTCGTGCAGCACCTCGCGGTACGGCGCGAACGACCGCATGCCGCAGAAGCGCCAGATCGTCTCCCAGAAGGTCTCGATCTCGGTGGTCGACCAGCGCCACAGCGACTCGTAGTCGGCGAAGTCGAGGCCGTGCTCGCGGCGCAGGAACGCGAGGTAGCGCGTCAGCTCGGCGCGCGCGATGCGCTCGGGGGACGGGCGCCAGATCGGCGCCACGGCGGCAGGGGATGCGTCCATCGTCGGAACGGCGGGGAAGCCATGAACGCGGGCGACGTTAGCACAGGGCCGGGCCCGGTTCAGAAGAACGCCGCCTCGAGCGCCGGCTCGAGCGCCATGCCGGCCGCCTGCGCGCGGCGCACCACGTTCCAGCAGTGCCGGTACGACGCACGGTCGTGCAGCTCGCCGTCGTGGTCGATCGGGCCCCAGGACGCGGCCTGCGCGGCGAGCAGGATGCGCCCCGAGCGCTCGACCTCGGCGTCGGTCGGGCTCATCGCCTCGACGATCGGCGCGATCTGCGACGGGTGGATGCTCCACATCCGCAGGAAGCCGAAGCGCTCGCGCGCGATCCGCGCGTCCGAGCGCACCGCCTCCGGGTCTCGCAGCGCGAGCGACACGTTGTGCGAGGGCACCACACCGTGCGCGAGCGCCGCCGCGACCAGCTCGGTCTTCGCGCGCACCAGCACCGGGTGCTCGAACTGGCCGGGCGAGCGCATCGCGCCGAAGCCGAGCGCGCCGTGGTGCGCGCTCACGAAGTCCATCACGCCGAAGTCGAGCGTCTCGACCGCGGGCAGCGCCGCGATCGCGGCGGCCTGCGCGAGCGCGCCGTGGGTCTCGACGAGCACGTGCACCGGCGGCGCGGCGATGCCGGCGAGCGCCGCGCGGCGCTCGATCGCGTCGAGCATCCGGGCGACGTCGGCGACGCCCTCGGGCTTGGGCAGCGTCAGGTACGCGATGCGCGCGCCGGCCTCGCCGAGCAGGATGTCGACGTCGTCGCGCCAGTGCGGATGGGTGACGTCGTGCACGCGCACGCCGATGCGGCCCGCCGGCGCATCGGTCGCGACGAGCACGCGCGCGACCATCGCCGCGTGCTCGCGCTCGGCGCCGACGACCGCGCCGTCCTCACAGTCGCAGGTGAGGTCGAACGCGCCGCGCCGCTCGCGCTGCAGCGCGATCGCCTTGACGATCATCTTCTCGTTGCCGGCGATGTGCTCGCACGGCGCGATCGCCGCGATCTCGCGGCCGGGCGCGTGCAGCGCGTCGCGGGGGTGGACGGGGGCGGTCATCGGCGGGTCGGGTCGGGGCACTGGGGTGCGGCCGAAGGTAGCACGGCGCCCCGCGGCGACGCCGCGCCGGAGCGCGTCAGAAACCGCTCTCGCGGACCAGCAGCGCGACCAGCGCGGTCGTCCAGTCGCGCAACGGGCTGCGCGGCGCGGCATCCACGAACGCGGTGCCGGGCGCGACCGCCGCGTCGCCCGCGGGCGGCGGCGCGTCGAGCTTCAGGCGCACGCGGTACAGCCCGTCGCGCGGCGCGAGCGAGCCGTCGGCCTGGCGGATCGTCGCGATGCGCCCGCCGTGCTCGGCGGCGAGCATCGGGTGCGGCAGCGTCGCGGTGCGCGTGGTGTCGATCGCGACCAGGCGGGCCGGCAGCGGCGCCTCCCAGCGCCCGCGCCGCGCGAAGCGCGCGGTCGCGCCGGCCTCCAGCCGCTCGAGCGCGCGGGCATCCACCAGCGCGTCGACGACCCAGGCGTCGGGCGCGTGCAGCATCCCGATCGGCTGGCCCGGGTTGACCCAGCCGCCGGGCTGCAGCAGCGGATCGCGGTCGCCGAGCATGCCGTCGAAGGCGGCGCGCAGCTCGAGGCGGCCGAGTTCGGCGCGCTGCGCGTCGAGCTCGGCGACCGAGGTCGCGAGCCGCTCGGCGAGCAGCGCGCGCCGCTCGGCGCCGTCGCCGCGGCCGACGCTGCGGTCGAGCTGCGTCGCGAGCGCGTCGGCGCTCGCGCCGGCGAGCGCTGCACGGTCGCTGACGTCGGGCGAATCGAGCCGCGCGAGCAGCTCGCCCGCGCGCACCGGCCCCGGTTCGCGCAGCGCGACGATCCGCGCGGGCAGCGGGCTGTAGACGAGCTGCTGGCGCTCCGCGTGCATCCAGCCCTCGGCGCGCACCGGCAGGCGCCACGGCCAGGCGAGCAGCACCGTGACGAGCGCGAGGCCGGCGAGCCCGGCGAGCGTGCGCGAGCGGCGGATCTCGCCCCGCCGCGCGTGCCAGACGCGCAGCTCGGCCGCCACCGGCCGCGCGACGAACCAGGCGATCTCGACGACCAGGAGCAGCACGCCGAGCGCCTTGAAGAAGAACAGGTACACCGCCACCGCGATCGCGAGGAACACGACCAGCCGGTAGACCCAGGTGACCAGCGCGAACGCGACCAGCCCGGCGCGCCGGCGCGGCGCCATCGCCTCCGGGTCGGGCTCGTCCCAGCCGAGCAGCGTGCGGCGCAGCCAGGCGCGCGCGAGCGCGCCGGAGCGCTCGTGCAGGTTCGGCACGTCGATCGCGTCCGACAGCAGGAAGTAGCCGTCGAAGCGCATGAACGGGCTCGCGTTGATCGCGAGCGTCAGCACCCAGCTCGTCGTCGCGAGGAAGAAGAGCGCGCTCCTCAGGTCGCCGTCGTCGACGAGGCTCCAGGCGAGCGTCGCCCACGCGGCGAGCGCGAACTCGGTCGCGATGCCGGCGGCTGCGACCTGCAGCCGGCGGCGCTTGTCGGCGAGCTTCCACGCCTCGCCGGTGTCGGTGTAGAGCATCGGCCACATCACGACGAACGCGATGCCCATCTGCGGCACGCGCAGCCCGTGTCGGGTCGCGGTCCACGCGTGGCCGAGCTCGTGCAGCACCTTGGCGAACGCGAGCGCGGCGAGGAAGCCGACGAGGCCCGCGGGGCCGAGCTGCGCGCGCATCGTGTGCGTGAAGACGTCCCACTGGCGCAGCGCGAGCGCAAGGCCGACGACCGCTGCGACCAGCGTCGCGAGCGCGAAGCCGCGGCTGCCGAGCCACGCGACGCGGGGCAGCGTGCGCGCGAGCCACGCCGACGGACGCACCAGCGGCACGCGGAAGAACAGGTAGTGGTGCAGCAGCCACTTCATCGGCGACTCGCGCGACGCGTCGGCGATCTTCGCGAGCCGCTCGACGTCGGCCGCGCCGTCGGCGCGCACCAGCTGCCGCGCGCGCAGGAACGCGACCAGCGCGTCGAGCTGGGCGGCCTCGGGTCGCAGCGGCGTCTCGCGCTCGATGCGCGCGAGCAGCGCCTCGCCGGGCAGGTCCTCGCGCCAGCGCGACAGCAGCTCGAACTCGAGCCAGCCGATGCGGAAGAAGCGGTGGCCGGCGGGATCGTGGATGGTCCAGGTCGGCGAGCCGTCGGCCTCGGGCGAGGCCGGCGCGATCCGCAGGTCCTCGCGCAGCGCGGGCAGGCGGGCCGCGGCGGGCGATGCCGGCGCGTCGGTCGCCGAGGGCGCCGTCCGGACCGACGCGGGCCGGCGGTCCGCGTCGCGGCCCGGGCCCGGGAGGTCCGCTGCGGGTCGTCGCGCCACGGCCCCGGGCACCACGCCCGCGAGCCCGCCGGGTCCGGGTCCGCGTGCGGCGCCCAGACCCCCGCCGCTCACCATCCCGTCCATTCGCGCAGCGCCGCGAGCGGCCGGCGCAGCATCGCGTAGCCGAGTGGCGCGCGCTCGCCGTAGAGCTTCGCCGTGCCGGCGAGCCCGATCCGCACCCGCGCCGCGTCCTCGGGCTCGAGCGCCTCGAAGCGCGCGCGCAGCCGGTACGACGCGACGCCGTCGGGCGACAGCGTCGACTGGTAGCTGGTCTGCTCGATGCGCGCGCGCAGCGGCGAGGTCGGTGCGATACGCAGGAAGAGGCGCAGCTCCGCGCCCTGCTCGAGCGAGATCGCGTCGGCGACCGGCAGCCAGACCAGCACGCCGGCGTCCTTCGGGTCGGCGAGCAGCGCCACGCGCTCGCCGGTGCTCACCGGCTTGCCCTGCAGGTCGAGCGCATCGCCGAACACCACGACCCCCGCGCGCGGCGCGACGATCCCGATGCGCGCGAGCTGCTGCTCGATGCCCTCGAGCTCGGCACGCCGCTCGGCGACGCGCCCCTCGAGCGCGGCCAGCTCGGCACGGCTGGTCGCGTCGGCGAAGGCCTTCTGCGCGGCCGCGAGCGCGTCGGCGCGCGCGGTCGCGAGCTGGCGCGCGGCGACCTCGCGGCGGTTGCGCAGCGTCGTGTCGTCGAGCGTGAAGAGCCGCGTGCCCGCGGTCACCCGCTGGTTCGGCACCACGTGCACGTCGCGGATCACGCCATCGAGCGGCGCGGCGAGCGCGAACGCCTGCAGTGGCGAGATCTCGGCCGGCGCGAGCACCGACGTGCGCACCGGCACCAGCGCGAGCAGCACGAGCGCGAGCGGCACCGCCCAGCGCGCGCGGCGCGCGAGCGACGAGGCGGTCCGCGGCGGCCGGCGACCCTGCAGCGCGCCCCACGCGTGGCCCCACACAGCGGGCAGCCTCGCGAGCCAAGGCGCGACCTCGTCGGGCACCGGCTCGTCCAGCGCGAACGCGACCAGCGCGACGCGCGTGCCGTCGGGCGTCGAGACGGTGAAGCACAGCAGCCACTCGGGCAGCCAGTCGGCCCAGTCGGCGGCGAGCGCGTCCGGCACGTCGGCGGCGCCGACGTAGTCGCCGTCGAGCGCGGGCCGCGCGGCGAGCTCGCGGCCCAGCCGGTCGAGCCACTGCGCGAACGGCGCGTCGGCGACCGGCGTCGCGAGCCCCGACACCGTGTCGAGCCGCACGCGCCCGGCCTCGAGCGTCCACACGAAGGCCTGCCGGTACGGCGCGAGCGCGTGGGTCTCGTTGGCGATCGAGAAGCGCAGCGTGGCGAGCGACACGGCCGCGCGCACGCGCTCTTCGACGTGCACCAGCACGCCGGCGAGCGTCGGATCGGCGAACGGCTGCGGCGCGTTCATCGCGCGTCGCTCAACGCGGCGCCTGGAAGACCGCGGTGCCGCTCATGCCCGCGAGCAGCTCGGGGAACGCGCCCTTGACCGCGCCCTCCACCTCCACCGACTGGCTCGCCGCGTCGACGCGCCCGTTGATCGCGGTCACCGTCGCCGGATACGCGCGGCCGGTCTCGTCGACCTGGATCCTGAACGTCGTGCCGGGCTTGATCCATGCGAGCCAGCGCGACGGCGCGTTGAGCCTGAGCTTCAGCGGCCCCGCGGCCACCATCTCGACGAGCGGCTGGCCGACCGACACGCTCTGGAAGGGCTTGACGTGCAGCTTGACGATGCGCCCGGCGAACGGCGCGTCGATGCGGCACTGCGCGGCCTGGTGCTTCGCGAGGTCGAGCTGCGCGCGCGCGCGGTTCACCGCGGTCGCGGCGAGCTGCACCTCGGTGTCGCCGGCGGCGTTCAGCGACTTCAGCTGCGTCTTCGTGTCGAGCTGCTGGCGGGCCGCATCGAGCTCGGCGTCGGCGATGCCCTCGCGCGCCTTCAGCTCGCCGCAGTCGAACACCACCAGCGGCGCACCAGCCTTCACCGGCGCGCCGAGGTCGCCGCCGAGGCGATCGACGCGGCCGACCATCTGCGAGACGACGGTGGTCTCGCGCGCCGGAATCAACAGCACGCGGATCGGCGCGGACGCAGCAGCGGGTTCGGTGCCCGGGCCCTGCTGCGCGAGCGCCGACGACCAGGACGTGGCCGCGACGAGCGCGAGCGCCGCGGCCCGACGCGCGCTGCGCGAGCCGAGCCCGCTCATTGCGCGCGCGCCGCGACCGTCGTGCCGTCCGGCGCCTCGGAGCGCGACGGCGCGAACGTCATGCCCTGCCACTGGCCCATCGAGCGATCGATGGCTGCGGCGACTTCCGCGAGGCTCGCCTCGGGCGGCGGCGGCTCCACGTCGTAGCCCAGCGAGTTGTAGATCCGGCCCCACGCCGACTGCGCGTTCGCGTACGCGATATGCCTCTGGTACTCCGACAGCAGCGCCCGCGCCTCGTTCCTGATCACTTCCAGCTCGCCCTCCACCCGCGCACTCTGCGCCGACCTCGCGTAACCCAGCAGCCTCCGGTCCACGTCCGCCGACAGCGCCACCTGCTTCAGCTCCGACAGCGCCAGCCCGTACCTCAGCGACGCCACCCGCAGCTGCGTCATCACCGCCATCGCCTGCGCCATGCGCCTCGACTCGTCGACCTGCTTCTGCGCCTCGTTCGCCCTCATCAGCGTCGGAATCGACGCCAGCCTGAACAGGTTCGCCGACAGCCGGATCCCTCCGTCCGTCCACGTGTTGTCGTACAGGAACCGGTTCGAGTCGTACCTCACCGCCACATCGAAGCTCACCCCCGGCAGCGCCGACGCGATCGCCCGCCTCACCTCGTCGGCCGTGATCCGCGCCCGGTAGTCCTCCTCCTTGAGCTCCGGGCGCATCGAGAGCGCCACGTCCTCCAGCCGCTTCATGTCCGTAGGCACCGCCGGCAGCCCAGGATCCGGCTCGTCGGCCAGGGTGAAGCTCGTGCCCGGCGGCAGGTTCATCAGCGCCCCCAGCTCCTGCTTCGCAAGCTCCAGCTCCTGCCGACGGTACTGCAGCAGCACGATCGCATCCAAGAGCGCCCTCTGGTACGCCAGCACCTGCGGCTGCGGCATCAGCCCCCGCGCCTCGATGTCGCGCGCCCGCTCCAGCGCCGTGTTGCTCCTCACCAGCAACGCATCGATCCGCCCACTCAACCGCTGCGCCCCCAGCGCCCTCCAGTACGCATTCCTGGTGTCCGCAAGGATGTTCTGCACCACCTTGCGTTTCCTCTCCTCGGCGATCATCACCTGGTCGGCCTGCTGCCTCGCTCGGTAGTACGACACACCGAAGTCCAGCAGGTTCCAGCTCAACTCCGCGCTCGCGATCGCACGGTTCCTCTCGCTCGAGGTCTGGTGCGTCAGGCTCTCCACCCCACTCTCGATCTGGTATGTCCTCGACGCATCCACCGGACTCCTCGTCACGTACCCTGCGTTCGCCAACAGCCTCGGGAACATGTCCCAGCGCGAGACATCCAGCAGCCCCTGCGACAGCGATCCCTCCATCGCCTTCAGCCGATAGTCGAGGTTGTACTTCAGCGCTCGCGCCGCAACGTCCGGATACCCCAGCGGTTTCGTCACGGGCTCCTGCTCGGCGAACATCTTCGCCCGGTCCTGCGTCACGCGCTGGCCCACCTGCGCGTCCGTAGTCGGCGTCGGCGCGATCGCGCAGCCGGCCACGAGCGCCGCGGCCAGCGCGGCGGACAGTCGGGTTCGTCGGTGTCGGAACGGAGCGAGGAAGAACGTGTGGGGCATCGCGTGTCGGGTCAGCACTGCCGCGCGGGCGGCGTTGTCGGGACGGCCTTGGCCGGCGGCTTGAACTTCTTCTTCTGAACGTCGATCTGTTCGGTGAACGAGCCCGAGGGCTTCGACATCCCGTCGGGCAGGATGCGCTTCACCGGCTTGGGTTTCGGCTTGACCACCGGCAGCGGCACGCAGTCGTCGTCGCGGCCGACGACGTCGGTCGAGGACGCGCGCGGCGCGGGCTTCGCGCCGGCGCCCGGGTCGGTCGCAGCGGGCGCAGCGGGTGCGGCCAGTGCGGCGGCGACCGGTGCGGCCAGGGCACCGGGCATTGCGGCCTCGCGCAGCGGACCGATGCGTTCGTCGCCGAAAAGCCCATCGACGCGGGTCGACGGCAGCAGCCCGTCCGCATCGAGGTCGAGTCGGCGCGAGTCGTCGTCGAGCCGCGCGAACTCGGCGAGCGAGGTGTCGCGGGCGCTGCGCACCGTGTCGCCGACGCGCTCCTGCGACAGCGGTTCGATCGGGTCGGCACGCAGGGTGACGACCGGGCCCTGCGGGAACAGCGGGAATCCGGCGGGCGGCACGTAGTCGACCGGCCCGAAGCGGGCCAGCGCGACGCCGGCGACGACCGGAGCGGGTCCGACGAGGGCGGTCGACGAGTCGGCCGGCGGCACCGTGCCGCCTGGCGTGCCGGTGGCGGTCGGGCCGCCCGGTGCGCCCGGTGCGCCCGTCGAAGGCGTGCCGGTCGAGGGCACGACCGGCGGTGCCGCGCCCGGCCCGCCGGCGACGGGGCCGGGCGATGCGTCGGACGGCGGCGGCGCCGCTGGTGCCGGCGGCGGCAGGCCCGGGCCCGCGAGGCCGGTGCCCGTGCCGATGCCGGGACCGTTGCCGGGACCCGTCCCCGTGCCCGTGCCCACCCCGGGACCGCCGCTCGCGCCGCCATCCCCCGGCGTGCCGGCGACCGGCCCGCCCGGGGTCGGCATCTGGCCGGCCGACGGCGGCGCATCGATCGACGTCGACGAGGACGCGGTCGGCGGCCGCAGCGCGATGTCGATGCGACCCGGCGCGCTGCCCCCGTTCGGGTCGACGACCGTGAACGTCAGCGCACTGCCCGGCAGCGTGCCGTCGACGCGCAGCGGCGCGGTGTAGTCGGGCGCCGGCAGGTACGTCAGCCGCTGCAGCGCATCGACGGTCAGGGCGGCGCCCGGTGCGAGCGGCGTGCCGTCGGGCCGCAGGAACGTACCCGCCTGCGGGCGCTCGAGCGCGTCGATGCGGACGCGCAGCGTGTCGAGGGCGTCGTCGACGTCGGCCACCGGCGGCGCGAGCACGGGCGCGCCGCTCGAGCCCGGCGGCTGGCGCTGGTCGACGACCTGCGTCGTCGAGCCCGCGGTCGGCGCGTCGTCGACGCCGACGATCGTCACGGTGAGCGTGGTCGTCGCGATCGACGTGCCGTCGGTGACGGTGTAGCGGAACTGATCGACGACGACCTGCCCCTGCGCGAGCGTCTGCGCGACCGGCGCGAGCGCGTAGGTGTAGCGGCCGTCGGCGCCGAGCGTCAGCGTGCCCCAGGTGCCTGCCAGCGGCGTGCCGACCGCACCCGCGCGCGGCGCGCCCGCGGCCGGCAACGCGTCGACCGCGACGACCGTCAGCCGGTCGCCCTGCGCGTCGATGTCGCGGACGTCGCCGGGCGCCCCGCCCGCGACGCCCGCGCCGGCCACAGCGTTGCCCGCGATCGGCGGCGCGTCCTCGGTCATCGACCGCGCGTCCGGCGCCGCCGACACCGAGCCGCCTGCCCCGACGCCGACGATCGTGATCGTGATCGTCGTCGTCGAGCGCGCGCCCGAGTCGTCGGCGACCGTGTAGCTGAACACGTCCCGCGCGATCCCGCCGTCGGGCAGGTCGACCGAGGGCTGGTACCCGTAGCGCCCGTCGGGCTGCAGCGTCAGCGTGCCGAGCGGCGTGACGATCGGCGAGCCGACGCCACCGGACAACGGCCCCGCGGACGTGCCCGGCGCCACGCCGATCACGGTCAGCCGATCGCCGTCGGCGTCGGTGTCCGCCACGTCGCCGCGCGGCGTGCCGACGACCGCCTGCCCGTCGGTGATCGCGATGCCTTCCGAGGTGGTGCGTGCGTCGGGTCGCGCGATCGGCGCGTCGCCGACCGGCGCGACCGCGATACCGATCGAGGTAGTCGCGGTCAGCGCATCGTCGACCGGCTCGCTCGGCCGGCCGTCGCCGTCGGCGTCGCCCACGTTGCCGCGGTCGTCGACGCGGATCGACAGCGTGTCGCAGCCGGAGAAGTCGCGCTCCCCGGTGTAGCCGAGCATGCCGAGTGTCGCGTTGAGCCCGGCGGGCGTGCCGGCGAGCGCGAGCGACCCGGTGCCGTTGCCGACGACCGAGACGCCGGGCGCCGCCGCCACGTCGAGCCGCCCGGCGTCCACGCCGAGCGTGACCGACAGCGTCCCCGAGCCGACCGCGTCCGCGTCGGCGATCGACACGCCGGTGATCACGCTGCGGACGTCCTCGACCGCGCTGACTTCGCCGCCCGGCGTGGTGATCGTCGGCGCGCGGTTCTGCTGGACGTAGCCGACGTCGAGCCGGTCGATCGACACGCCCTCGACGACCGCGACGTCCATCGTCGCGTCGGTCGGCTCGCCGCGTGCGTCCGTGCGCGCGCGCAGCACGCCGGCGTCGCCGCCCGCATCGGCGAGCGGCGTCGGCGCGACGATCCGGGCCGCACCCGCCGGCACCGCGGCGAACGCATAGCGGCCGTCCGCGTCGGTCAGCGTCGTGCGCGAAACGTCGTCGCGCGTGCCGAGCGCGCCGTCGGCGCCCGCCAGCGTCAGCGTCACTGTCACTCGGGCCAGCCGAGCCTCGCCGGCACCGATCGCACCGTCCGGCGCGGACGTGTCGTTCCACAGGGTCCCGCTCAGCGTCGACAGCGCGACGCGATCGACGTCGCGGTATACGTTCGCCGCACCGCCGTAGTCGGCGGTATCGCCGGTGCGCTCGCCGGTCGTCGTCGACGTCGCGACGCCCCCGTCCGCAGGCACGGTCAGTTCGCCGCCGCACGCCGACAGCGACGTGTAGGTGACGGTGACGTCGCGCGCCGCGACCGGCGTGCCCGCCGCGGCGAGGCACGCGTCGTAGCGCACGGTCACCGACTCGCCCGGCGCGAGCGCGGGCAGCCGCAGGTCCAGCGTGTCGGCCGTGCTCGCGTTGACGGCGCCCTGCGGCAACCCGCTCACCGTCCACGCGCCGCCGAACGACAGTCCCTGGCGGGCGTCGAACGCGTCGACCAGCCGGACGTCGTGCGCGACCTGGTCGCCGCTGTTGCCGAACGTCGCCTCGAAGACCACGTGCGTGCCGGTGACCTCCACCACGCGCACGTCCAGGTCGACGATCGACGGCTCGCCGACGTCGACCGTCACCGCATCGGACACCGCGCGCACGCCCCCGTCCGCATGCCATGCGAACGACACCGGCAGCGCGTCGCCGCGTACGGCGCCCGCCGCGTTGTCGACGACCGCGTCGAACTCGACGACGACGAACTCGCCGCCACAGTCGCGGTCGCGGTTCTCCAGGTCGCCGAGCAGGATCCGGGGCCCTTCGCCGGACGGCAGGACCGTGCAGGCCGGCACCGGCACGCCCCGAGCGTCGACGAGCGCGCTGCCCGGCAGGCGCTCGCGCGGCACGATCGGCGCAACGCTGTCCACGCCGTCGCCGCCGCCGACCTTGTCGAGCCGCAGGCCGGCGAGCGTGCTCGAGTCGATGCCGCCGCCGTCGGCGACGAACGCGATCGTCGTGGTGTCGTCGGCGACGAAGCGCAGGCCCGGCGCCAGCTGCACCCTCAGCTCGGCGCCGGCCGTCGTGCCCTCGGGCACCTCGACGATCATCCGGTAGCGCAGCACCTCGCCCGGCACGACGTCGGTGCCGACCGACGTGCCTTCGGACGACGCGACGAGCTGCAGCACCGCGACCGGCGCGGCGGCGGGCGCCGCGTCGGGCCCGGGCGTCGGCGCATCCGGGGCGCACGCCAGCGGTTTCGGAGCGCAGCCGTCGTCGTGGTCCGCGGGCGCCCAGGTCTTCGACGCGGGCGCCGCTCGCGCGTGCGCGCCCGAGGCGTGCGCCGCGGACGACGGGGCCGCCTGCGCCTCCGCGGCCGCGTGCCGCTCGGCGTGCGTCGCCGCAGCGTCGGCCCCGGTGGCGGCCGCCGCGCCGTCGAACATCAGCCGCGGCTCGAGCGCGAGCAGCAGCGAAGCCGGGCGCGTCGCATGTCGGGCGGACTGGCGGGCTGACGGAAACGACATCGAGGTTGCGGGCGGCGTCATCTGAAATCCGTGTAAATTCCGACACTTGCGCCGAACTCTTCGGTCTCGGCGCGAATCATAAGGGTCGGGGCTGCCCGATCCCGCCGACAGCCGCGGTTTGTAACATTTCTTAAAGATTTTACCCCGGTCACGACCCCTTTCGATTCTTCGGAAGATACCTAGGGGCGATCGACCCCACGGGATCCGGAACCTCCGGTCGCGTTAACATGGCACGGCCGCGGCCCGACCCCGGGTCGCCCGGCCCCACGACGAGATCGCGTCCATCGTGCAGCCCCTCGATTGCGCCGAAACCCGCTTCGGCACGTCCATTGCGTCCGCTCGACGCGCCGCCGACCGACGTCGGGTGCCTTTCTCCCTCGGGTGCCTCGCCGCCGCGGTCGCGCTCGCCCTGTCGCTGGCACCGTGCGCTGCCCGCGCGCAGTGGCTGGCCGACGGCGACCAGCTCCGCATCACCTACGGCCCCTTCGCCTATCACTTCAGCAACTCGCCGGAACACGTCCCCCACAACCACCTGCTCGGCTTCGAGCTGGTCACGACCCGCTGGACCTTCTGGAAGGCCGATCGGTCGATCGCCGGCTTTGCGGCGTTCGACAACTCGTTCGGCCAGTTCTCGCAGTACGTGTGGTTCGGCCAGGAGTGGGACTGGCGGCGCTTCGCGGGCGGCGACGTGTTCGTCAACGTCACCGCCGGCCTGCTGCACGGCTACAAGGACGAGTACCAGGACAAGATCCCGTTCAACAGCGCGGGCATCGCTCCGGTGATCATCCCGAGCCTCGGCATCCGGTGGGGCCGGTTCTCGCTCCAGGCGACGGTACTCGGCACGAACGGCTTCCTGTTCGGCGGCAGTTGGGTGTTCGACCTGAAGCCTGGCGAGCGGATGGCCGTGCCGGTCACACGCTCCGGCCCGGCGCCGCAGTAGCGCCCCACGCGGATCCGGGCGCGGTCGCGGCGGGCGACGGATCCGGCCCGGGGCCCGCCGCCCGCATCAACTCCCGGCAACGCAACCCGATCCCCGCACTACGGACCCCGATCCGCCTCGATTCGACATCGAGCCAGCAAGACATCAGGATCGGACGAACGCCCTCACGACCGTCCGACAGCTCCGATCACTCCAGCCAGGACAGCCGTCGCACCGGCGCCTGGCCCATCCGCTGGTGCAGCAGGTTGATCGCCTTCAGCGGGCGCACCATCACCTTGAATCGCACGATCCGGTCGTCGGCGTTCCACCAGATCATGTCCACGCCGTCCATGACGATCCCGTCGAGCGTCGCGTTGAACTCGAGCACGGCGGAATGCTCGCCGTACCACTCGCCGACGTAGCGGAAATCCGGAGTGTTGAGCACATCGTCCGCGGCGCACAGATAGAGGACTGTCTTCGCCTTGCCGACCTGCGGCGTGTGCACCACCGGCGCGACTCGAACACCGCATCGTCGGCGATCGGCCGGTCGAGCACTGCGAGGTCATGCGCCGAAAACATCGACTTCCAAGCCTGGATCACTGCCGGAACCATCGAGATCTTCCGTACCGAAACCGCCGCCGTATGCGGCACGCCGCGGACCCACGGTTCCGGTGCACCAAAACAAAAACGCCCCGAGGGATGCTCGGGGCGTTCTTGCTTCAGGGGTTTGCCTGACGATGTCCTACTTTCACGAGCGAATGCTCACTATCATCGGCGCAGAGTCGTTTCACGGTCCTGTTCGGGATGGGAAGGGGTGGTTCCAACTCGCTATGGTCGTCAGGCATGACTTGTCGGCCCGCTGCCCATGGGGGGCAACGAACCCAATCCGGTAGAAGTCGGGAACCTCGAGGGTTCCTGTGATCGCGGCAGCCGCGCATCTCGATTCGATGCGGCGCGCTTCGTCGAACAGCAAAATTATAGGGTCAAGCCTCACGGGCAATTAGTAACGGTTAGCTTAACGTATTACTACGCTTCCACACCCGTCCTATCAACGTCCTGGTCTCGAACGACCCTTCAGGGGGATCAAGTCCCCAGGGAGATCTCATCTTCAGGCAAGTTTCCCGCTTAGAT
>JBILTM010000265.1:0-5930 GCA_044371545.1 Burkholderiaceae bacterium
CGCGCGGTGCGACGCGCGGCCAACGAGCAGTCGCGGCTCTTCGTGCTCGACACCAACGTGCTGATGCACGATCCCACGAGCCTGTTCCGCTTCGCCGAGCACGACGTCTTCCTGCCGATCGTCACGCTCGAGGAGCTCGACAACCACAAGAAGGGCATGTCCGAGGTCGCGCGCAACGCGCGCCAGGTCAGCCGCTCGCTCGACGCGATGGTCGCCGACGTCGAGAGCGGCATCGAGCAGGGCATCCCGCTCGACAAGCTCGGCAACCGCGACGCGACCGGACGGCTGTTCCTGCAGACGCAGGCGCTGACCTCCTCGCTGCCCGAGTCGCTCGCCGCCGGCAAGGCCGACAACCAGATCCTCGGCGTCGTCCGCGCGCTGCAGCACAAGTTCCCCGACCGTCAGACCGTGCTGGTGTCCAAGGACATCAACATGCGGATCAAGGCCCGTGCGCTCGGGCTGCCGGCCGAGGACTACCAGAACGACCAGGTCGTCGACGACCTCGACATGCTGTACGCCGGCACGCTCGCGCTGCCGGCCGACTTCTGGGACACCCACGGCAAGGGCATGGAGTCGTGGCAGCAGGGCGGCTCGAACTGGTATCGCATCACCGGGCCGGCGGTCGCCGGCTTCATGCTGAACCAGTTCGTCTATCTCGACGGCGACCTGCCGCTCGCCGCGCAGGTCAAGGAGCGCAACGGCAAGACCGCGGTGCTGCAGACGCTGCGCGACTTCACGCACCTGAAGAACGCGGTCTGGGGCGTCACCGCGCGCAACCGCGAGCAGAACTTCGCGCTGAACCTGCTGACCAACCCCGAGATCGACTTCGTCACGCTGCTCGGGCAGGCGGGCACCGGGAAGACGCTGCTCGCGCTCGCCGCGGGCCTCGCGCAGACGCTCGAGCAGAAGCGCTACACCGAGATCATCGTGACCCGTGCGACCGTGCCGGTCGGCGAGGACATCGGCTACCTCCCGGGCACCGAGGAGGAGAAGATGCAGCCGTGGATGGGCGCGCTCGAGGACAACCTCGAGGTGCTGACCCAGGGCAACGGCACCGGCGGCGAGTGGGGCCGCGCCGCGGCCACCGACCTGATCCGCTCGCGGATCAAGGTCAAGGCGCTGTCGTTCATGCGCGGGCGCACGTTCATGAACAAGTACCTGATCATCGACGAGGCGCAGAACCTGACGCCCAAGCAGATGAAGACGCTGGTCACCCGCGCGGGCCCCGGCACCAAGGTGATCTGCCTCGGCAACATCGCGCAGATCGACACGCCGTATCTGACCGAGGCCTCGTCGGGCCTCACCTACGTCGTCGACCGGTTCAAGGGCTGGGCGCACGCGGGGCACGTGACGCTGCAGCGCGGCGAGCGCTCGCGGCTCGCGGACTTCGCGGCCGACGCGCTCTGACGGCGCGGCGCGGGCCGGACCGTCCGGCCCGCCCGCTCAGCCGCGCACCAGCGCGGCCGTGTGGCGCGCGATGACGCCCTCCTCGTCCGTCGGGAGCCGCCAGACCGCGACACGGCTGTCCGACGCGTGCAGGCGGTCCGCGCCCGCCGCGTTGGCCGCCGCGTCGAGCTCGACCCCGAGCCAGGCCGCGTCGCGGCACACCGCCTCGCGGATCGGCGCCGCGTTCTCGCCGATGCCCGCGGTGAACACGATCGCGTCGAGCCCGCCGAGCGCCGCCACCATCGAGCCGAGCTCGCGCCGGATCCGGTAGCAGTAGAGGTCGATCGCGAGCCGCGCGCCGGGCGCGTCGCTCGCGAGCAGCGTGCGCATGTCGCTCGACACGCCGGAGACGCCGAGCAGGCCGGACTTCGAGTACAGCAGGGTCTCGAGCTCGCGGGCCGACATCCCGCGCTCGTCCATCAGGTAGAGCACGACGCCCGGGTCGAGCGTGCCGGTACGCGTGCCCATCATCAGCCCGTCGACCGCGGTGAAGCCCATCGTGGTCGCGACGCTGCGCCCGCCCTGCATCGCGCACAGGCTCGCGCCGTTGCCGAGGTGCATGACGACCGTTCGACCCGCGGCGGCGCGCGGATCGACGCCCGGCAGCACCGACGCGACGTGCTCGTAGGACAGCCCGTGGAAGCCGTAGCGCCGGATCCCCTCTTCGTGCATCGCGTGCGGCAGGCCGAACATCTGCGCGAGCTCGGGCACCGTGCGGTGGAAGGCGGTGTCGAAGCAGGCGACCTGCGGCAGCCCGGGCGCGCGCTCGAGCATCGCGGCGATCGCCGCCAGGTTGTGCGGCTGGTGCAGCGGCGCGAGCGGCTCGAGCCGGCGCAGCGCGGCGAGCACCGCCGCGTCGACCCGGATCGGCGCCGCGTACCGGGTGCCGCCGTGCACGACCCGGTGGCCGACCGCGACGAGGCGGTCGGCGGCGAGCCGCTCGCGCAGCACCTCGAGCAGGTGCTCGAGCGCGAGGTCGTGGCCGAGCCGCGTGCCGTCGGGCCATCGGCGCTCGGCGACGATCCGCCGCTCGCGGTCGTGGACCACGCAGCGGGGGGCGGTGAAGAGGCCTTCGACCTGGCCGCCGAGCGTCTGCCGCCGCGCGTCGCCCGCGCCGACGAACAGCGAGAACTTCAGGCTCGACGAGCCGGCGTTGAGGACGAGGATCGCATCGGCCATCGGCGGGCTCCGTTGCCGCGCGCCGGCCGGCCCATCCGCCGACGCGCCACGCGCCGCGCCGATTGTCCCACGGTCGCCCGGCCTCAGTACCCCACCGAGAGCATCAGCAGCACCAGCCGCCGCGGCGCGTCGGCCGGCTCGAAGACGTACACGCCCCAGGCCGTGCGGCCGAGCTCGAGTTGCGCGAACACGCCGCGCTGCGTGTCGCGCAGCGCTGTCCAGCGACGCGTGCGCTGGCCCACGAGCCCGAGGCGCCAGCCGCCGCCGGGCGACACGCCGAGCTCGCTCCAGGCGTAGAGGAAGCTGCGCTCTCGGTCGTCGAGGTCGCGGACGTACTCGGCCTCGATCGACGCGTCCAGCGCACGCCACGACACGCTCGCCTCGAGCGCCGGCACGATGCCGCGCAGGGTGCCGAACGCGACGCCGAGCATCGGCACCAGGGTCAGCGCGACGTCGCCGTCGCGCCGCAGGTTGATCCCGGCGAACAGCGAGCCCGCGCCCTGCGCCTCGTAGTTCCAGCGGCCCTCGAGATGCAGCGGGCCGCGGTCGGCGGCGACGACGCCGAGCGTCGTGTCCGGCTCGCCCGGCACCAGCGCCCGTTGCACCGTCGCTCCGAGGACCCAGTCGGTGCCGGTCGCACGCTCGAGGCGGCGCCGCTGCGCGGTGTCGAGCCCCTGCGCGGCGAGCTCGGCGCAGGTGGCGGCGAGCGAGAGGGCGCACGCCAGGCGCGTCCACGGCGTCGGGTGGCGGCGTGGGGCGCCGGCACGGAACGCCGGACGCGTCACAGCAGCGCCCCGGCGATGCCCTTGACCAGCGTGGCCAGGGGGATCTGCGTCGACAGCACCGCGAGCATCGGCAGCGCCGCGGGCACCGCGATCGACAGCACCGTCGCGAGGCCGACCGGCATCGGGCGCATCCGGACGACCGCCTCGTACAGGGCCGCGGCGTCGGCCGCCGCGCCGATCTCGGGCGCGTCGAGCACCGGGTCGTCGACCTGCTCGCCGCCGATCCAGCGCCGGTGCAGCGCGTCGCCGTGCCGGGAGACCAGCGCGCCGTAGCGCAGCAGCGCCTCCTCGCGCGCACGCGCCATCGGACCGGCCAGCACGAGCATCGGCGCGAGGAAGAACGCCGTGGGGATCGCCACCGTCAGCGCCATCTGCACCGCGTACGCCCGGACGTCGGCGCCGTGCGCGAGGATCTCGCGGGCCCAGACGACGCCGACGACCGAGGTCAGCGCGAACGCGACGAGCCCGAAGGGCGCGGTCGTCCGCTCGAGGAACCCGAAGCCACCGGCGCGATCGGGATGCGTGACGACGGGCGTGAACCCGGCACGCGAGAGCCGGCGCAGCGCCCATCCGAGCAGCACCGCCCGCCACAGCCAGACCGCGACGCACGCCAAGAAGATCGGACGCCCGACCCACAGGTACCACGCCGCCCCGAACGCGGGCGCGCCGTCGGCATCGACCCAACCCGAAGCCCCCTGCCCTGCTGCCGACAGCACGTCGCGCGCGCCGATCGCCAGGCCCAACGCGACACCGATCGCGACGACCCAGGGATGCATGCGGTCACGCATCCGGATCAGGTCGTCGGCGATCGCGCGCAGCACCCCGGGCTCGCCGTGATAGACGCCGACGTCGGCGCAGTGCGGCGCGAGTCGCAGCGCGTTGCCCAGCGCGAGCCCCTCGGCGACGATCATCAGGGGCACCGCGAGCACGAGGCGCACGGTCACCTCGTAAGCGTCCATCGACGCCATGGCGCCGGTGCCGCCGGGCGGACCGCCGCGCCAGGCCCACCACAGCGCGATCGGCCCCCACGCGATCGCCGCCAGCACGAACGCACGCCGGCGCACGCCGAGGCCGTCGGCAGGCGCGAGCCCGATGCGCCGCTGCAGGCGCATGAGCACGTCGTCGCGGAGCAGTCGGGCGGAGGGCCTGGGCGCGGGCGCGTTCATGGGCCGACAGTATCGCGCGGGCGGGATTCGCGGATCGGCCGCGTACGCCCCCTGGGAACGCGGCGGCCTTGACGCAAGTCAGTAGTGCTGCGCGGGCGCGAAATTCTCGAACTTGGTGTACTGGCCGAGGAAGGTCAGCTGCACCGAGCCGATCGGCCCGTTGCGCTGCTTGCCGATGATGATCTCGGCGATGCCCTTGTTCGGCGAGTCGGGGTCGTAGCGGTCCTCGCGGTGGATGAACAGGATCACGTCTGCGTCCTGTTCGATCGCCCCCGATTCACGAAGATCCGACATGATCGGCTTCTTGTCGTTGCGCTTCTCGACTTCGCGCGACAGCTGCGACAGCGCGATCACCGGGACGTTGAGCTCCTTGGCCAGCGCCTTCAGCGAGCGCGAGATCTCGGCGACCTCGGTGGCGCGGTTCTCGTTGGACGAGCCGGTGCCCGACATCAGCTGCAGGTAGTCGACCATCACCAGGCCGAGCTTGCCGTACTGGCGCGCGAGCCGCCGTGCGCGCGCGCGCAGCTCGAGCGGGTTCAGCGCCGGCGTCTCGTCGATGAAGAGGTTCGCGTCCTGCATCTTCTGGATCGCGCTGGTGAGGCGCGGCCAGTCGTCCTCGGTCAGGCGCCCGGTGCGCAGCCGCTGCTGGTCGATGCGCCCGACCGAGCAGACCAGTCGCATCGCGAGCTGCGCGGCGCCCATCTCCATCGAGAACACCGCGACCGGCATGCCCTGGTCGATCGCCACGTGCTCGCAGATGTTCAGCGCGAACGCGGTCTTGCCGACCGACGGGCGTGCCGCGAGGATGATCATGTCGCCGGGCTGCATGCCCGAGGTCATCCGGTCGAGGTCGACGAAGCCGGTGGGCACGCCGGTGATGTCGTTCGGGTTCTCGCGGTTGTAGAGGTCGTCGACGCGCTCGACGACCTGCGCGAGCACCGACTGCAGGTCCTGGAAGCCGGCCCGCCCGCGCGAGCCGTCCTCGGAGATCTGGAAGACGCGCGACTCGGCCTCGTCGAGGATCTGCCGCGTGTCGCGGCCCTGCGGATTCAGGGCGGTGGTCGCGATCTCGTCGGAGACGGTGATCAGCCGGCGCAGCACCGCGCGGTCGCGGACGATCTCGGCGTAGCGGCGCACGTTCGCCGCCGACGGCGTGCCGCTCGCGAGCGCGTTCAGGTACGACAGCCCGCCCGCCTCCTCGAGCTTGCCGGTGGACTTCAGCGCGTCCTGCAGGGTGAGCACGTCGGCCGGCTGGTTGCGCTCGAGCAGCTTCGAGAGGTGCTGCCAGATCAGCCGGTGGTCGTGCCGGTAGAAGTCGTCCTCGCGCAGCACGTCGCCGATCTTCTCCCACGCG
>JBILTM010000080.1:0-19963 GCA_044371545.1 Burkholderiaceae bacterium
GCGGCTTCGGCAAGGCCGTCGAGATGTGCAACAACAACGGACATTGCCGCAAGTTCGACGCCGGCACGATGTGCCCGTCGTACCGCGCGACCCGCGACGAGCAGCACGTCACCCGCGGCCGCGCGAACACGCTGCGCCTCGCGGTGACCGGCCAGCTCGGGCCCGACGGGCTCGCCTCGCCCGAGGTCCGCGACGCCATGGACCTGTGCGTGCAGTGCAAGGGCTGCCGGCGCGAGTGCCCGACCGGCGTCGACATGGCGCGGATGAAGACCGAGTTCCTGCACCACTGGCAGGCCAAGCACGGCCTGTCGGCGAAGCAGCGGCTGGTCGCGTTCCTGCCGCGCTGGGCGCCGGCGGCCGCGCGCCTCGCGCCGCTGTCGAACCTGCGCGACGCGGTGCCCGGGCTCGCGGCGCTGTCGGAGCGGCTGGTCGGGCTGAGCGCGAAGCGCTCGCTGCCGCGCTTCAGGCGCGACGGCTTCCTGCGCACGCTCGGGCGCGCCGCCGCGGGCTCGGGCGCGCCGGCCGACGCGGCCGCGCGCGAGGTCGTGCTCTGGATCGACACCTTCGACGAGCACTTCGAGCCGGACAACGCGCGCGCGGCGCTGCGCGTGCTGCGCGCGGCCGGCTACCGGGTGCATGTCGCGGGGGCGTCCGGCTCGGGCATCGCCGAGGGCGAGCGTCCGCTGTGCTGCGGCCGCACCTTCCTGTCGGCGGGGCTCGTCGACGAGGCCCGCGCCGAGGCGCTGCGCACGCTGCGCGCGCTGCTGCCGTTCGCCGAGCGCGGCGTCGCGGTCGTGGGCCTCGAGCCCTCGTGCCTGCTCACGCTGCGCGACGAGTTCCTCGCGCTCAAGCTCGACGACGCGCTCGGGCGGCCCGGCGCCGCGCGCACGCTCGCGTCGTGCGCGATGCTGTTCGAGGAGTTCCTCGCGGCCGAGCAGTCCGCCGGCCACCTGAGGCTCGCGCTCAAGGCGCTGCCCCAGTCCAGCGCACGGGTGCACGGCCACTGCCACCAGAAGGCGTTCGACGCGTTCGCGCCGACGCTCGCGGTGCTGCGGCTGATCCCGGGGCTGAAGGTCGAGCCGATCGAGTCGAGCTGCTGCGGGATGGCGGGCGCGTTCGGCTACGACACCGCGCACCACGAGGTGTCGATGCGGATGGCGGAGGCCGCGCTGCTGCCGGCGGTGCGCGAGGCCGGCCCCGACGTGCTGATCGTCGCCGACGGGACCAGCTGTCGGCACCAGATCGCCGACGGCGCGGGCCGGGAGGCGGTGCACGTCGCGCGCGTGCTCGAGCGCGCGCTCGCCTGAGGGCCGTGCCGCCCGCCGCTCAGGCCGCTCCGGACGGGACGATCCGCGGCGCGCGCTCGAGCGCCTGCCGCAGCGTCTCCTGGCGGAACGGCTTCGCGACGAAGTCGTCCATGCCGGCGGCGAGGCACGCCTCGCGGTCGCGATCGAACGCATTCGCGGTCAGCGCGACGATCCAGGGCTGCGCGATCGCGACGCCGGCCGCGCGGATCCGTCGCGTCGCCTCCAGCCCGTCGACGCCGGGCATCTGCATGTCCATCAGCACGACGTCGTACGCCGCGACGCGCAGCGCGTCGACCGCCTCGGCGCCGTCGCGGGCGAGCGTCGCCTCGATGCCGAGCTTCGACAGCGTCGCGAGCGCGAGCATCTGGTTGACCGGGTTGTCCTCGGCGAGCAGCACGCGCAGCGTCGACGGCGGGGGCGCCTGCGGCGCGTCGGGCCCGTCGACGCCGCAGGCCGGCGCGGCCGGCGCGGCCGGCGCGACCTGCGAGGCACCCGCGATGCCGGACGCGGACGCCGCGGCGGCCGCGTCGAGTCGCAGGTCGAAGCCGAAGCGGCTGCCTTCGCCCGGGCGGCTGTCGACGGTGATCGAGCCGTCCATCAGCGCGACCAGCCGCGACGAGATCGCGAGACCGAGGCCCGAGCCGCCGTAGCGGCGCGACATGCTGGCGTCGACCTGCGTGAACGCCTCGAAAAGCCGCTCGCGCTGCGCCTCGTTCATGCCGATGCCGGTGTCGGTCACCGCGCCGTGCAGCCGCCAGCGGCCGTCGTCGAGCCGCTCGCCGCGCAGCTCGAGACGCACCTCGCCGCGTTCGGTGAACTTGATCGCGTTCGACAGAAGGTTCAGCCACACCTGCTGCAGGCGGGTCGGATCGCCGAGCAGCCGCTCGGGCAGCGGGCCCGCCCACAGCAGCATCGCGAGGCCCTTGTGCTCGGCCTGCGGCCGCAGCATCGCCAGCACGTCCTGCGCGAGCCGCAGCGGCGAGAACGGCCGGCGCTCGAGCTCGAGGCGGCCGGCCTCGATCCGGGAGAAGTCGAGCACGTCGTTGATGATCGCGAACAGCGTGTCGGCCGACTGCAGCAGCGTGTCGACGTAGCCGCGCTGCTCGCCGTCGAGCCGCGTGCCGCGCAGCAGCTCGATCATCCCCAACACGCCGTTCAGCGGCGTGCGGATCTCGTGGCTCATCGTCGCGAGGAACTCGCTCTTGGCGCGGGTGCCGGCCTCGGCGCGCTCGAGCGCCGCGCGCAGCGCGAGCGTGCGCTCGTCGACCAGCGCCTCCAGGCGTCCGGCGAGCCCCTGCAGCGAGCGGTTCGCCTCGTAGAGCTCCCGGGCCTTGTGCTCGAGCAGCTCCTCGGCCGCCTTGCGCGCGTCGCGTTCGCGCGCGGCCCGCCGCTCGAGCTGCGCGATGCGCGCCTCGGGCGGTTCCGGCGGCTCCGGCGCGTGGCCCGCGGTGCGGTTCGGCTCGGTCACTGCATGCGCGTCAGGTGGAAGCGGATGCCGCCGTCGGCGTCCGGCCGCGGGGCGCGCTCGAGGCGGGCGTGCTCGCCGAAGTGCTCGAGGCAGCCCTCGATCAGGCCGTGCGCGAGGTCCTCGAAATGCCGGCTCGAGCGGTAGACGAGGGTCAGCGCGTCGCCGTGGCGCGTGACGTCGAACCGCGGCAGCAGCGCGTCGGGATACAGTTTCAGCACCTCGGCGTGGATCGCGTCCTCGATCCGCTCGAGGAAGTCGAACGCGTCGGAGATGCCCGCGAAGAACGACGGGTGGGTGACCGCGAACCGGCCGAACAGGTGATGTCCGAACGCGCGGATCAGGTCGGGCACGGCGATGCCGGTGCGCTCGGACAGCCCGCCGACCAGCGCGACCATCTCCTCGTGGCCGTAGGTGCCGACCGCCGTGTAGCGGCCGCCCGAGGCGAGCGGGGTCGAGTCGACCAGGTCGTCGACCAGGTCGGGCGACCATCGCGCCTCGACCATCTCCAGGAATTCCGTGAACACCATGCCCTTCATCGTTCGCTCCGGCGGGTTCGTGACGAGGTCCGCCTTACTCCGAAAGGGTAGCCGCGGCGGGCCGATCCGCCGAGGCGACGCGGCGTCGCGCGGGGCCCGTCCGTCGGGTGGAGTGCGGTCGCCCGCCGGGCGAGGCGGCGCACCCGACCGGCGGCGAGCGCGTGCACGCGGACGGTGCGCGGGCGTCACTCTCGCGACACGGTCCGACGGTCGAGTGCGACGCGGGCGCGACACGACGCAGGCTGCCCCCGCAGCCGGGCCGTCAGGGGGCTCGGTGTCAGCGGGCCGTCCCGCCGCATCCGACCCGGTCCGCGCCCGGACCCCGCGGCCCACCGATCGCGGAGGGGTCTCGGGCACGGCGTGCGTCATAATCCGTCGCCTCCGAGCGACCGACACACGAGGCACCGCGCAATGGCCCAGCCGCTGAATCCCGACCTGCGCCGAGCCGCGCTCGAGTATCACGAACAGGGCCGGCCCGGGAAGATCTCGGTCGTGCCGACCAAGAGCCTGGTCAACCAGCGCGACCTCGCGCTCGCCTATTCGCCCGGGGTCGCGGCGGCCTGCGAGATGATCGTCGAGGATCCGGCCGCCGCGTTCCGCTACACCGCGCGCGGCAACCTGGTCGCGGTCATCACCAACGGCACTGCGGTGCTCGGCCTCGGCGCGATCGGCCCGCTCGCCGCCAAGCCGGTAATGGAAGGCAAGGGCGTGCTGTTCAAGAAGTTCGCCGGCATCGACGTCTTCGACATCGAGATCGCCGAGAACGATCCGGACCGCCTCGTCGAGATCATCGCGGCGCTCGAGCCGACCTTCGGCGGCATCAACCTCGAGGACATCAAGGCGCCGGAGTGCTTCCACGTCGAGCGCCGGTTGCGCGAGCGGATGCGGATCCCGGTCTTCCACGACGACCAGCACGGCACCGCGGTGGTCGTCGGCGCGGCGATCCTGAACGGCCTGGAGGTCGTCGGCAAGAAGATCGCCGACTGCAGGCTGGTGGTGAGCGGCGCGGGCGCGGCGGCGCTCGCCTGCCTCGACCTGCTTCTCGACCTCGGGTTTCGCCGCGAGCAGATCTGGGTCGCCGACATCGAGGGCGTGGTCTACGAGGGCCGCACCGTCCTGATGGACGAGGAGAAGGCCCGCTTCGCGCAGCAGACCGACGCGCGCACGCTCGCCGAGGTGATCGGTGGCGCCGACGTGTTCCTCGGCCTGTCGGCCGGCGGCGTGCTGAAGCCCGAGATGGTCGCGAAGATGGCGCCGAAGCCGCTGATCCTCGCGCTCGCGAACCCCACCCCCGAGATCCTGCCCGAGAAGGTCCGCGAGGTCCGCGACGACGCGATCATCGCCACCGGCCGCAGCGACTACCCGAACCAGGTCAACAACGTCCTGGTGTTCCCCTTCCTGTTCCGCGGCGCGCTCGACGTCGGCGCGACGACGATCAACCGCAAGATGGAGATCGCCGCGGTCCGGGCGGTCGCCGAGCTCGCGCGGGCCGAGCAGTCGGACGTCGTCACCGCCGCCTACGGCTCGGTCGGCTCGTCGTTCGGCCCGGACTACCTGATCCCGCGTCCGTTCGACCCGCGGCTGATCGTGAAGATCGCGCCCGCGGTCGCGAAGGCCGCGATGGACTCGGGCGTCGCGACCCGCCCGATCGCCGACTTCGACGCCTACCGCGCCCAGCTCGAGCAGTTCGTCTACCACTCGGGCAACTTCATGAAGCCGATCTTCTCCGCGGCCAAGCGCGGGGAGACGCGGCGCATCGTGTACGCCGAGGGCGAGGACGAGCGGGTGCTGCGCGCGGTGCAGGGCGTGGTCGACGAGCGGCTCGCCAAGCCGACGCTGGTCGGCCGGCCCGCGGTCATCGAACGCCGCATCGAGCGATTCGGGTTGCGGATCCGTCCGGGGCGCGACTTCGACGTCGTCAACCCCGAGTGGGACGAGCGCTTCCGCGACTACTGGCAGACCTACCACGCGCTGGTCGACCGCAAGGGCGTCACGCCGCAGTACGCGCAGATCGAGGTCCGCCGCCGCAACACGCTGATCGGCGCGCTGATGGTCCGGCGCGGCGAGGCCGACGGCATGCTGTGCGGCTCGTTCGGCCCGTACTCGCAGCACCTGCAGTACATCGACGAGGTGATCGGCCGCAAGCCGGGCGCGAGCGTCTATGCGGCGATGAACACGCTGATGCTGCCGGGCCGGCAGGTGACGCTGGTCGACACGCACGTGAACGCCGACCCGAGCGCGGCCGAGCTCGTCGAGATCACGCTGATGGCCGCCGACGAGCTGCGGCGCTTCGGCATCAAGCCGTCGGTCGCGCTGCTGTCGCACTCGAACTTCGGCTCGTCGAACCGGCCCTCGGCGGTCAAGATGCGCGAGGCGCTCGCGATGCTGCGCGAGCGTGCGCCGGAGCTGGAGATAGACGGCGAGATGCACGGCGACGCGGCGCTCGACCCGGACTACCGTCGCGGGCTGATGCCGCGCACGACGCTCTCCGGCGAGGCCAACCTGCTGGTGCTGCCGAACATCGACGCGGCGAACATCTCGTACAACCTGCTGAAGACCGCGGCCGGCAACAACATCGCGATCGGCCCGGTGCTGCTCGGCGCGGCGAAACCGGTGCACGTGCTGACCGCCTCGTCCACGGTCCGGCGCCTGGTCAACATGACCGCCTGGACGATCGTCGACATCAACGCGTCGCGCTGAACGAGCGGCGGGCGGGCCGCCGTCCCTGCGGGCCGCCGTCCCTGCGGGCCACGGTCCGCCGCGACCCCTGGGCGGAAGGCCACGGCCGATCGGCGGCGCGTCCGGCGCCTGCGGGGCGTGCCGTTCGTCGGCCGGCGACGCGCGTCGGGCCCACGGTGCCTGCGGGGCGGCCCGGGGCTGGCTACCCTCGACTCGGCGGGCGGCGAGCGTCCGCGAATGGCCGCGGCACGCGGCCCCGAGGCCCATGGCGATCACCGAACAGACGACGGACACACCGGGCGTGCAGCGCTCGTCGGGGAGCGGCATGCCGTCGCGCTCGCGCAAGCGCTTCGAGCTGCTGGAGGAATGCCGAGAGGTGATCCTGCAGCAACTGACCGACGTGATCGCGCAGGCGCTGAACCGGATGAGCGACGAGCTCACCGCCGAGGCGCTGCGCTCGACCCGCTCGGACCAGCAGAAGGCGCTGCTCGACGCGGTGACGCTGGTGCGCGAGCACCGCACGGAGATCGAGGGTCGGTTCCGTCACAGCTTCGCCGACATCTTCGAGCGCCGCCTGTTCGCGATGAACGAGGCGGCGAGCACCGAAGCCCGCCCGTCGCCGTCCGAACTGACGCTGGTGTCCGACGACGCGATCAGCGACAAGCTCAACGTCGACCGGCTGATCGGCAAGGCGCGCGGCCGGCTCGACCCGGACGAGGCGCTCGGCATCCGCGCGCGTCTCGGCGCGCTGCTCGAGCGCGAGTGGTTCGGGGAGACCCGGCATCCGGTCTCGCCCGAGGCGATCTTCGAGGCGCTGCGCTCGGCCCTCGCCGAGCTCTCGCCGCGGCCGGAGGTCAAGGCCGCGCTGCTCGACGCGTTCGAGCCCCACGTCTCGCAGAACCTGAACGGCATCTACGCGTCGGTCAACGAGCGGCTGCGCGCCCATCACGTGCTGCCGCGGATCAAGCCGCAGGTGCAGACGCTCGGCAGCGGCGCGCGCAAGTCGGGCGACGCCCCCGGCGCGGCGGCGCCGGCCGGTGCGCCCCCCGCGGGCGCGGCGCAGGGGGAGGGGCCGTGGGTCGCCGGCGCCTTCGGCACCGTGCAGCCCGGCGGCGCGGTCGCCGGCACGCCGCACGGCGGTCCGTCCGCCGGCGCGGCGCCCGGTCGCGTCGGGCCGGGTGCGGCCGCCGAGTGGGTCGACGGCGCCGCCGCGGCGGCCGCGGTCGACGGCTACGCGGCGATGGAGGATCCGCTCGCCGCACTCCAGCAGGCGATGGCCGACGCGTCCGCGGGCCGGCCGGCGGGCCGGATGCACGTCGCGCGGATGCTGCGCAACCCGGCGATGTTCGGCGTCGCCGACATCCCGGTCGCGCCGGTGCAGCAGCCGCTGGTCGCGTCGCTGACCGCGCTGCAGCGCGACGCCGGCCCGATCGACGCGGCGGCGGTGCTGCCCGCGGTCGTCGAGCGGGTGCGCGAGCAGGGCTCGCCGCTCGACCAGATCACCGTCGAGATCGTCTCGATGGTGTTCGACTACATCTACGCCGACCGGCGCCTGCCCGACGCGATCAAGCAGCAGTTGCTGCGGCTGCAGGTCGTCGCGGTGAAGGCGGCGCTCCTCGACCGCAGCTTCTTCGCGCGGCGCCAGCATCCGATGCGCAGGCTGATCGATCGGATCTCCGATGTCGGCGCCGATCCGGACGCCGACCTCGCGCCGGGCTCGCCGCTGATCGCGGGCCTCACCGGCGTCGTCGACCGGATCCTCGAGGAGTTCGACGCGGACCTCGCGCTGTTCGACGAGGCGCTCGAGGCGATCGAGCGCTTCGCGCGCGAGGAGGGCGAGCGTCGCGCCGCGCGCCTCGACGCGGTCGCGCATGAGGCCGCGGCCCGCGAGGCCTTCGCGATCGCCCAGGATTCTGCGTGCGCCGAACTCGGCCGCCGGCTCGACAAGGATTCGACGCCCTTCGTGCGCGAGTTCCTGCACCGGTGGTGGACGCAGGTGCTCGCGCGCGTGCGGACCTCGCGCGACGGCGAGGCGGCCGACCAGGCCTGGGAGACCGGTCTTCGCACCGCGGAGTACCTGATCTGGAGCGTCGCGCCCAAGCGGACCGACGAGATCTCGCGGCTCGCGGCGGTGCTGCCCGGCCTGATCCGCGGGCTGCGCCAGGGGCTCGAGCTCGTCGAGATCGAGGCCGGCGAGCACGCGGCGTTCTTCGACGAGCTGCTGCGCGCCCACACCCTCGAGATCGCCGCCGCGAAGAAGCGCGCGGCCTCGAGCGCCCCGCCGACCGCGCCCACCGCGCCCACCGCGCCCACCGCGCCGCCGGTCGCGGTCGCGATGCAGCCCGACGGCACCGTGCGCTTCGTGCCGAAGGCCGATGCCGCCGAGGCGTCGCCGGCGCCGACCGCGAGCGACGAGCTGCTGTCCTCGCTGCGGCGCGGCCAGCGCGTCGAGATGCTCGGCGACGACGGCTCGAGGGTGTTCAAGCTCGCGTGGATCAGCCCCGCGCGCAAGCTGTTCATCCTGACGCGCTACCCCGACGAGAGCCTCACGATGCAGGGGCCGGAGCTCGCGTTCCTGTTCCAGCGCCAGCAGGCGCGCGTGGCGCCCGAGGACTCGACGCTCGACCGCGCGATCGGCTCGGTGACCGGCGACGCGGCCGCGTCCGCCGCCGGCGAGCCGACGGTCACGATGACGCTGCAGGAGCGCGCCGAGGCCGCCGCCTGACGTCCCCGTCCGCGACGCGGCCTCGCGCGGGCCGCGCGCCCGATGGCTTAGCATCGCGGCCATGTCGCTGCGCCGCGGGTGGATCTGGATCGTGCTGTGCCTTGGGCTGCTGGCCGCCTGGGCGGTCGGCGCGCGCGACGACCGGGTGCCCGCCGGCGCCGAGGTCGAGCTGCGGCAGTTGCCGCGCGAGGCCCGCGAGACGCTCGCGCTGATCCGCGCGGGCGGCCCGTTCCCCTACGACAAGGACGGCACGGTGTTCGGCAACCGAGAACGGCTGCTGCCCCGCCAGTCGCGCGGCTACTACACCGAGTACACCGTGAAGACGCCCGGTTCGCGCGATCGCGGCGCGCGGCGCATCGTCGCCGGCGGCGATCCGCGGACCTCGGGCGAGTACTGGTACACCGACGACCACTACCGGTCGTTCAGGCGCATCCGGGAGTGACGCAATGACCGCCCTCGACAGGCTCCCGGCGCAGGCGGTGCTCCCGCTCGGCGCGCGCCGTCCCGACGCGCTGCGCCGGCAGGCCGAGCGGGCAGGCCACCGCTGGCTGCACGCCGACTGCTCGGCCGCCCACGACAAGGCCGGGGTGATGGCGGCGCTCGCGAGCGGCCTCGTGCTGCCCGCGCACTTCGGCGCGAACCTCGACGCGCTCTACGACTGCCTGACCGACCTCGAGCCGGCGCAGGGCGCCGCCGGGCCGGGCCTCGTGCTGCTCGTCGACGGACTGCCCGACGGGCCCGGGTTCGACGCCGGGCAGCGCGAGGCGCTGCTCGACGTGCTGCGCGACGCGGCCGACCGGTTCGCGGAACGCGGGATCGCGTTCCGCGCGTTCCACTCGGTCAGGCGCGGCGCCCGCTGAGCGCCCCGAGGATCGAGCCGATGTCCCCGAGGCCGCCGCCCTGGGGCAGCTGCCCGTCCGGGGTCAGGCGGTCGATCAGCTGGGGCAGCAGCTCCGCGAGGCCCGAGCCGGCTTCGGCCGGCGACACGCCGGCCTGACGCGCGAGCCCGTCGAGCACGTCGCCGCCGAGCGCCTGCTGCAGCTGCTCGGGCGCGAGCGGCAGGTTCGACCCGGTGCCGACCCAGGACTGCACCTGCTCGCCCATGCCGTTGCGCTCGAACGCGGCGAGCAGGTCGCCAAGTCCGCCGAGGCCCTGCGGGCCGGCGCCGCCCGCACCGCCGCCGCCGCCGAGGCTCGCCGCGAGGCCGCCGAGGCCGCCGAGGCCAGCCAGCGAGCCGAGCGAACCGAGGCCGCCGGCGGATGCGCCCCCGCCCCCGCCACCCCCGCCCGCCAGCAGCTGCAATGCGATCTGCAGCAGGGGATTCACCGCCGGCTGCTGTGCGCCGGCGCCGCCGGCCGCGCCGCCGAGCGCGCCGAGAAGGCTGTCCATCAGGCTCATCGAAAGGTTCTCCAGGTGAAGCGCCGCGGCGGGCCGCCCCGGCCGGGGGCAGCTTAACGCGGTGCCGCGTCGGCAACGTGAACGACCGTCAGCCGAGGTCGCCGAAGCGGGCCTGCAGCGCCGCGAGGGCGGCGAGCCCGGCCGTCTCGGTGCGCAGCACCCGGGGGCCGAGCCGCAGCGGGCGCCAGCCGGACGCCCGCGCGCGGGCGTCCTCGTCGTCGTCGAGCCCGCCCTCGGGGCCGACCAGCAGCCACGCGGCCGCGGGCGCCGGACCGAGCGCGCCGATCGCCTCGCCGTCGTGCGGCGACAGCAGCCAGCGGGCCGGGGCGGGCGCCGGGCGCGCGTCGGCGGGGTCCGGACCGCCCGGATCGCCGGGTGCGGCGACCCAGCGTTCGAGCGGGACCGGCTCGAGCACCGCGGGCACCCGGTCGCGGCCGCACTGCATGCAAGCGGCGACCGCGACGCGACGCCAGTGCACGAGCCGCCTGGCCGCCCGCGCGGCGTCCAGCCGCAGCAGCGAGCGTCGCGAGAACAGCGGCTGGATCGCCGTGGCGCCGAGCTCGACCGCCTTCTCGACCACCCAGTCCATCCGGTCGCCGGCGGGCAGGGCCTGCGCGAGGCCGAGCGCGATCGGGCTCTCCGTGCCGGCGCGCACCGGCGCGTCGAGCGCGACCGACGCGCCGCGCGGATCCTGGTCGAGCAGGCGGCCGGGCCAGCGCGGCCCGGAGCCGTCGAACAGCTCCACCGGGTCGCCGGTGCGCAGGCGCAGCACCCGCAGCGCGTGGTGGCTGGCGTCGGCGTCGAGGCGGACCGTGCCGCCGTCCGGCAGCGGCCCGGTCTGGAACAGGCGGTTCGGCGACGGCGCGGGCATGGCGGCGCAGTGTAGCGCGCGACCGGCGCGCCACGGCGCTTTGATAAAATCGCGGTCTTCCCAGACCGGCCGCGCGATCCGCGGGGTATCCCCCATGCAGACATCCTCCCCCGCCGTGGCCGATGCGGCCCCCGAGACCGGCGCCGAGCGCGCGCGCAGCGAGCCGGCCCGCATGGCCGCCGCGATCCGCGCCCTCGCGATGGACGCCGTCGAGCAGGCCGCCTCCGGCCACCCCGGCATGCCGATGGGCATGGCCGACATCGCGGTCGCGCTGTGGGCCCGGCACCTGAAGCACAACCCCGCCCGCCCCACCTGGTTCGACCGCGACCGGTTCGTGCTGTCGAACGGTCACGGTTCGATGCTGCTGTACGCGCTGCTGCACCTGACCGGCTACGACCTGCCGATCGACGAGCTGCGCCACTTCCGCGCGCTGCACTCGAAGACGCCCGGCCACCCCGAGGTCGGCGTCACCCCGGGGGTCGAGACCACCACCGGCCCGCTCGGCCAGGGCCTCGCGAACGCGGTCGGCATGGCGCTCGCGGAGCGCATGCTCGCGGCCGAGTTCAACCGCGACGGCTTCCCGGTCGTCGACCACTTCACCTGGGCGTTCGCGGGCGACGGCTGCCTGATGGAGGGCATCTCGCACGAGGCGTGCTCGCTCGCCGGCACCTGGGGCCTGTCGAAGCTCGTCGTGCTGTACGACGACAACGGCATCTCGATCGACGGCGACGTCGTCCACTGGTTCCGCGACGATACCGTGCGCCGCTTCGAGGCCTACGGCTGGAACGTGATCGCCGACGTCGACGGCCACGACGTCGAGGCGGTCGACGCGGCGATCGCGCTCGCGAAGGAGTGGGGCGCGAACGGCCGCGAGACGCCGCTCGGGCGCCGCTTCGCGCCGACGCTGGTGCAGTGCCGCACGGTGATCGGCCACGGTGCGCCGACCCGCGCCGGCAAGGCGAAGTCGCACGGCGAGCCGCTCGGCGCCGAGGAGATCGCCGGCGTGCGGCGCGCGCTCGGCTGGAGCCACGGCCCGTTCGAGATTCCTGCCGACGTCTACGCCGCATGGGACGCGACCGGCGCCGGCGCGCAGCGCCAGGCCGCCTGGGACGACGTCTTCGCCGCGTATGCCGAGCGCTACCCGGGGGAGGCCGGCGAGCTCGAGCGCCGGATGCGCGGCGTGCTGCCGGCGACCTGGGAGTTCACCGCGCAGCGCGCCGTCGACGACGCGATCGCGAAGGCCGAGACCATCGCCACGCGCAAGGCCTCGCAGAACGCGCTCAACCACTTCGGCCCGGCGCTGCCCGAGCTGCTCGGCGGCTCGGCCGACCTGACCGGCTCGAACCTGACCGAGTGGAAGGGGGCGGGTGCGATGCGGATGCACGGCGGCCCCGACGGCCCGACCTACATGCCCGGCCGCCACGTCAACTACGGCGTGCGCGAGTTCGGCATGGCCGCGCTGATGAACGGCATCGCGCTGCACGGCGGCTACCTGCCCTTCGGCGGCACGTTCCTGACCTTCAGCGACTACTCGCGCAACGCGATCCGGATGGCCGCGCTGATGCGACAGCGCGTGATCCACGTGTTCACGCACGACTCGATCGGCCTCGGCGAGGACGGCCCGACCCACCAGTCGGTCGAGCACGCCTCGAGCCTGCGGCTGATCCCCGGCCTGGACGTCTGGCGTCCGGCCGACCCGGTCGAGACCGCCGTCGCCTGGCAGCTCGCGCTCGAGCGCGACGACGGCCCGAGCGCGCTGCTGCTGTCGCGCCAGGCGGTGCCCTTCGTCAGCCGCTCCGACTCGCAGGTCGAGGCGATCCGCCACGGCGGCTACGTGGTGCGCGACGGCGCGAACCCGCGCTGCGCGATCGTCGCCACCGGCTCGGAGCTCGGCCTCGCGCTCGCCGCGCGCGACCTCCTGGCGGCCGACGGCATCGAGGTCCGGGTGGTGTCGATGCCTTCGACCTCGGTGTTCGATCGGCAGGACGTCACATACAAGTCGCGCGTCCTGCCCGACACTCTTGCGCGCATCGCGGTCGAGGCGGGCGTCACCGACTACTGGTGGAAGTACCGTTGCGACGCCGTCGTCGGCATCGACCGCTACGGCGAGTCGGCCCCGGCCGGCGCGCTGTTCAAGTTCTTCGGATTCACCGCCGAGAACGTCGCGGACACCGTCCGTGCCGTGCTCGCCAAGCATTCAACCTGAAGGGAGCTGCCTCCATGACCCTGCGTGTCGGCATCAACGGCTACGGCCGGATCGGCCGGAACATCCTGCGCGCCCACTACGAGGGCGGCAAGACGCACGACCTGCAGATCGTCGCGATCAACGACCTCGGCGATCCGAAGACGAACGCGCACCTGACCCAGTACGACACGACCCACGGCCGCTTCTCCGGTACGGTCTCGGTCGACGGCGACTCGATGGTCGTGAACGGCGATCGCATCAAGGTGTTCGCGCAGCGCGACCCGGCGCAGATCCCGTGGGGTGCCGAGAAGGTCGACGTGGTGCTCGAGTGCACCGGCTACTTCACCACCAAGGAAGCCGCCTCGGCCCACCTGAAGGGCGGCGCGAAGAAGGTCGTGATCTCGCAGCCGGGCGGCAAGGACGTCGACGCGACGATCGTCTACGGCGTCAACCAGGGCGTGCTGAAGGCCTCGCACACCGTGATCTCGAACGCCTCGTGCACGACCAACTGCCTCGCGCCGATGGTCAAGCCGCTGCACGAGAAGATCGGCCTGGTCACCGGCCTGATGACGACGGTGCACGCGTTCACCAACGACCAGCGCCTGTCGGACGTCTACCACGAGGACCTGCGCCGCGCCCGTGCCGCCGCGCACAACATGATCCCGACCAAGACCGGTGCGGCCGCCGCGGTCGGGCTGGTGCTGCCCGAGCTCGCCGGCAAGCTCGACGGCTACGCGATCCGCGTGCCGACGATCAACGTGTCGATCGTCGACCTGTCGTTCATCGCCGCGCGCGACACGACCGTCGACGAGATCAACGCGATCATGAAGGCCGCCTCCGAGGGCGAGCTGAAGGGCATCCTCGGCTACAACACCGCGCCGCTGGTCTCGAGCGATTTCAACCACGACCCGCGCTCGTCGATCTTCGACGCGACGCTGACCAAGGTCTCGGGTCGCCTCGTCAAGGTCTCGAGCTGGTACGACAACGAGTGGGGCTTCAGCAACCGGATGCTCGACACCACCGTCGCGCTGATGTCGGCGAAGTGACGCCGCGACGCCCTCCGGGGCGTCGGTCCGCGCGATGACGAAGGCCCGCTCGCGCGGGCCTTCTTCTTTCGGGGGCGGCGCGCGCGCCGCGCGATCACCCGCGGTGGGCGGGCGTCAGGTGCGCGACGACGATCGCCGCCTCGGCCACCAGCCGCTTGACCCGGGCGGCGAGCCCGTCGAGGCGCCCTTCGCGAGCCGCGCGCTCGATCTCCTCCGCGCGCTCGGCGGTGGCCGACGCGCCGACGGTCAGCAGCGAGCCCTTCAGCGTGTGGGCCCAGTGCTGCAGCGCCTGCACGTCGCCGCGGGTCGCGGCCTCGAGCAGCGCCTCGGCCTGCTCGCTCGCGGCCTGCCTGAAGAGCGGCACGATGCGGTCGTAGAAGGCCTCGTCGTTCTCGAATCGCGCCAGCGCGTCGGCGCGCGTGCGCGCGGCGCTCGGCGGATGCCCGTCGAACGGCTCCAGGGCCCATTCGGTGGCGTCGGTAGGCAGGGTCACGGGGCTCATCGGTCCTTCGTGCTTCGCGACCCGGGCGGGGTCGGCGCCATCTTCAAACGCGTCGGCGCTCGGTCCCCGCATGGGGCGCACCGGCGGATCGTTGCGCCGGACGGGCGGTCGGCTCGCCGCTCAGTCATGGTATTCGTCGCGGATCGCGCGGACCTCGTCCCACAGCCCGGAGAGCGCCGCGACGCACTGCGGGTCGAAGTGCACGCCCGAGCCCTTCTCGATGAACGAGCGCGCCTCCGACATGTCCCAGGCATGCTTGTACGCACGCGCCGACGTCAGTGCGTCCAGCACGTCGGCGACCGCGACGATCCGGCCCTCGAGCGGGATGTCGGTGCCGGCCAGCCCGCGCGGGTAGCCCGAGCCGTCCCACTTCTCGTGGTGCGTCCACGCGATCGTCGCGCCCATCTGCAGCACCGGCGAGCGGTGCTCGCGCAGGATCTGCCAGCCGATGGTGGTGTGCTGCTTCATGACCTCCATCTCCTGCGGGGTCAGCCGCGCGGGCTTGAGCAGGATCTGGTCGGGCGTGCCGAGCTTGCCGACGTCGTGCAGCGGCGCGGCCTTGCGGATCAGCGCCTGGTAGTCGGCGTCCTTGCCCATCGCGCGGGCGAGAGCGCGCGAGAACTCGGCCATTCGCAGCACGTGCGCGCCGGTCTCGGGGTCGCGGTACTCGGCGGCGCGCGCCAGGCACAGCAGCGTGTCGCGCTCGGTGGAGACGAGCGCGCGCGTCGCCTTCGCGACCGCGTGCTCGAGCTCGATCGCACGGTCGGTCAGCCGGCGCGTCATCGCGCGCAGCCGCAGCATGTTGCGCACGCGCGCGGTGAACTCGGCACGGTCGACCGGCTTGTGCAGGAAGTCGGTCGCGCCCGCCTCGAGCGCCGCGCGCCGCAGATCGCGGTCGGTGTTCGCGGTGACCATCAGCAGCGGCAGTTCGTCGCGACCGGGCAGGGCCCGCATCCGCTCGATGAACTTCATGCCGTCGATGTCCGGCATCTGGTAGTCGACGATCACCAGGTCCGGATCGTGCTCGCTGCACCAGCTGAGGCCCTCTTCGCTGTGCCGGAACACGCGTGGCGACGCACCGTCCACCCGGCTCACCAGGTGTTCCATCACGGTCAGGTTGACCGGGTTGTCGTCGACGATCACCACGTCCATCGGGCTCGGATCCTTCGTGCGGCGCGCGCCGCCGCTGGTTGGTTGTCGGCCATGCGGCGCCCCGCTTGAGGGCAGGATGCGGCCCGCCCGTGGAGCACGTCACGATCCAGCGACGAACGCCCCGGATCGCCGACGGGCGGTGTGTCCGTCAGCGGCTAGAATCATCGGATCGTCGCCCGCGCGAGCTCCGCGCACGGCGACCCCTCTTCCTCCTCCCCGCCGATCGACCATGATCCGATTCAAGCGACTCAGCGACCTCGACCTGAAGGGCAAGCGCGTCTTCATCCGCGCCGACCTGAACGTGCCGCAGGACGACGCCGGCGCGATCACCGATGACACGCGGATCCGCGCGTCGGTGCCCGCGATCCGGCACTGCCTCGACGCCGGCGCCGCGGTGATGGTGACCTCGCACCTCGGCCGTCCGACCGAGGGCGCGTTCAAGCCCGAGGACTCGCTCGCACCGATCGCCGAGCGGCTGGCCGAGAAGCTCGGCCATCCGGTACGGCTGCAGCGCGACTGGGTCGACGGCGGCTTCGAGGTCGCCGCAGGCGAGGTGGTGCTGCTCGAGAACTGCCGCGTCAACAAGGGCGAGAAGAAGGACGAGGAGGGGCTGGCGCGCAGGATGGCCGCGTTGTGCGACGTCTACGTCAACGACGCGTTCGGCACCGCACACCGGGCCGAGGCCACGACGCACGGCATCGCGCGCTTCGCGCCGGTGGCCTGCGCCGGCCCGCTGATGGCCGCCGAGCTCGACGCGCTCGGCCGCGCGCTCGGTGCGCCGAAGCGCCCGCTGGTCGCGATCGTCGCCGGTTCCAAGGTGTCCACGAAGCTGACCATCCTGAAGTCGCTCGCCGTCAAGGTCGACCAGCTGATCGTCGGCGGCGGCATCGCGAACACCTTCATGGCGGCCGCCGGCCTGCCGATCGGCAGGTCGCTCGCCGAGCACGACCTGGTCGGCGAGGCGAAGGCGATCATCGAGCTGATGAAGTCGCGCGGCGCCGACGTGCCGATCCCGACCGACGTCGTCGTCGCGAAGACCTTCGCGGCCGATGCGGCGGCGACGGTGAAGGCGGCCGCCGACGTCGCCGCCGACGACCTGATCCTCGACATCGGCCCGCAGACCGCGCAGCGGCTCGCGACGATGCTCGGTGTCGCCGGCACGATCGTCTGGAACGGCCCGGTCGGCGTGTTCGAGTTCGATGCGTTCGCGAAGGGCACCGAGACGGTCGCGCGCGCGATCGCCGCGTCGCCGGGCTACTCGATCGCCGGCGGCGGCGACACGCTCGCCGCGATCTCGAAGTTCGGCATCACCGAGAAGATCGACTACATCTCGACCGGCGGCGGCGCGTTCCTCGAGTTCCTCGAGGGCAAGACGCTGCCGGCGGTCGAGGCACTGGAGTCGAGGGCCTGAGGCCGGTCGGGTACGCAGGTGCGCCGGGAACGAACCGGCGCCGGGCGGTGGTCGCGCCGCGGAGCCGGAGGGGGGGTCGCGTTCCCGGCGCCCCGCGTCGGTGGAGGGTGCCTAGAGCACCCTGGAATACGAGGCGCGCTGCAGCGCCGAGCGCAGGTAGCGGTCGAACACCATCGCGATCGGGCGCACGAAGAAGCGTCCCTGCGGCGTCACGGTGATGCTCTCCGCGTCGACGCGCACCAGCCCCAGGTCCTGGAACTCGCGCAGCCGCCCGAGCTCGTCGGAGAAGGCGAGCTTGGGGTCGACGAGGAAGGTGTTCTCGAGGGCGGCGAACGACACCTCGCCGCTGCACATGATCGACATGATCGCGCTGCGCCGGAGCATGTCGTCCCGGCTCAGCTCGCAGCCCCGCACGATCGGCAGCCGGCCGGCGCGCACCGCGTCGGCGTACTCGTCGAGCGTGCGGGCGTTCTGCGCGTAGCAGGGTCCCATGCGGCCGATCGCGGACACGCCGAGGCCGATCATGTCGCAGTCGGGCTGCGTCGTGTAGCCCATGAAGTTGCGGTGGAGCATGCCCCGGCGCTGCGCGACCGCGAGCGCGTCGTCGGGCAGCGCGAAGTGGTCCATGCCGATGTAGACGTAGCCGTGCTCTGTCAGAGACTGGATCGCGGTGCGCATCATCGACAGCTTGTCGTGCGCGCTCGGCAGCTCGGCCTCGTGGATGCGGCGCTGCGGCTTGAAGCGCTGCGGCAGGTGCGCGTAGCCGTAGACCGCGACGCGGTCGGGGCGCAGCGCGGCGAGGGTGTCCAGCGTGCGGCGGAAACTCGACTCGGTCTGCTTCGGCAGGCCGTAGATCAGGTCCACGTTGATCGACTCGTAGCCGATCTCGCGCGCCGCGCGCGTGAGCTCGAACACCTGCTCGGTCGACTGCACGCGGTGCACCGCCTGCTGCACGTCCGCGTCGAAGTCCTGAACGCCGAAGCTCAGGCGGTTGAAGCGCTGGTCGTGCAGCTCGCGCAAGCGCGCGACGTCGACGGTACGCGGGTCGACCTCGATCGAGCGCTCGGCGTTCTCGGGGAACGTGAACACCCGCTCGAGCCCGTCGATCGCGGCCTGCAGCGTCGCGCCGTCGAGGAAGGTCGGCGTGCCGCCGCCGAAGTGCAGCTGGCTGACCGGCTCGCGCCGCCCGAGCCGCTCGCCGTAGAGCTCGACCTCGCGCAGCAGGTCGTCGACGTAGGGCCGGCCGCGGGCGTGGTCCTTGGTGACGATCTTGTTGCACGCGCAGTAGTAGCAGACCGATGCGCAGAACGGCACGTGGACGTAGACCGACAGCGGCTGGCGCCAGCCGAGCGAGGCCCGCTGCCTCAGCCACTGGTCGAGGTTCGACGCGTCGAAGGCCTCGACGAAGCGATCGGCCGTCGGGTACGACGTGTACCGGGGCCCGGCGACGTCGAAACGCTCGATCAGCTCGGCCCGCGGGGCGATCGACCCCCCGGGATCGTTCGCGGAGGGGCGGGCGGGGGCGGCGATCGGCTGCATGGGCCCATCGTGACACCCGGCTCTTTCGGGCGATTTGACGCCGGTCAAAGTGCCGTAGACTAGTCGTCACAACGGGGAGTGAAGAAACGTGTCAGCGCATCCGATCCCAGCGGTCAAGGCCGTGGCAGGGGCGGCAGCCCACGCCGTGAATTGCGGCGATTGCGGCCTCCACGACATCTGCCTCGTCGAGGGGCTGAGCCCCAACGAGCTCGACCGGCTGAGCGGCATGGTCGCCACGCGGCGGCGCGTCAAGCGCGGCGAGCCGCTCTTCCGCGCCGGCGACCGGTTCGACGCCGTCTACCCGATCCGCCTCGGGTTCTTCAAGACCCGCGTCACCTCCGACGACGGCCGCGAGCAGGTCACCGGCTTCCCGATGCCCGGCGACATCCTCGGCTTCGACGCGATCAGCGTGGGCAGCTCCCAGTGCGACGCGATCGCGCTCGAGGACGCCGAGGTCTGCGTGGTCCCCTTCGAGAAGCTCGAGTCGCTGACGCGCGAGTTCAACGGGCTGCAACGCCAGCTGCACCGCGTGCTGTCGCGAGAGATCGTCCGCGACCAGGGCGTGATGATGCTGCTCGGCACGATGCGCGCCGAGCAGCGCATCGCCACCTTCGTGCTGAACCTGTCGCAGCGCTTCGCGCAACGCGGCTTCTCGCCGCGCGAGTTCATCCTGCGGATGACGCGCGAGGAGATCGGCAACTACCTCGGCCTGAAGCTCGAGACCGTCAGCCGCACCTTATCGAAGCTCCAGGAGGAGGGCGTGATCGCGGTCGAGCAGAAGCGGCTCAGCATCGAGAACGCCGCGAGGCTGCGCGAGATCGCCGGCGCGACCTGCGAGCCCGAGTGACCGGCGCCTGACCGGCCGCGGCCGGGCGCCGCCCGCGGGCGGCGCTCAGCTCGCGCAGAACGGGTGGGGCTGGCCGAGCGCCAGCGCCACCAGCGCGGCGATCGCCATCGTGGCGAGCAGCGCGCCCCCGATCCGGATGCCCACGGACTCCAGGCGCGCCGCGCGCCTCGCCGAGCCGCGGCCGACCGCGTGCAGCACCCACTGCGCGGCGAGCAGGTTCGCCGCCGTGCCGGCGGCGAAGGCGAGCATCGCCGCGGCGCCCCGCAGCGGGTCGCTCGCGAGCGCCGCGGTGGCGAG
>JBILTM010000052.1:0-26691 GCA_044371545.1 Burkholderiaceae bacterium
GCCGTCGGCATACACCGGGTTCGTGACCGGGCGGATGGCGTCCTGGTCGGTGCGCAGCGGCGGCAGTGCAGCCAGGTTCTCGGCCACGGTCTTGCCGGTGATGGTCATGCAGTCGCCATGCAGCAAGCCGGCGTCCAGCAGCTCCTTCATCACCGCGGGAATGCCACCGGCGCGGTGCAGGTCGATGGCCAGGTACTTGCCGCTGGGCTTGAGGTCACACAGCACCGGCGTGCGCTGGCGCACGCGCTCGAAGTCGTCGATGGTCCAGTCCACCTCGGCGGCATGGGCAATGGCCAGGAAGTGCAGCACCGCATTGGTGCTGCCGCCGGTGGCCATGATCACGGCGACGGCGTTTTCGATGGACTTGCGGGTGACGATGTCGCGCGGCTTGAGGTCGGCCTTCACGGCTTCCACCAGCACCCGGGCGGCCTCCGCGGTATGGGCCAGGATAGGGTCTTCGACATTGGCCATGGTCGACGCGTAGGGCAGGCTCATGCCGAGCGCCTCGAAGGACGAGGACATGGTGTTGGCGGTGTACATGCCGCCGCACGAACCGGTGCCGGGCACCGAGTTCTTCTCGATGCCCTCGAAGTCCTCCTCGCTCATCCGGCCGCGCGAGAACTCGCCGACGGCCTCGAAGATCGAGACGATGGTCAGGTCCTTGCCTTTCCAGTTTCCGGGTCTGATGGTGCCGCCGTAGACGTAGATCGCCGGGACATTGGCCCGCACGATGCCGATCATGCCGCCCGGCATGTTCTTGTCGCAGCCGCCGAGCACCAGCACGCCGTCCATCCACTGGCCCTGGACCGCGGTCTCGACGCAGTCGGCGATGACCTCGCGCGAGATCAGCGAGTACTTCATCCCCTCGGTGCCCATCGACATGCCGTCGGAGATCGTCGGCGTGCCGAAGATCTGCGGGTTGCCGCCGGCGGCGCGCACGCCCTCGACCGCCGCGTCCGCGAGCGGCTGCAGGCCGGAGTTGCACGGGGTGATCGTCGAGTGCCCGTTCGCGATGCCGATCATCGGGTTCGCGAAGTCGCTCTTCTTGTACCCCATCGCGTAGTACATCGAGCGGTTGGGCGCGCGGGCGACGCCTTCGGTGATGTTGCGGGAGCGGCGGTTCGCGGTCATCGCGGGTCTCCGTGTCGGTGTTCGGGGCGGTGTGTACGCGGCGGGAGCGGGGGCCCCCGGAGCGGGCGATGGTACGTGGCCGACCGCGATCCGTAAAATAGCGGCGACCGCCCCCTTTCGATATGAAGAAGATATCGCTGCCGGACCTGCCCGCCGACCTGCAGGGCATCGAGCTGCGCGGCCTCGCGTATTTCCGCGCGGTCGCGCAGGAGGGCCACTTCGGCCGCGCCGCCGCGCGCCTGGGGCTGTCGCAGCCGCCGCTGTCGATCCAGGTCCGGCAGCTCGAGGAGCGTCTCGGGCTGCAGCTGCTCGAACGCCGCCGCACCGGCGTCGTGCCGACCGCGGCCGGCCATGCGCTGGTGCGTGAGCTCGATGCGTTCTTCCCGCGCTACGCGCAGATGCTGGAGCGGGTGCGCGCGGCCGCGCGCGGCGAGGTCGGCGCGCTGCGGATCGGTTTCGTGACGCCGGCCGAGTACAGCTTCCTGCCCGCGGGGCTCCGCGAGTTCCGGCAGCTCCATCCGGGCATCGGGCTGGTGCTGCACGAGATGACCAGCGACGCGCAGTTCGATGCGCTGCGCGACGGCGAGCTCGACGCGGGCTTCGCGATGCTGCCGGTGCCGCACCGCGGGCTCGCGTGGCGCCGGGTGCTGCGCGAGCCGCTGCTGCTCGCGCTGCCGGCCTCGCATCCGGCGGCGCGCACGGGCGCGGGCCGCCCGCTGCGCCTCGCCCGGGTCGCGGACCTGCCGCTGCTGGTGTTCCCGCGCGACAAGGCGCCGGTGCTGCACGACGAGATCCTCGCGCTCTTCGCCCGGGCGGGCCTGTCGCCGACGATCGGGCAGGAGGCGATCCAGATGCCGACGATCGTCAGCCTGGTCGCCGCCGGGCTGGGCATGGCGGTCGTGCCGGCGAGCCTGCGCAACCTCGGCCGGACCGGGGTGGTCTACCGCGAGCCCGCCGGGCGGGCGGCGCACGTCGAGGTCGGCCTGGCCTGGCGGGCCGACGACCCGTCGCCGGCGCTCGCGCGGTTCGTCGGGCACTGGGGGCGGGCGCGTGGCTGAACCGCCTCGTGGTTTTCCGCAATGTGGACCGGGATCGCTTGATGCCGGTCAACTGGAAAGATTGACCAACGGCCATGTCTGACCAATTCGGGTTAGCGTGTCATCGTGGCGGGCTCGGAGTGACCATGCCGGGCCGCCGTTCGTGCCGTGCGCCGTGAACCGATCCGCGGCAGATCGGTACCCGCCGTTCCGGAGACGTGCCTCGTGCCAGCCCCTTCGCTGCCCAGAGAACAAGATCGCCTGGCGACCCTGCGGGACCTCGGCATCCTCGGCACGCCGCCCGAACCCGCGTTCGACGACCTGACCGAGCTGGCCCGCACGCTGCTCGACGTGCCGATGGCGATGGTCAGCCTGGTCGACGCCGACCGGCAGTGGTTCAAGTCGGCCGTCGGCACCGAGCTGGAGGGCTCGCCCCGCGAGCACGCGTTCTGCGCACACGCGATCGCCGGGGCGGCTCCGCTGGTCGTGCCGGACGCGCTGCTCGATGCGCGTTTCTCCGGCAGCCCGCTGGTGACTGGAGCGATGGGGGCACGGTTCTACGCCGGTGTACCGCTGAGGGTGAGGGGCTGGCCGGTCGGCACGCTGTGCGTCGTCGACCACCGGCCGCGCACACTCGACGCGGCCGGCCTGGCGACGCTGCAGCGGCTCGCCGGGATGGCCGTCCGCGCACTCGAGGGCTACGCCGAGGCGCGCAGCGCGCGGCTCGCGCAGGAGCGGCTCGCCGACTTCCTCGCGTCCTCCGGCGACTGGCTGTGGGAGACCGACGGGCTGCGCGTGCGCTGGGTGTCGGACAACATCGAGCGGGTGCTCGGGGTGCCGGTCGCCTCCTACCAGGACCACCTGATCGTCGAGCGCCTGGTCGACGACGACGCCGAGACGCGCGCGGCGAACGCCCGCGCGCTCGCGGCGATCCGCGACCGGACGCCGTTCCGCGACCTGCGCGTGCGCCGGGCCACGCCCGGCGGCACGCGCGTCGTCGTCAAGAGCGGCGTGCCGGTCCGCGATGCCTCCGGGAGGTTCGGCGGCTATCGCGGCGTGTCGCGCGACGTCACCGAAGCGAGCGAGGCGAGCCTCACCACGAGCGTGGCCGAGCGGCGGCTCAACGAGGCGATCGAGGTGCTCGACGAGGCGTTCGTGCTGACGGACGCGCAGGGGCGCATCGTGCACACCAACGCCCACTGGCGCGCCGTCAACCTCGCGCCCGGCGCACCCGTGCCTGCCGATTGGATGTCGCACCTGCAGAACCAGATCGCGACCGGCGCGATCGAATCGGCCGCCGGGCGCGAAGACGCGTTCGTCGCGGAGCGACTCGCGCACCGCGAGGCCTGCGGTGAACCGATGGAGATCCGGGTGCGCGGCCGCGACCTCGTCGTGCGCGACCGGCGGCTGTCCGACGGCAGCATCGCGAGCGTCGGGCAGGACATCTCGGAGCTGCGCGCCGAGCACCGGGCCACAGTCGACGCGGTCCGCCGGCTGCGGCTCGCGACCTCGGCCGCGCGGCTCAAGGTCTGCGAGATCGACCTCGAGGCCGGCACGATCGCGTCGGTCGTCGATGCGCCGCCCGGCGACGACTCGCCGGAGGTGCCCGAGCGGGTCGATGCGGCGCTGGCGATGATCGAGCCGGACGACCGGCCGGGCTTCGAGGCCGGGCTGCGCGCGGTCTGGGACGGCGAGGTCGACGTCTTCCGCGACGAGGTCGGCATGCGCGGCCCCGAGGGGCGCCTCTTCAGGATGTCGATCGCGGTCGCGCTCGAGCCCACCGTGGCGGACCGCTCGCGTCGCCTGGTCGCGGTCCGGCAGGACGTGACCGCGCTGCGGCACGCGGAGGAGGCGGCGCGGCTGAAGACCGCGGCCGAGCTCGCCAACCGGTCCAAGAGCGAGTTCCTGTCGCGGGTGGGCCACGAGCTGCGCACGCCGCTCAACGCGATCCGCGGGCTCGCCCAGGTGATGCAGCGCGAGGCGGCCGACGGAGAGCCGCCGGCGCGCCGCGCGATACTCGGCCACGTGCTGACCGCGAGCGAGCACCTCGCCGCGCTGCTGGACGACCTGCTCGACATGTCCCAGGTCGAGACCGGCCGGCTGGCGATCCGTAGCGAGCCGGTCGAGGTGGCCACGGTGATGCGCGACTGCCTGAGGATGATCGCGCCGCAGGCGGCCGGCCACGGCATCGGGCTGGAGTGCGGGCGCGTGCGCGACGGGCTGCGCGTGCTCGGCGACGCGACGCGGCTGCGCCAGATCCTGCTGAATCTCGCGTCGAACGCGGTCAAGTACAACCGGCCGCAGGGCCGGGTGCGGATCGATGCCGAGGCCGACCGCGGCGACGGCCTGACTCGGATCACGGTCACCGACACCGGGCCCGGCTTCACGCGCGAGGAGGCTGCCCGCATCTTCAGGCCGTTCGAGCGGCTCGCCCGCGGCGACGGCGACGGCGCCGAGGGCCTCGGGCTCGGGCTGTCGATCGCGCAGGGCCTCGCGCAGGCGATGGGCGGCTCGATCGCCGTCGACAGCGAGCCCGGTCGAGGCACGACGTTCACGGTGCACCTGCCGGCCGCGCCCGAGGGGGTATCCGGCCCCGACCCGCGCGACCCGGCGGACCGCCGCGCAGCCGACGGGACGCCGGCGGCGGAGCTGGCGCCCGTGCCGCGCCGCGTGCTGTACGTCGAGGACAACCGGCTCAACGGCCTGCTGATGAGCCAGATCGCGCGACAGGTGCCGGGGCTGGTGCTCAAGGTCGTCGAGACCGGCGAGGAGGCGCTCGCGTCGATCGGCGGGTTCGCGCCGGACCTGCTGCTGCTCGACAACGACCTGCCCGGGATCCACGGGCTGGAGCTGCACCGGCTGCTGAAGGACGACCCGCGCTGGGCGTCATTGCGGGTGGTGCTCGTGTCGGCCGACGCGACCGCCGAGAGCATCGCGCGCGCCCGCGACCAGGGCTTCGACGACTACTGGGTCAAGCCGCTCGACGTGAGCCGGGTGATCGCCGAGCTGGGCGGCGCGCCCGGTCCCGAGCGCGTCGACGCGGCTACTGGAGCATGAAGGTCGAGTACTCGAGGCGCGCGAAGCTGCGCGCGAGCGCGACGAAGCCGACGGTCACGCACAGCAGCAGCGACAGCGCGAAGCCGTAGCCGAAGGCCTGCGGCCCGAGCTGCAGCGACAGCGAGGTGAGCCCCGCGTTCGCGACGACGAACAGCACGCACAGCCCGAGCACGACGCGGCGCTTGTCGAGGTAGAAGAAGACCGTCAGCACCGACAGGAACAGCACCTGCAGGCCGGCGGCGATCACCTGCACGTACAGCAGAGGCAGGTACAGGTCGGAGATGCCGAGCCACGCGAGCAGGCGCTCGCCGGCGACGAACAGCAGCAGCACCGCGATCGCCTGGATCTTGATCATCTCGAACAGGCCGGTGCGCACCGTCGTGACCATGCCGTTGCGGTGCCGCTCGATCGTCTGCAGCGAGCCGCCGCCGCGCACCGCCCCGTAGAAGCCGTCGTAGTGCTCGACGAAGTCGGTCTCGATCCGCACGAGGAAGACCGCCATGCCGGGGATGATCGACAGGTAGGCGAGGAAAACCGGCAGGTCGTAGATGATCGACGCGCGCAGCGGGCCGATCACCGACTCCGAGGTCGGGGGCCACGCCCAGAAGATGAACTTGTCGATCCAGACGCCGAGGTTGAACAGCAAGCCGATCCAGGCGAGCGTCGGGTAGCGCAGCTGCTCGCCGAAGCACTCGAAGGACACGAAGCGTGGCGACGGGAACTCGCGCACGATCATCGCCTGCATGCCGGCGAAGAGCAGCACCTGGCCGGCGACGAAGCCGGCGAGCAGGCCCTCGAGGCCCCAGGGCCGCAGCACCACCGCGAAGCCGACGGTCGCGCCGTAGCCGAGCAGGTAGAGCCAGACGATCGTCATGTACTGCTTCATGCCGGACAGGAAGACCGTCGCGATCCAGATCAGCGACAGCAGCACGAAGCCTGCGAGCGCGAGCATCCGGTAGGCGATCGACTGCTCGGGGAACAGCAGCACCGCGACGGCGATCCCGAGCGTCCCGGACAGGCCGGCGACGACCCACAGCACGCCGTGGTAGTTCGACAGGATCACGTCGCGGCGGTGCTCGAACAGCCGGTCGGCGACGAAGCGCGTGAACGCGAGCTGGAAGAAGCCGGTGAGGATCAGGCTCGCCGCGATCAGGAAGGTGACGGTCACCTGGAACTGCATGACCAGCGCGTCGGGCACGACGACGCCGACGCTCATGAAGCCGATCGCGAGCATGCCGATGATCGACAGCACCCACGGCCCGGAGCTGATCACGCCGGCGAAGCCGTAGGCACGCAGCAGCGACAGCAGCGAGTCGCGCTGGATCAGCCGCCGGAGCTCGAAGCCGATGCCGGCCATGGCCCTATGCGCCTCCCGTCCAGCCTTCGCCGGGGGCGGCGCCCTTCGGGTCCTGCAGCGCCCACGCGTAGAGCTCGCGGTAGCGGCCGAACATCATGTCCTGCGTGTAGAGCGACTCGACGCGCCGGATGCCGGCGGCCTGCGCGGCGCGCCACGCGGCCGGGTCCTCGAGCAGCCGCAGTGCCGCGCCCGCGAGCGCCTCGGGGTCGGCGATGCGCACCACGTCGCCGGCCGAGCCGATCGCGGCGTCGTCGCCGGGCAGACCTTGGATCAGCTGGCGGCACGAGCCGACGTCGGTCGCGACCGCGGGCACGCCGGCGGCGAAGCCCTCGAGCAGCACCAGCGGCAGCGCCTCGCTGATCGAGCTCAGCACGACGAGGCCGACCTTCGGCAGGATGTCGTCGATCTTCTGGAAGCCGAGGAACTTCACCGTGTCCTGCAGGCCGAGGCTCGCGGCGATCGCGTGGCACTCCTCTGCGTAGGCCGGGTCCTCGTCCTCGGGGCCGGCGATCCAGCCCTGCGCGCCGGGCAGCCGGTCGGCGACGGTGCGCATCGCGCGGATGAAGGTCTTCACGTCCTTGATCGGCACGACGCGGCCGATCAGACAGAGCACCGGCGGCGGATCGTCGCCCCGCCTGTCGCGCAGCGCCGCGAGCCGCGGCAGGTTGATGCCGTTGGCGACGTTGGTGGTGCGCTCGGGCGGCGCGCCGTCGGCGATCTGGCGCAGCCGGTTGGTCTCGTAGAGCGCGACGATCCGGTCGGACGCGTCGTAGCACATGCGTCCGAGCGTCTCGAAGAAGCGCACCCAGGTGTCCCGGAAGTAGGCGACCTGCGACGGGTCCTTGTCGAACACGCCGCGGTTGTCCGCGATCCAGGTGCTCTGGAACAGGTCGATCTTGCGTTCCTTGGTGTAGATGCCGTGCTCCGAGAGCAGCAGGCGTCGCCCGGTACGCTGGCGCAGCATCGCGCCAAGCAGGCCCGCGTAGCCGGTGGAGATGCTGTGGTAGCACTTCGCCGGGATCAGCGAGCGCGCGATGCGGGCGAGCATCCAGATCGGCGCGTGCATGATCCGCACCGTCCAGAAGTAGTCGACGAACGAGGGATCGGTGCAGAAGCGCCGGTACTGGTCGGTGACGAACTCCCACGAGCGCTCGCTGTAGAGGAACGCGCGCTCGGACAGCGGCTCGCCGTCGGCGAGCATCGGCACCATCCCGCGCAGCAGCTCGCCGGGGTTGCCCGGTGCGATCGCGCCCTGCGCGCCCGGTCCGCCGCGCGCCGCGCGCAGCGTCTCGTGCAGCGCCGCGTTCAGCTCGAACGCCTTCGCGTCGCCGCGGTGGCTCGCCGCGGCCGGCGGCTCGCGCACGTCCTGCACGTGGTGCACCTCGAGGTGCACGAAGTTGTCGGGCAGCGTGTAGCGCATGTCGCCGTAGTCGTCCGGCCGGCTGCCGAGGAACACCGCGCCGAAGCGGTACTCCGGGAAGCCGCGGACGATCTGGTTGACCCAGCTCGACACGCCGCCGGACACGTACGGGAACGTGCCCTCGAGCAGCAGCATCACGTCGACCGACTCGGCACGGGGCAGGGCGTTCGTCGTGGTCATCAGAATTTCCAGTACGCGTATGCGGCGGCGACGCGCAGTGCGTCGGGCGGGGTCGCGAGCGAGGCGAACAGCGTGCGGACCTCGTCGAAGCGCCGCTCGCGGAACGCGTACTCGGCGAGCCAGGGCACGAGCCGCTCGCGCGGGAAGCCGAGGCCGGCCGCGCGCTCGAGCGCCGCGCGCCCGGCGGCGGGCTCGTCGGCCTCGAGGCCGAGGCGGCCCACGAGGTACCAGAGACCTGCGTCGTCCGCGCGCAGCGCGAGCGCGTCGTGCGCGTGGCGCCAGGCCTCGCGCGCGGTGAAGCGCAGCAGGTCGCCCTGCACGAGCTTCTGGTAGACGAGCTCCCACTGCAGCTCGGCGAGCCGCTTGTGCGCCCCGTGCAGGCGGTCCGCGCGACCCGCGGGGTCGGCGCCGTCGGCCCGCGCCTCGGCGAGCGCCGCCTGCTCGGCGAGGATGCGCTGGCTGACCGACTTCTCCTTCTTGTCGAGCATGCCGTAGGCGAGCAGCCGGATGTCCTCGAACGGGTCGGTGAGCAGCTGGCGCAGGATGTCCGAGGTGATGCGCCCGGGCGCGTCCTGGATCGACAGCAGCGCCGACAGGCGCGCCGACGGCGGCGCCTCGCCGCTGGTCAGCTGAGCGCGGATCTGGCCGGCCCGCACACCGGTCGGGTCGCGCTCGCGGGTCGATGTGTACTCGGGCGCGTCGACCAGTCCGATCGGCGCGTCGTCGACCGCGCGCGCGAAGCGGTGGCCGATCGCGACCGCGGCGCGGACCCAGGCGGCGAGCGTCGGCACGAACAGGTTCAGGGTGACCAGCGCGGCGATCGCGGGGCCGCGCGGCGTGCGCAGCGACGCAGGCAGCGTGCGCCACAGCAGCGCCGACAGCACGAGGCTCGCGACGACATGGGCGGCCCCGTCGATCGCGAGTGCGCGCGCGTCGTCGGCGACGAGCGCCGCGTGGCCGACGGCGACGACGTCGACCGCGGTCGCGACCGCGATGCCGGCGGCGAGCGCGAGCGACGCGCCCCGGCCCGCGGGGGCCGGCGCGGGCATCGGGATCGGGGCGGCGAGCACGGACACGACGGGCCGGTCGCGGGTCAGGCGTCGGCCGAGGCCGGCGCGGGCGAGGTGGAGGGCGACCCGGCGGGCGCGGCCGGCGGGGCCGGGGGGCCCGGGGGCGGCGACCCGATCGCGCCGATGCGCGTGGGCACGGCCACGCGGCAGCGGTTCAGCAGGTCGTCGAGCGTCGACTCGGGCTCGGCTTCGCCGAGCCGCGCGACCTGCACGCCGATGCGCGCGCGCTGGAAGTCGGTGTCGAACTGGGCGCGCAGCGCGCCCTCGATCCGAGCGAGGAAGCCCTCGATCGCCGCGGGCCCGGCGAGCGCGAGCAGATGGATCATCACGTGGTGATCGCGCGTCTCGATCTCCCAGACCATGTCGAGGCTGCGCGGCATCCGGCGGACCTGCCCGGCGAGGTTGGTGCTCTCCGCGCTGCGGTCGAAGACCAGCGCGACCAGCGCCGAGTCGATGTCGGAGTTGCGGCGCAGCGCCCCCAGGCGCACCACCTCGAGCGCGAAGTCCGCCGGGCAGTCGGGCCGCAGCGCGTGCACGCGGCGCACCAGCGTGCGGGCCTGCAGCCCATCGGCCCAGTAGCCGAGCAGCACCGTCAGCAGCTGCAGGTTCTCGAGGTTCAGCGCGAAGAACGGCAGTCGCTCGACCGCGAGCAGCGCGACGCGCTCGCCGTCGCTCGCATCGACCGGTGCGCAGACGAGGTAGCGGCTGTCGAGCGCGGCGGCCTGGTCGGCCTGCACGTGCGCGAGGCGGTCGGTCGTCAGCGCCGCGCGCACCAGCGGGTCGTCGGCGTCGAGCGGCGCGCCCTCGCCGAGCCGCGCCTGCCCGTCGGGCAGCGGGCGGCCCTCGCGTACAGGGTGCAGGGACGCCGCCTCGAGCTCGCAGCTCTGCGACAGCATCTGCATCAGGTAGCGGCCGCCGGGCAGCTCGCCGGGCTCGCGTCCGATCGCGGTGCGCAGCTCGCCGAGCAGGTCGCGCAGCGTCACCGGCCGCACCAGCAGCTCGTTCTCGATGCGCTGGTGCGACAGCTGCAGCAGGAAGTGCGAGCGGGTCAGCGCCTGCAGCCGCTCCGACAGGAAGTGATTGGCCTCGCGGACCTTGCGCAGCCGCTCGTGCCAGACGTCGGCGAACTGCCCGCAGGCGACGACGAGCACGAGCCCGCCGAGGAAGTAGTGCTGCGGGAAGACCGAGCGCAGCACCGGCCAGGCCGCGCCGACCGCGAACCAGGCGCCCGCGATCAGCCCGCCCGCGAAGAGCCCGATCACCGTGCCGAAGCGCATCGCGAGCACCGCGGGCATCAGCCAGAGCCACGGGAATCCGGCGCGTACTCCGAACGGATCATCGGGCGCGAGCCACGCCGACAGGCCGATCGCCGCCGCGGTCAGCACCGCCGACTCGACGAGGTGCAGCCTGAACGCCGCGTCGTCGCGCGGTCGGCCCGAGCGCAGCAGCCGGCCGACGCGGGCCGCGAGCGACCCGCCGACCCGTGCGCGGCCGGTGCCTTCGGCCATCGTCACCGCGCGGCCGCGACCAGCGGCGCCGACAGGCGCGTCAGCAGCTGGTGGGCGACCGCGGAGAGCGCCTCGCGACTCCACCCGGTGCGCCCGCCCGCGGCCGACCACAGCACGCGGCCGGTGGGCACGTCGAGCACCTGCAGCGTGAAGCCGACCGCGGGCTCGCCGTCGACGCCGACCTTGTAGCGCCACTCGTCGACCGTGCCGGTGACGGCGTAGCGCATGTTCTGCGAGCGCGCCCAGTCGAGCGCCTGGTCGACGCCCTTGCGCTCGCTCGGCTCGAACAGCGCATCGCCGCCGATCGAGCTCGGATAGCGGCGCAGCGTCGTGATGCCGCCGTTGCGCAGCAGGCTCTCGAGGATCGCCTCGGCGCGCAGCCCGGCCTGCGGCGTCTCGGTGTGGTTCACCATCGGCAACAATGCCCAGGACGCGCTGCTGTCGAGCGTCGGAGCGCGCGGCACCGAAACGGTCGAGCACGCGGCGAGCGCGAGCGGCAGCGCGACGAGGGCTCGGCGCCTTGCGCTCGGTGCGGAGGAGCTGACGGAGTGGGTCTTCATCGGACCGGCAGATGATAGGCGATGCCGAACATGCGAACGCCGTCGGGCAATCCGGGGGTGGGGCTGAGCAGGCCGAGGAACGCGCTGAACCGGTCGGTGCCGAGAAGCGAGGTGGTGAGCCCCGCGCGCAGCGCATAGCCGGCGCCGGTCACCGAGTTCGCGCGCAGCAGCACTTCGCCGAACGGCCTGAGCGCGCGACTGTAGGTCTGTGCGACCGTCTCGCCGAACGACACGCCGACCGCGATCTCGCTCGAGGCCGTGGGCACGACGGTGGGCGTCGGATCGCCGAGCTCGGCGGGCACACGGGGCGCGACCAGCGTGTCGGCGACGGTGCGCGCGCGCCAGTCCGACACCGTCGCGATCGCCTTCAGCGCGAGGTCCGGGTACTCCATCCTCAGGCGATGCGAGGCCTCGAGCGTCCACACCGTGCCGGTGCCGAGCGTCGAGCCGTCCTGCGACATCAGCCGGGTCGGCGCGACGCCGGCGACGATGCGGTCACGCCCGGTGAACGGCTGGGTCCATCGCAGCTCGACGACGTCCTTCATGCCGGCCACGCGCAGCGGCGCCGACTCGGTCGCGACCTGGCGCAGCCCGACGACGGCCGACGGACCGCGGTCCGACTCGGGCGGGCCGCGCAGCGCGATCCGCGCACCGACGCGATCCTTCACGGACGAGTACGCCGAGAGCTCTGCATCGGCCTGCATCGACGTGCCCCGCCAGTGCGCGGTCGCCGCGACGCGCAGCGCCGTGTCGGGCACGTCGAGCAGCTGCGCGGGCTCGAGCGCGTGCTGCGCGTCGACGTCGACGAGCGCGCCGACCGACATCCCTGGGGCCATGCTCCGGCGCACCTGCAGCCGCGTGGTCCGCAGGCCGAGCGTGCCGATCTGTCCGCCGGCGAGCTCGACCGAGGCGTGCGACGCGTCCGGCAGCATCGTGTCGACGACGCGCCGATGCGCGTCGTCTATCGCGGGGCGTTCGTCGTGCAGGTTCCACGCGAGCGTCTGCGCCTCGGCGATCCGCCCGGTGCGCTGCAGCGCCTCGACCTGCTCGGCGCGCGGCAGCCAGTCGGGCAGCGCGTCGACGAGGGTCGCGAGCGCCTCCCGGTCGCCGGTGTCCAACGCGATCGCGAGACGGGCCCAGCCGGGACGCGTGACCTGGGTCGCGTAGCGCGACAGCAGCCAGGCGCGTGCCGCGTCCGACGACTCGCGGCTCAGCATCCAGGACAGCACCAGCTCGCGACCGCCGGAGACGACGGCGCGCGACTCGAGCCGCTCGGAAGCGTCCGAGACGACCTCGGCGCTCGAGCCCGCGGCCGACGCGAGCGACGCGACCTCGACACCGCGGCGCGGCGTGGCGAGCACGGCGTCGACGCGCCGCAGCAGCTCGGCGGCGTCGGCGGGGGGCGGGTCGATCTCCGCGCGGCGCGGCGCGGCGGCCTCGCGGCGCTCGGCGATCGTCGCGGCGGTGACGTCCTCGCCGAGCCGGCGCAGCACGGCGCGGGCCGAGTCGGCCGGCGCGAATCGCGTTGCCAACGCGAGCGCCGCCTGGCGCCGCCACGGGCTCGCGTCGCGATCGGCCGGCGCGAGCGCGCGCAGCTCGGTCCACGCGCGGCGGCGCACCGTCCAGGCGGCGTCGGGCATGCCGTTCTGCTCGAGGCAGTCGGCGTAGCCGAGCTGCCACAGGTAGTCGTCGCTGCCGCGGCGGGCCTGCCGCACGAACCAGCGCAGCGCGCGCTGCGGCTGGTCGAGCGCCATCCAGCCGGCCGCGTGCACGCCCCACAGCGCGGGCTCGCGCTCGGCGCGGCCCTCGCCCTGAAGCAGCGCGGTGCGCAGCGTCTCCGCGTTGCGCTGCGCGAGCAGCATCCACATCAGCGCGGCACGCAGCCGCGGGTCGCCGGGCTCGAGCTCGAGCGCCCGCTGCAGCGCGCGCCGCGCGCCGGTGTCGTCGCCGATCGACTGCAGGTGGGTCGACAGCGCCTGCAGGTAGCCGACGTCGCGCTGCAGCGTCGCGAGCTGGCCGGGCGCCATGTCTCGGCCGATCCGGTCGAGCGCGCCGAAGTCGCCGAGCCGCAGCCACAGCGAGAACGCGCGCTCGCCGTGCAGCGGGCGATGGCCCGCGCGCCACGCGTGCTCGGCGACGACCGCGGCCGCGTGCAGCGAGCGGTGCTCGAGCAGGCCGCTCCATTCGGCGAGCTCGTCGGGGCCGGCGCGCTCGAGCCGCACCAGCAGCCGGTAGGCGAAGTCGGCGTCGTCCTCGCGCTGCAGCTGCTCGGCGAGCCGCGCGTACAGGTGCCACCAGGTGATCCGCTCGGTGTCGCCGGCCGCGTGCGGCAGCTGGGGGGCCTCGGACAGCGCGGCGACCCGGTCGCGCAGCCGGTGCAGCGACGCGAACGCGCCGCGCACGTCGCCGCGGTCGAGCAGCACCGTCGCGCGCCGCAGCGCACGCGCCGTGTCGGGGCCGGCCTCGGCGTCGGCGCGATCGAGTGCGCGCAGCACCGCATCGAGGTCGCCGAGCGCCTCGTTCAGCGCCATCTGGTGCTCGAGCAGCGTGCGGCTGCGCGCGACGCCGCGCGCGGCGATCCGCTCCTCGAGCCAGGCGATCGCCTCGCGCGGCTGGCCCTCGTCCTCGATCAGTTTCGCGATCCGCAGGTCGAGCGCCTCGTCGCCGCCGCGCGCGGCGCGCACGCGCAGGGCCTCGAGCATCACGACGTTGTCGCGGACCCCGGTGGCGAGCTGCTCGACGCGGGTCCACTCGCTCTCGGCGCCGCTGCGTCGGGCGAGCCACAGCCACTGCTCGAGCGCCGCGACCGGGCGGTTCGACCAGTCGGCCGCCTGCGCGAGCCGGCGCCGCCAGGTCGCATCGTCCGGCACGTTGCGCACGGCCGCCGCGGCGACCTCGCAGGCGTCGGCGACGTTGCGGTTGGCGAGGAACACCTCGTAGGCGAGGGCGTAGGTCGCGTCGTCGAAGGGCAGGTGCGGCCGGGGTGCCCGGGGCGCGGCGGCGGCTTCGGTGGAGACGGTCCGCAGCGCGGGCGCGTCGTCCGCGGCCTGCAGCGCCTCGAGTTGGCGCAGCAGCGCGAACTTCAGCATCTCGCGAGCGTAGCGGTCCGCGAGGTCTGGCCGGCCCGCGGCCATCGCGAGCTTCACCATGAACTTCATCAGGCCGGCGTCGGGCTGCAGCCGGCCGATCCGGGCGTCGGCCTCGGCGAAGGCCTGGGCGGTGCGGTCGGCGGCCTGGAGCAGGCGGACGGCGGCGAACAGGTGCACGCGCCGGACGTCGTCGGAGGTCGCGGCGTCGAACGCTGCCCAGCGCAGCCGCACGGCCTCGAGCGGATCGGCGAACCGCTCCGCCTCGGCCGAGAGCCGTGCGTACCAGGCGTCCGGGGCGGTGCCGGACGGTGGCGCGAGCCGGGCCCGCGCGTCGAACAGCCGGCGCACGAGCGCAGCGTCGCCCGAGGCCAGCGCCCGCTGCCAGAGCGGCTCGAGCGTCGCCGCGTCGGTCGCGCGCTCGACCTCCATCGTGGCGATCACCGACAGCTGGGCGGTCACGTCGACCTCCGCGGCGGCCCGTTCAGGGGCCTCCGGCGCGGCGGAGGCGAGGCGGCGCTCGAGCACCTCCATCTTCAGCCACTGGGCGTCGCGGCGCAGCTCCGGCGAGCGGGCGACGCTCGGCGCGGCGAGTGCGGCGATCGCCGCGTCCCAGTCGCCGAGGCCCAGGTGCTTGCGCGCGAGCGCGATCTGCAGCGGCAGGTCGTCGGGCTCGGCCGCGAGCCAGGCGCGCAGGTAGGCGACCGTCAGCAGGTCGCTGCGCGAGGACTGCGACAGGCGCTCGACCAGCGACGCGCCGGGCAGGGCGAGCCACAGCGCGAGCGCCATCGCGGCGCAGAACGCGGCGATCGAGGGGCCGGTGAACAGCCGGAGCCGCTCATCTTCGGCAGCCGACCGAAACCACGACCCCTCCTGGCCGGACGTCCCGGGGGAGGGTGTAGCGGTAGACATCGTGGCCGGATCGTAAGAGGTCGAATCCGGCCATCCGTTTGCCTTCCGCTGAGCGGTCGCCGACGGTGATCCTGCAAGAAGGGGGGTGCGACAGGGTCACTTCGCCGGGAACCCGCGAAGTGAAGCGAAATTCGACGCCGTCGGCCGTTCGTCGGAGGCGATCCACCCGACCGTTGCCTTCGAGGACGAACGGCGGGTCGACACCGCCGACCCCCTCCGAGGCGACCAACCAGGCGACCGGCGCGGCGAGGTGGATCCAGCGCCCGTCCGGGCCCGTCCGCCAGCCCGCGACGCCCTCGCTGCGGGCCAGGTCGATGTCCCCGGGCGCGCCTGCGGGCAGCCGGACCGTGCCGAGATCACCGTCGCCGACCAGCTTGAATCGGCCCGGGCGCAGCGTGTCGCGGGCGACCACGAAGCCCTCGAAGTCGACGATCCGCCGGATCCAGTCCGAGCCGTGGACGGGGTGCAGCGGCTGCCCCATCGCCCAGTCGTAGACCTTGCGCAGCGCCGCGATCGACGCCTGCTTGCCGGCGGAGTAGGTGTGGTAATAGATGTTGACCGGCTTCAGGCGCCGCGGCCGTTCCGTCATCTGGAACGTCTCGATCACCCGCTCGAAGCCCCAGAACGGGCCGGTCCAGAGGTTCGTGTAGACGTTCTCGTTCTGGTTGGGCGCCAGCACCTGCAGCCAGCCGTCCTTGCGGATCGACATCGGCGCGACCGCGGTCAGCGTCGGGTTGGCCTTGGTGATCGTGGTCTCGCCGCCGTTCATGTTCAGCAGCCCGCTCAGCCAGGCCCGCGCGATCGCGACCGGTGGCGGAGCGCAGTCGCCGGTCCACAGGAAGACGCCGGTGCGCCGGCCTCCGGGGGGCAGCAGGCGGTCGTCGATGTACTTCGCCGAGCCCGAGAGCTCGGCGTCCAGGTCGAACGCGTAGCCCGGCACCGCGAGCGTGTAGCGCCGGTCGGTCTCGCCGGCCACCGCCTGTCGCCAGAAGAACGGGTGGGAGTAGGAGTGGGTGGCCGGCTCGACCTGCGGCAGCGCGAAGATCCGGCGCGCGATCTCCTCGAGCGCGGGCGACAGCGCCGCGTAGACGCCGGTCGACGCGGTCTCGCCCTGGATCACCGAGATGGTGTGCGGCACCGGGTAGCGGGCGATGAAGTCGCGCAGCATCACCTCGGCGGCGAACGGCGCGCCGGGCAGCTCCGCGCGCGACGCGAAGCCGTCGCCGTCGACGTGGATCATCAGCAGGCGCCGGCCGGTCTCGGTCGTGGGGTCGGGCACCGGGATCGCGGGCAGCGCGAGCGCTGCGCGCAGGAACTCGAAGGGCTCGACGACCCAGCGCTGCGCGTCGCGGCCGGGCAGCTCGACGACGGCGAACGGCGACAGCACGAAGCCGCCCCAGTCGGTGATCGCGGCCGCGTCGAAGACCGTGCCGCGCGCGTCGGCCAGCCGCAGCAGCGGCCGCACGACGCCACGGGCGGTCAGCGGCTGCAGCTCGTTGCGGGTCGGCGAGGGCTGGATCTCGTGGCCGACGATCGGGTCGCGCTCGCGGATCTCGAGCGGGGTGTCGACGCGGCCGGCGAACGGCACCAGCCCGAGCGTCGCGCCGAGCCCGCCCGCCTGCAGCGTCGCGCCGAAGCCGTTGACGAACGCGATCCGCAGGCCCTGGGCGCGCACGCCGCGGACCCAGCCGGGCAGGTCCCAGCCGCGGCCGGCGGTGTTGCCGTTGAACCAGGCGACGACGCCGGCGTACCGGTCGGCGAGCGGTCCGGCGGGCGGCGGGCGCTGGCGCACGTTCCAGAGCTCGACACGATAGCCGAGCCACTGCAGCGGCATCGACAGGAATCGATGCACGTCGGAGGCCGCCGGGTCGGCCTCTGGCGCCTGGTCGTACAGCACCAGGATGCGCCGCGGCACGACCTCGATCGCGCCGATGCCGACCGTCTCGAGCGCGGGGTCGGAGACGTACGGGACGACGCCGTGCGCGCCGATCCGGCGCGCGGTCTCGCGCATCGCCTCGCGATCCCCGGGGGGCAGGTAGTCGATCGCGATCGTCGGCAGCCGGTACCGGTCGCGGACCTCGGCGAGCCGCGCGAGCAGCCACTCGCGGTCGGCCGGCGGCACGTCCTCGAAGCGGCGCGCCCCTTGGCGCCAGCCCTTGTACAGCGACTCCGCCGCGACCGCCGACAGGCGCGGCGCGATCCGGGGCAGCACCTCGAAGCCGCGGTTGGCGATCAGCCGCGCGTCGGGGAAGCGCTTCGCGAGCGCCTCGATCGCGCGCGCGAGGCCGGCCTGCTGCGCCTCGCGCGCGGCGTCGTCGCGGGCGGCCAGCTGCCACGAGTCCATCGTGTCGAGGAAGAAGCCGCGGTAACCGGCCGCCCACAGCGGCGCGACGATCCGCTCGACGAGGAACTCGGGCCACGCGGGGTGCGACTGGTCGACGACGCGGCTGCCCCAGGCGGCGTTGTCGGCGACCAGCAGGCCCGCGGGCGCCTGCGCGGCGTACTCGCGCGAGGGGTGGATCTCGCCGACCGACACGTACGCGAAGAGCTCGGATCGCCCGCTGGCGCGCGCGCGATGCACGACCGGGTCGTTGCGGTGGTCCGGGTCGACGACGACGACATCGAAGGCGCGCAGCTCGTCGAGCGGTGGCACCGCGCCGTAGTGCAGCGCGATCGACCAGCCCGGAGCGCCGATCGGCACCGGCGGCGCGGCGAGCACCTCCGGGTCGACGGGCGCGTCGCCGCGCGCTCGTGCGTCGCCGTAGGACAGGCCGGTGGGCGTGTCCTGAGCGCGGTTGCGGTCGGGCACGACGGTGCGCGCGGCGGTCGCGGGCTCGGTCCGCGCCGCCGGGTTGTCGTGCGGCTGCGCCGGCAGCGCTCCCGCGACGCAGGCCGCGGCGAGCGCGAGCGCCGCGCGGCACGCGATGCGCAGCGCGGCCGACATCGGGAGGCGGACGCTCGTCGGGGTCATCGGGATCCGGGGCCGCACGCCGGGGGGGGCCGCGCGAGTCGTGGGAGAATGGCCGCCGATTATAGGCACCGCCCCGCACGGGTCCGCGCGCACGACACGATGCTCACCCATCCCGAGTTCGACCCGATCGCGCTGCAGCTCGGCCCGCTCGCGATCCGCTGGTACGGCCTGATGTACCTGGTCGCGTTCGCCGCGTTCTACCTGCTCGGTCGCTGGCGCGTCACGCGGACCTTCCACGGCCCCGCGACCGGGCTCGGCCCCTCCGACGTCGAGGACCTGCTGTTCCACGGCGTGCTCGGCGTCGTCGTCGGCGGGCGGCTCGGCTACGTGCTGTTCTACAAGCCCGCCTACTACCTGCAGCATCCGCTCGAGGCGTTCGCGGTCTGGCAGGGCGGGATGTCGTTCCACGGCGGGCTGATCGGCGTGCTGGTCGCCTGCGCGTGGTTCGCGCGCAAGCGCGGGTTGCCGTGGCTGAAGCTGATGGACTTCGTCGCGCCGCTGGTGCCGGTGGGCCTCGCCACCGGGCGGCTCGGCAACTTCATCAACGGCGAGCTCTGGGGCCGCGCGACCGACCTGCCGTGGGCGATGGTCTTCCCGCAGTCGGGCACCGCGGTGCCGCGGCATCCGTCGCAGCTCTACCAGTTCGCCGGCGAGGGCCTGCTGCTGTTCGCGCTGCTCTGGTGGTTCTCGTCGCGGCCGCGCCCGGTCGGCCGCGTCTCGGGCCTGTTCCTGCTCGGCTACGGCGTGCTGCGCTTCCTCGCCGAGTTCGCGCGCGAGCCCGACGCGTTCCTCGGCCTGCTGGCCGGCGGCCTGTCGATGGGCCAGCTGCTGTCGATCCCGATGGCCGCGGCCGGCCTCTGGCTGCTGCTGCGGCCCGCGCCGCCCCCCGATCCTGTCCCCGCACTCGCACCGCGCCCATGAGCCTTCCCGACCATCCCCTCGACTTCACCGGCCGGCGCGTGCTCGTCGTCGGCGGCTCCTCCGGCATCGGCAACGGCATCGCGCGCGCGTTCCTCGCGCGCGGCGCATCGGTGGCCGTGTGGGGCACGCGCGCCAGCGCCGCCGACTATGCCGTCGAGTCGGGCTCGGACCTCGCGGGCCTCGACTACGCGAGCGTCGACGTCGCCGACGACGCCGCGGTCGCGCGGGCGGCCGCGGCCTTCGAGTCGCTCGACGTGCTGGTGATGTCGCAGGGCGTCGTGCTCTACAAGCGTGGCGAGTACGCGATGCCGGGCTTCCGCCAGGTGCTCGACGTGAACCTGACCAGCGTGATGGCGTGCTGCATGGCCTTCCACCCGATGCTCAAGGCCTCGGGCGGCAGCGCGATCGTCGTCAGCTCGACCGCCGCGTTCCACGCGACCCGAGGCAACCCGGCCTACGGCGCCTCGAAGGCCGGCGCGGTCGGGCTGGTGCGCACGCTCGCCGACGCGTGGGCGGCCGACGGCATCCGCGTCAACGGCATCGCGCCGGGGTTCGTCGCCACCAAGATGACTCGGGTCACCACCAGCGACCCGAAGCGTCTCGAGGCCGCGCTCGCCCGGATCCCCGCCGGGCGCCTCGGCACGCCGCAGGACATGGCGGGCGCGGCGCTCTTTCTCGCCTCGCCGCTCGCGGCCTACGTGGTCGGCCACACCATCCCGGTCGACGGCGGGCTGCTGCTCGGCTGACCCGACCGACCCGACCCGGAGCCGACGATGCTCGACGTGATCCGAAATCTGCGTCGCGACAGCGTCGAGCGCGACGAGGTCTGGAAGCTCGCGCAGGCCTGCCGCCAGCTGCTCTCCGAGCGCGGCGAGTCGAACAGCCGCTCGATCGCGTCGGCCGCGCTCGAACGCTGGCGCCGGCTCGACGCCGACGGCGTGCACCGCTTCTTCAAGGTGCTCGCCTCCGACTTCGATCCCGATCCCGGCGAGGTGCTGCGCCTGGCCGAGAACTACGCGGTGAGCCGCTCGCCCGACAACCTGGTGCGCCTCGCGAAGGCCGCCGAGCCGCCCCGCCAGGAGCTGCTGCGCCGGCTGAACCGCGCCGAGGGCGGCACGCACGAGATCGTGCGGATGCGCCAGCGGCTGCTCGACCGGTTGCGCCAGGACCGCTCGCTGAAGGCGGTCGACTCGGATTTCCAGCACCTGCTGTCGTCGTGGTTCAACCCGGGCTTCCTGCGGCTCGAGCAGGTCGACTGGCGCTCGCCGGCCGCGCTGCTCGAGCGGATCATCCAGCACGAGGCGGTCCACGAGATCGACGGCTGGGCCGACCTGCGCCGTCGCCTCGAGCCCGACCGCCGCTGCTTCGCGTTCTTCCACCCGGTGCTGCCCGACGAGCCGCTGATCTTCGTCGAGATCGCACTGCTGCCCGCGATGCCCGGCGCGATCGCGCCTCTGCTCGCCCGCGACGTGCCGCAGCCGGTCGACCCCTCGACCTTCAAGGTCGCGGTGTTCTACTCGATCTCCAACTGCCAGCCCGGCCTGCGCGGCATCAACCTCGGCAACTTCCTGATCAAGCAGGTCGCCGAGCGACTGCAGCGCGAGCACCCGCGACTGAAGACCTTCTGCACGCTGTCGCCGATCCCCGGGTTCGCCGCGTGGCTCGCGAAGGTCGACCCGGGCGCGATCACCGCGCCGCGGATGCGCGCCGCGAACCGGCGCGCGCTTCACGAGGCGCTCGCCGCGCTGCGGGCGCGCCACGGCGCCGACCTCGCCGGGCTGCTGCCGCACGGTGCCGGCGTGCCCACGCAACCGGCCGACGACGAGGCCGACCGCGCGGCGCTGTCGTCGCTCTGCGCGTTCTACCTCGTGCACCGCACCGCGACCGACGCCCCCGACGCCGACCCGGTCGGACGCTTCCACCTGAACAACGGCGCGCGGCTGCAGCGGATCAACGCGGCCGGCGACGTGTCCCGCAAGGGCCTGAGGCAATCGTTCGGGATGATGGTCAACTACCTGTACGATCTCGACGAGATCGAGGCCAACCATGAGAAGTTCGTCGGCGGCGAGGTCGCGGCATCGCGCGCGGTGCTCGGCCTGATGTGAACGCCGGCGGCGCACACCAGGAGACGACGATGACCCCCCTCCGCACCGCGGGGCCCCTGCCCCGTACCCGTACCCGTGTCCGCCTGCTCGCCGGCGCGCTCGCCGCCGGCGTGGCGCTCGCTGCGACCCCGTCCTTCGCGCAGCCCTCGGCCGCGTCCGGCTGGCCGAACAAGCCGGTCCGCTTCGTCGTGCCGTTCCCGCCCGGCGGCGGCACCGACGCGTTCGCGCGGCCGCTCTCGAAGGTGCTGACCGCCCAGCTCGGCCAGCCGATCGTCATCGACAACCGCGGCGGCGCGGGCGGCACGCTCGGCGCCGAGGTCGCCGCGAAGTCGCCGCCCGACGGCTACACCTTCCTCGTCGGCGCGATCCACCACACGATCGCGGTCAGCATGTACCCCAAGCTCGGGTACGACCTGCAGAAGGACCTCGTGCCGGTGACGTTGGTCGCCTCGGTGCCGAACGTGCTGGTCGTCAACCCGCAGCGCGTGCCGGCGAAGACCTACGCCGAGTTCTTCAAGTACCTGAAGTCGAATCCCGGCCGGCTGAACTACGGGTCGGCGGGCAACGGCACCTCGCACCACCTGACGGTCGAGCTGTACAAGACGATGACGCAGACCTTCGTCACCCACATCCCGTACCGGGGCGCGGGGCCGGCGCTGCAGGACCTGCTCGCAGGGCAGGTCGACCTGATGTTCGACGGCCTCGGCAGCTCGATGCCGCACATCAAGGCCGGCAAGCTGGTGCCGCTCGCGGTCACCAGCGACAAGCGCTCGTTCGCGCTGCCCGACGTGCCGACGCTCGCCGAGTCCGGCGTGAAGGGCTACGACGCCAAGACCTGGTACGCGATCTGGGCGCCGGCCGGCACGCCGCGCGAGATCGTGCTGCGCATGCAGCAGGAGATCGCGAAGGCGCTCGCCGGCAAGGAGCTCGTCGACGCCTGGGCCGCGCTCGGCGCCGAGCCGGGCGGCCAGCCGCCCGAGCAGATGTCGAAGTTCGTCGACGCCGAGATCGCGAAATGGGCCAAGGCCGTCAAGGACTCCGGCGCGAAGCTCGACTGATACGCTCGCACCTTCCTCTCGACCCCGGGTCGACACGACGATGAACGAGAACCTGTACGCGCTGCTCGCCGAGCGCTTCCCGACCGATCGCGAGGCCTGCGCGATCGAGACGCACGACGCCCGCTACTGGACGTGGCGCGACCTCGACCGCGCGACCGGACGCATCGCGAACCTGCTCGCGTCGTTGAAGCTGCCCGCCGGCTCGCGCGTTGCGGTTCAGGTCGACAAGTCGGTCGAGGCGCTGTGCCTGTACCTCGCGACGCTGCGCGCGGGGCACGTGTTCCTGCCGCTGAACTCGGCCTACCAGCAGGCCGAGATCGACTACTTCGTCGAGAACGCCGAGCCGGGCGTCGTCGTCTGCACGCCGGGCAACCGCGCCTGGATCGAGCCGATCGCGAAGGCGCGCGGCGCGCGGCACGTGTTCACGCTCGCCGACGACGGCCGCGGCACGCTGCTGGATGCCGCCGCGCCGATGAAGGACGCGTTCCGCACCGTCGCACGCAAGGCGTCCGACCTCGCCGCCATCCTCTACACCTCGGGCACCACCGGCCGCAGCAAGGGCGCGATGCTGTCGCACGGCAACCTGTCGTCGAACGCGACCGTGCTGGACACCTACTGGCGCTGGCGCCGCGGCGACGTGCTGCTGCATGCGCTGCCGATCTTCCACGTGCACGGCCTCTTCGTCGCGTCGCACGGCGCGCTGATGTCGGGCAGCAAGATGATCTGGCTGCCGAGGTTCGACCCGAAGGAGGTGGTGCGCCACCTGCCGCGCGCGTCGGTGTTCATGGGCGTGCCGACGATGTACGTGCGGCTGCTCGACGAGCCGTCGTTCGACGCGCAGGCGCTGCGCACGATGCGCCTGTTCATCTCGGGCTCCGCGCCGCTGCTCGCCGACACCTTCAGGCAGTTCGAGGCGCGCACCGGCCAGCGGATCCTCGAGCGCTACGGCATGAGCGAGACGATCATGCTGACCTCCAACCCCTACGACGGCAACCGCATGGCGGGTACCGTGGGGCTGCCGCTGCCGGGCGTCGGCGTGCGCGTCGTCGACGACGCGGGCCGCGCGCTCGCGGCGCCCGAGATCGGCGGCATCCAGGTCCGCGGCCCGAACGTGTTCTCCGGCTACTGGCGCATGCCCGAGAAGACGAAGGAGGAGTTCACCGAGGACGGCTGGTTCCGCACCGGCGACGTCGGCCGCTGGGACGCGAACGGCTACCTGACGATCGTCGGGCGCAGCAAGGACCTGATCATCACCGGCGGCTACAACGTGTACCCGAAGGAGATCGAGTCCTACCTCGACGACATGGACGGCGTCGCCGAGTCGGCGGTGATCGGCGTGCCGCACCGCGACTTCGGCGAGGCGGTCACCGCGGTGGTGGTGCGCAAGCCGGGTGCGACGCTCGACGAGGCCGCGATCGTCGCGGCACTGAAGGCGCGGATCGCCGGCTTCAAGGTGCCCAAGCGCGTGCACGTGGTCGACGAGCTGCCGCGCAACGCGATGGGCAAGGTGCAGAAGAACGAGCTGAGGAAGCGCTACTCGGCCTGAGTCAGCCGCGCAGCGCGCGCGACAGCATGTACGCCGCGAGCGCGGCGAGCAGCCCGGCGAAGATCCGCTTGAGCGTGCGCGTCGGCAGCCGGTGCGCGAGCCGTGCGCCGAGCGGCGCGGTCGTCATGCTCGCGACCGAGATCGCCGCGAGCGCCGGCAGGTAGACGTAGCCGACGGTGCCCGCGGGCAGCGCGAGGTCGCGGCCCGCCCACGCGTAGCCGACGGCGCCGGCCAGCGCGATCGGAAAGCCGCAGGCCGCGCTGCTCGCGACCGCCGCGATCGTCGGCACGTTGCGCCGCACGAGGAAGGGCACGGTGATGAACGCGCCGCCCGCGCCGAGCAGCGCCGACAGCGCACCGATCGTCGCGCCCGCGGCGGCGAGGCCCGGCGCGCCGGGCAGCGTCCGGTCCGGGGCGGGCGGCCTGCCGACCAGCATGCGGATCGCCGACCAGCCGATGAAGAGCCCGAAGAACGCGGCGAGCGCGCGGCCCGGCACCACGTGAGCGAAGTGTGCGGCGAGCAGCGAGCCGACCAGGATGCCGGGCGCGAGCGCCCGCACGATGTCCCAGCGGACCGCGCCGCGCGCGTGGTGCGCGCGCACCGACGAGGCCGAGGTGAACACGATCGTCGTGAGCGAGGTCGCGATCGCGACCTTCACCACCTCGTCGTGCGGGAAGCCGATGTGATCGAGCAGCATCGACATGAACGGGACCATCAGCATGCCGCCGCCGATGCCGAGCAGGCCGGCGGCGAGGCCGGTACACGCGCCCAGCACCAGCAGTGCGACGACGAGGACGGGGGTCATGGCGGCGGCCCCGGAGGCGGGCCGTGGGGACGGCGGGAACGGACGACAGTCTAGCGCGCGGGCCGCGCGGCCCCGGATGCGCGCCCGAGCAGGCGTCCGACGGTCGCCCACTCCTCCGCCGTGACCGGCGTGATCGACAGCCGGTTGCCGCGACGCAGGACCTGCATGTCCGCGAGCCCGGCGTGCTCGCGCAGCATCGCGGGCGCAAGGAACCGGGTGCGCCGCAGCGCGCGGACGTCGACGAGCATCCAGCGCGGCGTGTCGGGCTTCGCGGCGGCGTCGAAATAGGGTGAGGCCGGATCGAACTGCGTGGGGTCGGGGTAGGGCGCCGAGGCCACTTCCGCGAGCCCGGCGATGCCCGGCGGCTCGCAGCCCGAGTGCCAGAACAGCACGCCATCGCCGGGCCGCATCGCGTCGCGCATGAAGTTGCGCGCCTGGTAGTTGCGCACGCCGACCCAGGGGACGGTGCGATCCGGCGCGGCGAGCGCGTCGTCGATCGAGCACTCGTCGGGCTCGGACTTCATCAGCCAGAAGCGGCGCGCGCGGTGATCGCTCACCGCGCGCTGCCTTGAAGAGGAGACCCCGCCTGTGCCGGTCGGCCGGCATCCTGAACCGTGAAGTTCAGGGCGGCCGCGAGTGGCATCACATCAGGTTCGTCCGACGGAGGGACGATCACAACAGTGACGCACAACATTGACCCGCGACCTGGATGCTTTCGCATTGGTTCAAGGAATGTATGGCCTTAGCGAACACCGCAGGGTCGGAGCCGATTGTACGCCGCACGACCCGGGGCAGAAAGCGCAGCCGACGCCCGGTGTGCACGACGGTGCCGAAAGGCCTACGACGCAAGGTGCACGCCGCGACGCGGCGCGCGGCTCAGAAGAGCGATTCCTGGCGCCGGATCTCGGCGTCGAGGTCCTCGGTCATCTTGCGGATGCGGCGCGTGCTCTCGGCCGAAGGCGTCGAGTCGGCGGCCTCCTGCGAGCCGAGCAGGTCGTGCGCGAGCTGCAGCGCGGCCATCACCGCGATCCGGTCGACGCCGGCGACGCGGCCCGCGTCGCGGATCGCGCGCATCTTCTCGTCGACGACGCGGACCGCGTCGAGCAGCCGCGCCTTCTCGTCGGCGGGGACGGCGAGGCGGTAGTCGCGGTCGAGGATGCGGACGTCGATCTGTTCCATGTCAGTGGGCGGCGTCGAGCAGGTCCTCGCCGAAGGCCGGCAGCCTCGACAGCGCGGCCTCGACCCGGGTGCGGGCCTCGCTCATCCGTCGCTCCATCCGTTGCCGCGCCTCGCGCGACTCGGCCAGCTCGGCCTTCAGGCGGCGGTTCTCGTCGGCGAGGCGACCGGCCCCCTGGAGCAGGCGCTCGATGCGCTCCTGCAGCGCCTGCAGATCGTCTTCCATGGCCGGATGGTAGGGATTCGACCCCCCAGGGTCAAGCCGACGGCCGAGCCGGTCCGGGCGATGGCCGGTGGGGGCGTTCGGGTAGCATCGGAGGATGGATCGGCTCCCCGAACGGCCCCGGGCGTGGCGCGCGCTGCGCGTGGCGCACCGTGCGCTCGCCTCGGCCTGGCTCGGTGTGCTGCTCGCGGCCGGGCTCGCGCCGACCGCGCACGCGCAGGCCGCGCCCGGCGCAGCGGCCGCGGCGGCGCGTCCCGGCCCGCAGCGGGTCGACGCGGTCGAGGTCGAACTGGTCGCCGACCGCGCGGCGGTCGTGCCGGGCGGGCGCGTCGAGCTCGGCCTGCGCATCCGCCACGAGCCGCACTGGCACACCTACTGGCGCAATCCCGGCGACTCGGGCCTCGCGACGCAGCTCGAGCCCACCGGCCCCGAGGGCACCCGGTTCGGCGCGCTGCGCTGGCCGGCGCCGCAGCGCCTGTGGGTGGGGCCGCTCGCCAACTACGGCTACGAGGGCGAGGTCGTGCTGCCGTTCTCGGTCGACGTGCCCGCGGGCCTCGCGGGGCCGCGC
>JBILTM010000031.1:0-32632 GCA_044371545.1 Burkholderiaceae bacterium
GAGGCGGCCGCGCTGTGGCTCGTCTGCAAGGACGTCTGCATGCCCGGCGAGGCGAAGCTCGCGATCGAGCTGCCGGTCGCGGCGGCCGGCGCGGAGCCGGCGCGCTCGGCCGCCACGCCGCTGTTCGCCGCGGCCGCGGGCCGCATCCCGGATCCGTCGGCGCCGCTCGCCGCGATCGCGCACCGCGAGGGCGGGGCGCTGTCGCTCGCGTTCGCGACGCCGCCCGGCGCGACCGGCGTCGCGCGCGCCGAGTTCTTTCCCTACGACGAGGGCGTGGTCGCCGCGCCGGCGCCGCAGGCGCTGTCGCGCACGCCCTCGGGCTGGCGGCTCGACCTCGCCCTCGCCGACGGCGCGCAGCCGCCGTCGACGCTCGCGGGCCTGCTGGTCGTCGACGAGCGGCCGATCGAGCTGCAGGTCGCGCTCGCGACCGGGCCCGCGCCGGCCGGCACGCCGGTGTCGGTGGCCGCGCAGCCCGCGGGGCAGTCGAAGGCCGGCGGCGGCCTGCTCGGCGCGCTCTCGGTCGGGGCGGGCGCGGGCGGGGCCGCGCAGCCCGGCGCCGCGTCCCCGGCCCGGGCCGCCGCGGCCCCGGTCGACGCGAGCCTCGCGCTCGCGCTGCTGTTCGGCGTGATCGGCGGCGCGATCCTGAACCTGATGCCCTGCGTGTTCCCGGTGGTCGGTCTGAAGGTGCTCGGCTTCGCCGAGGCCGCGGCCGACGAGCGCGGCGCGGCCCGCGCGATGCGCACCGGCGCGGCCGCGTTCGCCGCGGGCGTGCTCGTCTCGTTCTGGGTGCTCGCGGGCCTGATGCTCGCGCTGCGCGCGGCGGGCGAGTCGGTCGGCTGGGGCTTCCAGCTGCAGTCGCCCGCCTTCGTCGCCGGGATGGCGCTGCTCTTCGTCGCGGTGGGCCTCAACTTCTCCGGCGTCTTCGAGTTCGGCCTCGCGATGACGCGGCTCGGCGGCGTCGCGAGCGGCGCGTCGCCGTGGAGTGCGTTCGGCGCGGGGGTGCTCGCGGTGCTGGTCGCGACGCCGTGCACCGCGCCGTTCATGGGCTCGGCGCTCGGCTTCACGCTGTCGCAGCCGGCCGCGTGGACGCTGGCGGTGTTCACCGCGATCGGCGTCGGCATGGCGCTGCCCTACCTGCTGCTCGGGGCGTTCCCCGCGTGGGTGAAGCGCCTGCCGAGGCCTGGCCGCTGGATGCAGACGCTGCGGCAGGTGCTCGCGTTCCCCATGTACGCGACCGCCGCGTGGCTCGCATGGGTGCTGGTGCAGCAGGCCGGCGCCGACTCGATGCTGCGGCTGCTGCTCGCGGCGGTGGTGCTCGGCGCGGCCGCATGGGCGTGGGGGCTGTGGGCCAACGGCGCGCCGCGGCGCGCGGGCCTCGCGATCGGGGCGCTCGTCGCGGCGGCCGCCGCGATCGGGGCGCTGCTCGCGCCGGTGCTCGACGCGGTGCCCGGTGCGAGCGCGGCGATGCCCGGCACGAGCGCCTCGGCGCCCGGGTCGGCCGCCTCGCGTGCGTCGGGCGAGCGCATCGCGTGGGAGGCGTGGTCCGATCGCCGCGTCGACGAGGCGCTCGCCGAGGGTCGCCCGGTGTTCGTCGACTTCACTGCCGCGTGGTGCGTCAGTTGCCAGGCGAACAAGAAGCTCGTGCTCGATCGCGACGCGGTCATCGAGGCGATGCGCGCCCGCGGCGTCGTCGCGCTGCGCGCCGACTGGACGCAGCGCGACCCGGCGATCACCGCGGCCCTCGCGCGGCACGGCCGCAACGGCGTGCCGCTGTACCTGGTGTTCCGTCCGGGCTCGCCCGAGCCCGCGGTGCTGCCCGAGCTGCTGACCGTCGCGACGGTGGTCGACGCGCTGCGCTGAGTCGCCGTGCTCGCCGCCGAGCTTCGGCGAGCCGAGCTCGAGCGTTCGGGTGGCCGCCGCGGCGCGCCTCGCCGGTCGGGATGGGGACGCGCGACCGCTTCGTCGCTAGAATGCCGGGATCGCCGCGCGATCCTCGCACGGCCCACAGCACCGCACTCGAACGGAGCGCCTTCGAAGATGCCAGTGATCGCAGTCGTGAATCCGAAGGGCGGCGTGGGCAAGACCACGCTCGCCACCAACATCGCCGGCTACTACGCCGCCGGCCGCGCTCCGGTCATGCTCGGCGACATCGACCGCCAGGCCTCGGCCCGCGCGTGGCTCGACCTGCGCCCCGAGGCGGCCGCGCCGATCCGCACCTGGGACGTCCGCGGCTCGCTCGCGCGTCCGCCGCAGGGCGTCACGCACGTGGTGCTCGACACGCCCGCTCAGATCGACAAGAAGAAGCTCGCCGACGTCGTGCGCATCGCCGACAAGGTCGTCGTGCCGCTGCAGCCGTCGATGTTCGACATCCTCGCGACCCGCGAGTTCCTCGTCGACCTCAAGCGCGACCTCGGCCCGAAGCGCTTCGCTGACAAGGTCGCGGTCGTCGGCATGCGACTCGACCCGCGCACCCACGCGGCGCAGGAGCTCGGCCGGTTCGTCACCGAGCTCGGCGTGCCGGTCGCCGGCTACGTGCGCGACACGCAGAACTACGTGCAGCTCGCCGCGCACGGGCTGTCGCTGTTCGATGTGCCCGAGCAGCGCATGGCCGCCGACCGCGCGACCTGGGCGTCGCTGGTCGGCTGGCTCAACACGCACTGAGGTCCTGCGCTTGAGCCGCCCGTCCGCGGGGTTCGCGGCGGCGGTGCCCGCGACGGCCATGCCGTCGCCGCCGTCGCCGGGCGCGCGGATCACGGTACGGGTCGTCGATGACGTCTCCGAGCGGCTGCTGGTCCGCCGCTCGATCGTCCATCCGATCGAGATCGCCCGCGACCGCGGCGCTATGGTGACCGTCTGGCGCCGCGGCGGCGTCGGCTACTGCGCGACGGCGGACCTGTCGGCCGCCGGACTGCGCGAGGCGGCCGAGGTGGCCGACCGCTGGGCCGCGATCGTCGAGCGCCACGGCGTGTTCGACGGGCTCGACCTGCGCGAGCTGCCCGACGCCACGCCGCTGTCGGCCGCGCCCGACGCGACCGGCGAGCCGATGCCGTCGCGCGCCGAGCTCCTCGGGCTGCTGCGCGTCGAGTCCGAGGCGATGCGTGCGGACCCGCGGATCGTGTCGTGGGCGGCGCGGCTGCAGGTCACGCGGCGCGAGCAGTCGCTGCTCGTCGACGGCGTGCCGCGCTCGCAGTCGACGCAGCGCTTCGTCGAACCCAACCTCGAGGCCACCGCGGCCGACGGCCCGGTGTCGCAGACGCGCTCGCTCGGCGGCCAGTACAACGGCTTCTGCCGGCAGGGCGGCTTCGAGGTGATCCGCGCCAGTGGGCTGGTGGGCGGCGGCGCGCGCGTCGCGCGCGAGGCGCTCGAGCTGCTCGCCGCGCCCGAGTGCCCGAGCGGCCCGACCGACCTGCTGCTGATGCCCGACCAGATGATGCTGCAGATCCACGAGTCGATCGGGCACCCGCTCGAGCTCGACCGGATCCTCGGCGACGAGCGCAACTTCGCCGGCGGCAGCTTCGTGACGCTCGACATGTTCGGCACCTACGCGTACGGCTCGCCGCTGCTCGACGTGAGCTTCGACCCCGGCGTGCCCGGCGAGCTCGCGGGCTACGCGGTCGACGACGAGGGCGAGGCCGCGCGCAAGGTGTGGCTGATCCGCGAGGGCATCCTGCAGCGGCCGCTCGGCGGCGCGCTGTCGCGGGCGCGCGCCGCGGCGCGCGGCGTGCCGCTCGAGGGCACCGCGAACGCGCGCGCGGTCGGCTGGCACCGCCCCCCGATCGACCGGATGGCGAACCTGAACGTCGAGCCCGGCGGCACGCCGTTCGATGCGATGGTCGCGTCGGTCGAGCGCGGCGTGCTGATGCGCACCAACGTGTCGTGGTCGATCGACGACGCGCGCAACAAGTTCCAGTTCGGCTGCGAGTGGGGGCAGCTGATCGTCGACGGACGGCTCGGGGCGGTCGTGCGCAACCCGGGCTACCGCGGCGTGTCGGCGACGTTCTGGCGCAGCCTCGCGGCGGTCGGCGACGCGGCGGGCGTCGAGGTGCTCGGCACGCCGTACTGCGGCAAGGGCGAGCCGGGGCAGGTGGTGCGTGTCGGTCACGCGTCGCCGCCGTGCCTCTTTCGCGGCGTCGACGTGTTCGGCGGAGGCTGACGGTGCGCGCGCTGTTCGATGCGCTCGCCGACGTGCTCGCCGAGCGCGCGCGGCCGGGCGAGCTGCTCGCCGCGACGCTCGAGGCCGAGGGGTCCGAGTTCGTGCGGTTCAACGGCGCCCGGCTTCGGCAGGCGGGCCGCGTCGAGCGCGCGACTGCGCGGCTGCGGCTGGTCGACGGCGAGCGCCAGGCGTTCTTCGAACTCACGCTGCCCGGCCTCGCCGCGGGTCGCGACGCGGTCGCGGCCGCGATCGACCCGGCGCTCGCCACGCTGCGCGAGGCGGTCGCGGGCGCATCGCCCGATCCGCTGCTCGACGTGCTGCGCGATGCGGTCGTGTCCGACGACGACGGCGGCGAAGGACGCTTCGACCGCGACGCCTTCGTCGACACGGTGGCGCACGCCGCCGGTGATGCGGACCTCGTCGGCTTCTGCGCGGCCGGCCCGATCGTGCGCGGCTTCTGCAGCTCCGCGGGCTCGCGCCAGTGGTTCCGTCGCGACCGCATCGCATTCGACTGGTCGATCCACCTGCCGGTCGACGCGGCGGCGGGCGGCGCGCGCAAGGCGGTCAAGGCGTCGTGGTCGGGCGAGTCGCTCGACACCGCAGCGATCGCGTCGGCGATCGCCGCGTCGCGCGCGGATGCGGCAGTGATGGCGCGGCCGGTCGTGCGCCTCTCCCCGGGCGAGTATCGCGCGCTGCTCGCGCCGCGCGCGTTCGCCGACCTGGTCGAGATGCTGTCGTGGGGCGGCTTTTCGGCGCGAGCGATGCGCGCCGGGCAGTCGCCGCTCGCTCGGCTCGCGCGCGACGAGGCGACGCTGTCGCCGTCGTTCGACGTGGCCGAGGACCTCGACGCGGGGTTCGCGCCCGCCTTCCAGTCCGACGGCCATCCGCGTCCGCGCCGCGTCGCGCTGATCGAGCGCGGCCGCCACGCGGCCTCGCTGGTCTCGCCGCGCACCGCGCGCGAGTTCGGCCTGGTGTCGAACGGCGCGTCGGAGTCGGAGGTGCCGCAGTCGCTGCAGGTCGCGCGCGGCAGCCTGCCCGCCCGGAACGCGCTCGCGCGCCTTGGCGACGGCATCGCGGTGTCGAACCTCTGGTACCTCAACTGGTCCGACCGCGCGGCCGGGCGCGTGACCGGCATGACGCGCTTCGCGTGCCTGCGCATCGAAGGCGGGGAGCCGGTCGCGCCGATCGAGGCGATGCGCTTCGACGACTCGATCTACCGGCTGTTCGGTGATGCACTCGAAGCGCTCGGCGACGCGCCCGCGCGCCTGCCGGCCGACGACACCTACGAGGCGCGCGCGGTCGGCGGCACCGAGGCGCCGTCGGCGCTGATCTCGGCGCTGCGCTTCACGCTCTGAGTAACCGCGCGGCGACGCGTGTCGCGCGGCCCCGCCGCCGCGACGCGCGCGCCCGCCTGCGGTGCCTCGACCGTCCGTCCGTCGCGCCGCCGGTCGATCCGCCGAGCAACTGCGCCCCGACGTGACTTCCGTCACGGCGGCGCACGCGCGCCGCTTTACCGCGGCCGCGGCGAGGCCTACAACGGGGCTCGATGCCCGGCACCGCCGGGACCCTGAGGGCAAACCTGCCGAAAGGCAGGGACGCAAAGCCACCGGCCTATAGCGCGAACGTGCCACGGCAGCGGGGTTGCCGCGACGGCGGGTGCCGTCGCGTCAGCGCGTGGCCCTCGTCCTCGTCCGAGGCACAGGCCATGGCCGATCCGATCGCCCCCCGTCGTCGTTCCCCGCTCGGCCCGCTGCTGCTCGCGATCGCCACCTCGATGGCGCTCGCTGCCTGCGGCGCCGGCGATCCCGCGACGCCGTCCGGCGGCGCATCGGACGACGCCGAGCGGTCCGCGTCGCCCGAAGGCGTCGCCACCGCGGCCACGATCCTCGATCTGGTGCCCGAGGCGCTCGCCCCCGAGGACGCCGAGCGGATCGTGCAGCCCGCGTTCCACCTCGCCCCGGCGCTGCCCGAGCCGCCGTCGGACGTCGACGCGATCGCGGCCGACGCCTCGGCCGACCGCGCACCGGCGACGACCACCGTGCCCGCGGGCCTCGAGGACCTGCCGACCGGCCGGCTGACCGCCGCCGCGATCAAGGACGCGATCGCGGCGCTGCCGTCCGCGCCGATCGGCAAGGACCTGTCGTCGGTGCTGCGGCCCAAGACAGTGTCGACCTACACGCCCGCGCAGATCCGCGCGGCCTACGGACTGCCCGCGCTGCCGGCGTCGCCCGCCGCGTACGCGACGCTCGGCGCCGCGCAGGCCGCGCAGTACGGGGCCGGGCAGACGATCTACGTCGTCAACGCCCACCACAACCCGAACGTCGTCACGGAGCTGGCCGCGTTCAATGCGAAGTTCGGCCTGCCGCCGTGCACGGCGCGCGTGCTGCCGACCACGCAGTCGCGACCGCTGCCGGCGCCGACGCCGCGCGCCTGCGAGCTCGCGGTCGTCCACGCGACGGTCGACGGCGCGATCGCCGCGACGCCGCCGTCCTACGACGCGGGCTGGGCGACCGAGACCGCGCTCGACGTCCAGTGGGCGCACGCGATCGCCCCGCTCGCGCGCATCGTCCTCGTGCAGGCGGTCGATGCGCGGGTCGGCAGCCTGGTCGCGGCGATCCGGCTCGCCAACGCGTTCGGCCCCGGCGTGGTGTCGATGAGCTTCGGCGGCGCCGAGGGTCCGTGGACCGCGAGCGTCGAGTCGACGTTCACCGCACCGGGCATGACCTACCTCGCCGCGACCGGCGACAGCGGCGTGCAGGTCAACTGGCCGTCGGTGTCGCCGAACGTGCTGGCGGTCGGCGGCACCTCGCTCACCTACAGCGGCAGCGGCCCGCGCGCCGAGACCGGCTGGTCGCTGTCGGGTGGCGGCGTCAGCGCGTACGTGCCCGCGCCCGCGTACCAGGCGCCGACCGTGCCCGGGCTGGGCAGCCTCGCCCGCCGCAGCGTGGCCGACGTCGCCTTCAACGCCGATCCGTCGACCGGGCAGTTCGTCGTCACGATCGCGCCCGGCAGCACCACGCAGAACTGGATCAGCGCGGGCGGTACCAGCCTGTCCACGCCGCAGTGGGCCGGACTGGTCGCGATCGCCAACGCGACCCGCGCGCTGTCGGCCCGTGCGCCGCTCGGCGTGCCGCACGCGATGCTCTACGGCCCGATCGCCTCGGTGCCGGGCACGTACGCGAGCGTGTTCGCGGACGTGGTGCGGGGCGCGCACGGCCCCTGCGCGAGCTGCGCCGCGCGGATCGGCTACGACTCGCTCGGCGGGCTCGGCACGCCGAACGCGTCGGCGCTCGTGCAGGCGCTCGCCGGGGCGACGCCGCCGCCCGCGCCGCCCGCGGTGACGTCCGCGACGATCGCCGGGCAGGTCGGCAGCGCGCTCTCGTTCACCGTGTCGGCGAAGTCGCCGAACGCGCCGACGTGGTCGCTCTCGGGCGCGCCCTCGGGCATGACCGTCGGCGCCCCCGGCGTCGTGACCTGGCCGAAGCCGGTGGCCGGGACCTTTCCGGTCACGGTGATCGCGCGCGATCCGGTGACCGGCCTGAGCGGATCCGGCGTCTACACGGTCGTCGTCGCGGCGCCGCGTGCGCCGGTGGTGAGCGCCGCGACCGTGGACGCCAAGGCAGGCGTCGCCCTGTCGTACACCGTCGCGGTCTCCGGGCCGAACGCGGTGACCTGGACGCTTGCCGGCGCGCCGGCCGGCATGGGCATCGGCGCGAACGGCGTGCTCGCCTGGAGCCGTCCGGTCGCCGGCACCTTCCCGGTGACGGTGACCGCGCGCGACACCGTCACCGGCCTGTCCGGGAGCGCGGTGGTCACGATCCGCGTCGCGGCCGCGCCGACCGCCGGGCTCTCGATCACTGCCGCGCCGATGAGCGGCAGCGCCGGGCGGGCGCTGACCGGCACGATCGCGGTGTCCGCGCCGGGCGCGAGCAGCGTGCAGGTGAGCATCGCCGGCGTGCCGCTCGGCATGGGGTTCTCGATCTCGGGCACGACGATCACCGCGAACTGGCCGAGCCCGCGCGTCGGCACCTACGCGCTCGCCGTCTCGGTCCGCGACTCGCTCGGGCGCAGCGCGCAGGCGACGGTGCCGGTGACGATCCGGTAGGTCGCGCGCCGGCCGGCGCGGTCACGCGCGCGCGTCAGCGCGCCGGCGACGCGCCCGGTGCGATGGCGGCGGGCTTGGGGTCGGTCACGAAGCCGATCTTCGCGAGGCCCGCCTGCTGCGCGGCCGACATCACCTCCGCGATCCGCTGGTAGCGCACCTCCCGGTCCGCGCGCAGGTGCAGCTCGGGCTGCGGCGTGCGGCCCGCGGCCTGCTTCAGCTTCTCGGCGAGCGCGTCGGCGTCGGCCACCGGCGCGTCGTTCCAGTAGAGCTTCTCCTGCCCGTCGATCGACAGCGTGATCGTCTCGGGCTTCTCGGCCGACACCGGCGCCTGCGCGCTCGGCAGGTCGAGCCGGATCGCGTGCGTGAGCAGCGGCGCCGTGATGATGAAGATCACCAGCAGCACCAGCATCACGTCGACCAGCGGCGTGGTGTTGATGTCCGCCATCGGCCGCATCGGGCCCTCGCGCGAGTCGAACCCTCCGAACGCCATCGTCGCCCCCGCGCTCAGTGGCCGACCGGCTGCATCGGCTGCGCCGGGGCCGCGTTCGTGCGCAGCGCGTCGCCGCCCGCGCCGCGCTCGAGGCGGCTGCCGGTGGTCACCAGCGCGAGCAGGTCGTGCGCGAAGCCGTCGAGGTCGGCGAGGATCACGCGATTGAGGCGCGTGTAGGCGTTGTAGGCGAGCACCGCGGGGATCGCGACCGCGAGGCCGGCGGCGGTCATCACCAGCGCCTCGCCGACCGGCCCGGCGACCTTGTCGATCATCACCTGGCCGCTCGACGCGATGCCGAGCAGCGCGTGGTAGATGCCCCAGACCGTGCCGAACAGGCCGACGAAGGGCGCGGTGCTGCCCACCGATGCGAGGAAGGTCAGGCCCGACTCGAGCCGCGCCGACGCCTGCGTCATCTCCTGGCGCAGCACGCGGGTGACCAGCTCGTCGCGGTCGACCGACGCGCCGAGCGTCGCGTCGCCCTGCATGCGCGCCGCGCGCCGCGCCTTGTCGGCCATCGGCGCGAAGACGCGCTCCGGGTCGTCCCGGTTCAGCGCGTCGACCGCCTCGTCGAGCGAGCGGGCCGACCAGAAGCGCTCGAGCGCCGCGCGCGCGCCGCGACGCAGCCGCCAGGCCGACCAGCCCTTCGACAGGATGAAGTACCAGCTCGCGATCGACATCGCGAGCAGCAGCCAGGCGACCGTGTGGGTGACCGCGTCGCCGGCCTCCCAGAAGTGCATCAATCCGAGCGGACGGTTGTCCATGCCTAATGCCTATCCTTCGAGCCTGAAGACCCATTTCCAGTCGCGGTACCACTCGGGTACCGGCTGGCCGTCGACCGTCGCCGGCCGGAACCGCCAGCGGCGGACGGTGTCGATCGCCGCGCGGTCGAGCGTCGGCGAGCCGCTCGAGGCGCGCAGCTGGACGTCGAGCACCGCGCCATCGGCGCCGACGTGCACGTCGAGCCGGACCTCGCCCTGCTCGCCGAGCCGGCGCGCGGACGCGGGGTAGGGGGGCGCCGCGTTGCCGCTCCAGCTGGCGTCCACGCGCGGGCCGGTGCGGCGAACGGCGTCGGACGAGGGCGCGGCGGAGGCGAGCGGGCCGGGCGCCGCAGCGCCGGACGAGGCGGACGAGGCGGACGTGGGCGGGGCGGAGGCGGGGAGCGACGGTGCCGCCGCGGCGAGCGGGGCAGCGGCTGGGGCGGGCGCGGGCGCCGCCGGGGGTGCCACGGTGGCCGCTGCAGGTGCGGGCGGCGGCGTCGCCGGCGCCGGGGCGGGCGGCGCTGCGGCCGCGGCCGGCTGCGGCGCGGCGGCCTGCGTCGGGGTCGCGCGCGGCTCGGCCGGCGCTGCAGGACGCGGCGCGGGCTCGGCCCGCCGTTCGCGGTTCGGCGCGGTGCGTGTCGGCGGCGGGGGCTCCGGAGCGGGCGGCACAGGCATCGCCACCGGCTCCGGTCGCGGCGCCGGCGGCTCGATCAGGCGGGCGACGATCGGCGTGACCGGCGCGGCCTCGCGCGACGTGCCGGCCGCGCCCGCGAGCAGCGCGCCGGCCGCCAGCGCGTTGATCGCCAACGCCCCGGCCGCAGCGACGAGGCGGCGCGTTTCCATGCGCGGAAGTATAGTCGGCGAGCCCTCGCGGACCGCGCCGCGGCGCGGCGCACTCGGCCGGTCCGCTGCAACCGGGTTGCGGGCGGGGTGCGCCGCCCGGGGACCGGACCGGTGCCGCCACGTCGGGCGGCGTGCCTCGATCCGGCGCGTGGCGCCCCGTGCTGGTGCGGAGTGCTGCCGCTCAGCGCGGACGGCCGAGCACCAGGGTCCAGTACACGCCGTAGGCGTCGTTCGGGCTGTCTGACTCGATCCGGGCGAGGCCGAACTCGGTGTAGCGCGCATCGAGCAGCGCCGCGCAGTGGCTGCGGCTCGCCATCCAGCCGGCCACTGCCTCGTCCAGGTCGGCGTGTCCGGCGGCCAGGTTCTCACCGATCAGCTGCCACCGGTAGCCGGTCGCGCTGACGCGCTCGCGGACCGTCGTGCCGTCGGGGCCGACGTGGTCGAACAGCCGGGTCCGGGCCATCGCGCCGGAGTGGCGCGCGGCCGCCTGCGCGAGCAGCGGGTTCCAGCGCAGCCTGGGCCGCTCGGGCGCCGCACCCGCGCCGGGCGCCCCGGAGGCCACCGTCGTCGGCCCGCCGCCGCAGTCGGCCGCGCGGGCGCGCACCGCGTTCAGCACCGCGTCCGCCTTCGCGCCGAGCGCGTCGTCCGAGGCCCGGACGCCGCCCGCCGAGAGGGCGAGCAGCAGGCCCACGCCCGCGGCGGTCGCGATCCGTCTTGCCGTGGCGCCGGTCGCCAGGGGCGCGAGTCGTGAGCCGTCGATGTCCATCGCGTCGGGTCGCCCCCGTCGAGGGGGCCGAATGGCGATGGATCACGTTGTATCGAGGCAACGGCGGCGCCGCGACGCGGCGCCGATGGGCGTGTGGCGCCCCGGGATGGACGGCGCGTCACGACGTACGAGCGGTCGCCCCGGCAACAGCGGGCGCGGGCCGGCGCTTCTCCGGCGATCGGGCCGTGCGCCTCAGCGGGTCGGGGTGCCGCGCAGCCCGAGCACGTCCTGCATGTCGAACAGCCCAGCGCCGCGCCCGGCGAGGAAGCGGCACGCCCGCAGGCTGCCCTGCGCGTAGGTCGCGCGGCTCGACGAGCGGTGGGTGATCTCGATGCGCTCGCCGGTGCCGGCGAAGAGCACCGTGTGGTCGCCGACGATGTCCCCGCCGCGCACGACCGAGAAGCCGATGGTGCCGGGCTGCCGCTCGCCGGTGTGGCCGTGGCGCGCCCAGGTCGCCATCGACTCCAGGTCCTGGCCGAGGGCGCCGGCGATCGCACGGCCCATGCCGAGCGCGGTGCCCGACGGCGCATCGACCTTGTGCCGGTGGTGGGCCTCGGTGATCTCGATGTCGTAGCCGTCGCCGAGCAGCCTGGCCGCGACCTCGAGGAGCTTCAGCGTCACCGTCACGCCGACACTCATGTTCGGCGCGAACACGATGCCGATCCGCGCCGATGCCGCCTCGATCGCGCGCCGGCCGGCCTCGTCGAAGCCGGTCGTGCCGATCACCATCCCGACGCCGCGCGCCGCGCACTCGCGCAGGTGCGCGAGCGTGCCCTCGGGCCGGGTGAAGTCGATCAGCACGTCGGCCCGCTCGAGTGCGGCCCCGACGTCGGCGGTGACCGCGACGCCGGTGGGCCGACCGAGCAGCTCGCCCGCATCGCGGCCGAGGCCGGGCGCGCTGCCGACGTCGAGCGCGCCGACCAGCTCGGCGTCGGGCGCGTCGAGCACCGTCTCCACCAGCATCCGCCCCATGCGCCCGGAGGCCCCGGCGACCGCGACGCGGATCACCGGAAGCGCCCCTGCTTGCGCCGGTAGCCGGGCAGCGCCGGGTCGGCGCCCTCGTCGGACTCCGGCAGCGCGTCCGACGCCACCTTCTGCACGCGGCCCTCCGCGAAGAAGACCGTCGCGCGGCGCAGGTCGGCGCTGCCGTTCGGGTGCTGGAAGCGGAACACGTAGTCCCAGCGGTCGGGGCGGAACGGGTCGACCAGCAGCGGCGTGCCGAGCGCGAAGCGCACCTGGTCGCGCGTCATGCCTTCCTTCACCTGCCGCAGCATTGCCATGTCGACGTAGTTGCCCTGCGGCACCTCGACCTTGTAGGGCGAGAAGATGCCGCTGCGCTGCCGCGGATCGCCCTGCGCGCAGCCTGCCGCGAGCGCCGCGAGCACGACGGCGCACAGGGTCGCGGCGACGCTGCGGGAGCGGTGAAACGGCCTCGGGTGGGGCATGGGCGCGGGGGTCGGAGCGTGCTGCAAAGCCGCTATGATACGCGCTCGCCCGGGCACCTCCTGCCGTGCGACCCTCCCCGGAGCTGCGCGGTGCCGACCCCCAACGAACTCAAGAGCATGGGCCTGAAGGCCACGTTGCCGCGGCTCAAGATCCTCGAGGTCTTCCAGGTCCGCCGGCACCGTCACATGAGCGCCGAGGACGTCTATCGCGAACTCCTCGCCGAGCAGCACGACATCGGCCTCGCGACCGTCTACCGCGTGCTCACGCAGTTCGAGCAGGCGGGGATCCTCAAGCGCAGCAACTTCGAGTCGGGCAAGGCGGTCTACGAGCTCGACGAGGGCCAGCACCACGACCACCTGGTCTGCCTGCAGTGCGGCCGGGTCGAGGAGTTCTTCGACGCGGAGATCGAGCGCCGCCAGCAGGCGGTCGCCGAGGAGCGGGGCTTCCGGCTGCAGGACCACGCGCTCGCGCTCTACGCGAACTGCACCAAGCCGGCCTGCCCGCATCGCGGCTGACGATCGGCCGTGGTGCGGCCCATCCCCTCGGACGGGGCCGAAGACTCGCGCGGCGGCATGGTTATTGCTAAGTTAGGGTGATGAGCGCGCCCGACCTGACCCCGCTGCCCCCGCCGCCCGGCATCTTCGACGAGATGCTCGATGCGGCGCGCGTGCCGCGACCCCACTACGCGGCCTACGCCGACTGGCTCGCGTCGATGACGCCCGATCAGATGGCCGGCAAGCGCGCCGAGGCCGACCTGATCTTCCGGCGCATCGGCATCACCTTCTCGGTCTACGGCGACGAGGGGGGCACCGAGCGGCTGATCCCGTCGGACGTCGTGCCCCGGATCATCGCCGCCGACGAGTGGGACCGCCTCGAGCAGGGCCTGGTGCAGCGGGTCACCGCGATCAACCGCTTCCTCGCCGACATCTACCACGGCCAGGAGATCCTGAAGGCGGGCCTGATCCCCGAGGACCAGATCCTCGCCAACGACCAGTTCGCGGTCGCGATGATCGGCACGCGGGTGCCGCGCGACGTCTACGCGCACATCGTCGGCGTCGACATCGTCCGGCACGGCGACGGCAGCTACTACGTGCTCGAGGACAACCTGCGGGTGCCCTCGGGCGTGTCGTACATGCTGAGCAACCGCAAGATGATGATGCGGCTGTTCCCTGACCTGTTCCGCCGTTACCACGTGCGGCCGGTCGAGCACTATCCGGCGCTGCTGCTGCAGACGCTGCGCGCGGCCGCCGAGAGCGACTCGCCGACCGTCGTGCTGCTCACGCCCGGGCGCTTCAACAGCGCGTACTTCGAGCACGCGTTCCTCGCGCAGCAGATGGGCGTCGAGCTGGTCGAGGGCCAGGACCTGTTCGTCAAGGACGCATGCGTGTTCATGCGCACCACCGACGGCCCGAAGCGCATCGACGTGATCTACCGCCGGCTCGACGCCGACTTCCTCGACCCGCTCGCCTTCCGCCCCGACTCGATGCTCGGCGTGCCGGGCCTGCTCGCGGCCTACCGGCTCGGCAACGTCGTGATCTGCAACGCGGTCGGCACCGGCGTCGCCGACGACAAGTCGATCTACCCGTACGTGCCGGACATGGTGCGCTTCTACCTCGGCGAGGAGCCGATCCTGAAGAACGTGCCGACCTGGCAGTGCCGCAAGGCCGAGGACCTCGCCCACGTGCTCGCCAACCTGAAGGACCTGGTCGTGAAGGAGGTCCACGGCGCCGGCGGCTACGGGATGCTGGTCGGCCCGACGAGCACCAAGGCCGAGATCGAGCAGTTCCGCCAGGTGCTGCAGGCGAACCCGGGCAACTACATCGCGCAGCCGACGCTCGCGCTCTCGTCGTGCCCGACCTTCGTCGAGGAGGGCGTGGCGCCACGCCACATCGACCTGCGCCCGTTCGTGCTGGTCGGGCGCGAGACGCGGATCGTGCCGGGCGGGCTCACGCGGGTCGCGCTGCGGCGCGGCTCGCTGGTGGTGAACTCGTCGCAGGGCGGCGGCACCAAGGACACCTGGGTGGTCGACGCCGACGGCGACCCCGGCAGCGCCCCGGCCGACGCGCCGGCGGGCGCCTGAGGAGGAGCGCGCCCATGCTGTCACGCGTCGCCTCGCACCTCTACTGGCTGTCCCGCTATCTCGAGCGCGCCGAGAACATGGCGCGCATCCTCGACGTCGGCGCCTCGCTCGCGCTGCTGTCCGGCGAGGGCGACGCGCTCGCCGCGATCGAGCCGCTGGTCATCACCGACACGCTCGACGCGTTCGACGCGACCGGGCTGCCGCGCACGCCCGAGCACGTCGCGCGCTTCCTCGCGTGGAGCCCGTCGCACCCCTCGACGATCGTCAGCTGCCTCGAGGCGAGCCGCGAGAACGCGCGCGCGGTGCGCGGCTCGATCACCTCCGAGATGTGGGAGAACATCAACGACACCTGGCTGCAGCTGGTCGCCCGCCGCCGCGCCGGCGCCGAGCCCACCGACGCCGCGTTCTTCGACTGGGTCAAGGAGCGCTCGCACCTGTTCCGCGGCATCACGTTCGCGACGATCCGGCGCGACCAGCCGTACCAGTTCATCCGGCTCGGCACCTTCCTCGAGCGGGCCGACAACACCGCGCGGATCCTGTCGGTCAAGCAGGCGAGCCGCAGCACCTCCACCGGCGGCGACGGCCTGACCGACTACTACCGGCTCTCCGCGGTGCTGCGCTCGGTCAGTTCGCTCGAGGCCTACCGCGACACCTATCGCGACGCGATCGACGCGCGCCGCGTCGCCGAGCTGCTGATCTTCGACCCGACGCTGCCGCGCTCGCTGCGCTTCTGCTTCGACGAGGTGGTGCGCAACCTCGCCGAGCTGCCGCAGGCCCCCGCGCGCAGCGCGCGCCGGCTCGCCGCGCACATGCTCGCGCTGCTCGAGCACGGCGAGCTCGAGGACGTCTACGGCGTCGGGCTCGACGCGTTCCTCGAGCGCTTCCTGCGCAACAACATCAGGCTGGGCGAGGCGGTCCACGCCGCGTACATGGAGACCAAGTGAGATGCTGCTGTCCGTCTGGCATTCGACGGTCTACCGCTACGCGGCCGAGGTCGCCCGCAGCACGCAGTACATCCGCCTGAGCCCGGCCTCGAGCGCGCGCCAGCGCGTCGTCGACTGGCGCGTCGAGCTGCCGGTGCCCTCGGTGACGATGACCGACGCGTTCGACAACCTGACCCACGTGCTGACGCTCGACGCGCCGCACCAGGAGATCCGGCTGATCGCGCGCGGCCGGGTCGAGGTCGACGACGTCGACGACGGCGAGCCCGCGGGCCGCATCAACCCGCGCGTGTTCCTGCGCGCGACGCCGCTGACCCAGGCCGACGGAGCGATCCGCGAGTTCGTCGCGCCGCTGCGGGCGATGGTCCGCTCGCGGCCGATGATGGGCGTGACCGACCTGATGGACGCGCTGATCGAGCGCATGCCCTACGAGAAGGGCCACACCTCGGTCGAGTCGACCGCCGCGCAGAGCTTCGCGGCCGGCCGCGGCGTGTGCCAGGACCACACGCACGTGTTCGTCGCCTGCTGCCGCGAGCTCGGCATCCCCGCGCGCTATGTGAGCGGCTACGTCTACACGCCCGACCGCCAGAACGTCGCGAGCCACGCGTGGGCGGAGGCCTGGCTGTCGAACCGCTGGATCAGCTTCGACGTCAGCAACGCCGGCAAGGCGGGCCAGGCGCACCTGAAGCTCGCCGTCGGCCTCGACTACCTCGACGCGTGCCCGGTGCGCGGCGTGCGGCTGGGCGGCGGCGAGGAGGAGCTCAGCACGAGCGCGCGGGTCGAGGCCGCGCCCGCGGCGGACGGCGCGCCGTCCGCCTCCCAGTCCCAGACGCAGTGAGCGGGCCGACCGGCGGCGCCGGGCGTGCGGCCCGGGCCACGGGTGCGGCGGTATCATCGCCGCGGACTCCGCGTGCCCGCCCATGACCTACTGCGTCGCGATGGCCCTCGACGAGGGCCTGCTCTTCGCCTCCGACTCCCGCACCAACGCAGGCGTCGACCATGTGTCGACCTTCTCGAAGATGACGATCTTCGAGGCGCCGGGCGATCGGGTGCTCGTGCTGCTGAACTCCGGCAACCTCGCGACCACGCAGACCGTGGTCAGCACGCTGAGGAAGGCGATCGGCACCGACGCGCCGAACCTGATGTCGTCCCCGAGCCTCTTCGACTGCGCGGCGCTGGTCGGCGGCACCGTCGCCGACGTGATCTCGTACCACGGCTCGCGCCAGCCGCAGCAGGCGAGCGTCGACTTCAGCTGCAATTTCCTCGTCGGCGGCCAGATCGCCGGCGAGCGGCCGCGGCTCTTCCTCGTCTACCCCGAAGGCAACTTCATCGAGGCGACCGAGGACACGCCGTTCTTCCAGATCGGCGAGAGCAAGTACGGCAAGCCGATCATCGACCGGGTCGTGAAGCCGCAGACCTCGCTCGACGAGGCGCTGAAGTGTGCGCTGGTGTCGTTCGACTCGACGATGCGCTCGAACCTCTCGGTCGGGCTTCCGCTCGACCTCGCGATCGTCAAGACCGACGCGCTGCGGGTGACCTTCCGCCACCGCGTGGACGCGCAGGACGCGTACTTCGCGTCGATCCGGCAGGGCTGGAGCCAGGGCCTGAAGAAGGTCTTCAACGAGCTTCCGGGACCCGACTGGCTGAAGCTCGGTTAGGCGGGCCGCGGCCCGCCCAGTTCAGCCGAGCAGCTCGCGCGCGTGCTTGCGCGTGGTCGCGGTGATCGCGACGCCGCCCAGCATCCGCGCGATCTCCTCGACGCGCCGCCCCCGGTCCAGCCGCTCGATCAGGCTGGTGGTGCGATCGGCGTCCTGCTGCTTCGACACCGAGAAGTGCTGGTTCGCCTTCGCGGCGACCTGGGGCAGGTGGGTCACGCACAGCACCTGCCGCGACTCGCCGAGCCGGCGCATCAGCTCGCCGATGACCTCGGCGACGGCGCCACCGACGCCCGAGTCGGCCTCGTCGAAGATCAGCGTCGGCACCGGGTTGGCCTCGGCCGCGAGCTCGCTGATCGCAAGGCTGATGCGCGACAGCTCGCCGCCCGAGGCGACCTTGCCGAGCGCGCGCGGCGTCGCGCCCGCGTGGCCGGCGACGCGGAACTCCACGCGATCGATGCCGTGCGACGCCGGCTCGCCGCGCTCGAGCACGATCTCCAGCCGCCCGCCCTGCATGCCGAGCCGGCCGATCCGGTCGGACACGCCCTTCGACAGGGTCGCGGCCGCCTTCGCGCGGCGCTTGGACAGCGCGCTGGCGAGCTTCTCGTAGTCGGCGCGCGCCGCATCGACGCGGCGCTCGAGCGCCTCGACGTCCTGCGCGCGCGCCAGCGCCTCGAGCCGCGTGCGCAGCGAGGCGAGCTCGTCGCCGAGCCGCTCGGGCGGCAGCCGGAACTTGCGGCCGGCCGCGTACAGCACGCCGATCCGCGCCTCGACCTCGGCGAGCCGCGCCGGGTCGAGGTCGACGCGATCGGCGTAGGCGGACAGCGTCGAGCCGGCCTCGCCGGCCTGGATCGCCGCGGTCTCGAGCATCTCCAGCACCGGCGCGAGCGTGGGGTCGAGCGCGGCGAGCGGCTTCAACTTCTGCTGGATCGCGTGCAGGCGGTCGGCGATCGCCTCGTCGTCGTCGGACAGCGCGTCGGCCAGCCCGCGCGCGCCCTCGATCAGCGAGGCGGCGTTCGCGAGCCGCTTCTGCTCGGCGGCGAGCTCGTCCCACTCCCCGGGCACCGGGGCGACCTGCGCCAGCTCGTCGACCTGCCACTGCAGCCGCTCGCGCTCGAGCACCAGCTCGCGCTCGCCGGTGCGCGCGCGCTCGAGTTCCTTGTCGAGTCCGCGCCACGCAGCGTGGGCCTGCGCGAGCGCGACCAGCTCGCCGGCCGCGCCCGCATAGCGGTCGAGCAGGCCGCGCTGCCCGTCGGGCCGCAGCAGCGACTGCGACGCGTGCTGGCCGTGCACCTCGACCAGCGACTCGCCGATGTCGCGCAGCTGCGCGACGGTGGCCGGGTGGCCGTTGACCAGCGCCCGCGAGCGGCCGTCGGCCTCGACGACCCGGCGCAGCAGCACCGCGCCCGGGTCGCCGCCGAGGTCGCGCTCGGCGAGCCATGCGTCGAGGCGGGCGTCGGTCGAGAACTCGGCGACGATGTCCGCGCGCGGCGCGCCCTCGCGCACCACGCCCGAGTCGGCGCGCGCGCCGAGCGCCAGGCCGAGCGCGTCGATCAGGATCGACTTGCCGGCGCCGGTCTCGCCCGACAGCACCGTGAATCCGGGCCCGAACTCGAGCTCGACGGCCTCGACGATGACGAAGTCTCGCAGGCGCAGTGCGGTCAGCATCGCTCGGGCGGGACGGTCAGGCGCGCGGCGCGAGGCCGGGCATCTCGTGCCAGTTCAGCTTGGAGCGCAGGGTCGCGTAGTAGCTGTAGCCGGACGGATGCAGGAAGCGCACGCTGTAGGCCGCGCGGCGCACCTCGATCACGTCGCCGATGTGCAGGTCGGCGAAGGTCTGCATGTCGCAGTTGACGCGCGGGTCGCGCCCGTCGGCGACGCTCATGCTGATCACCGACGACGAGGGCAGGACGATCGGACGGTTCGACAGCGCCTGCGGTGCGACCGGCACCAGCACCAGCCCGTCGAGCGTCGGGTGCAGGATCGGGCCGTCGCACGACAGCGCGTAGGCGGTCGAGCCGGTGGGGGTCGCGACGATCAGCCCGTCCGCCCGCTGGCTGTACATGTAGAGGCCGTCGACGTGGACCTGCACGTCGATCATGCCGGCGCGCGAGCTGCGGCTCACCACCACGTCGTTGACCGCGCTCGCCTCGAAGACCACCTCGCCGTCTCGGCTGACCCGGGCCTGCAGGATCGCTCGGTCCTCCGCCTCGTAGTGCCCGTCGAGCACCGCGCCGAGCGCATCCGACCACTGCAGCAGCGGGATGTCGGTGATGAACCCGAGCCGCCCGAAGTTGATGCCGACCAGTGGCACGCCGTGCGGCGCGAGGTCGCGGGCGATGCCGAGCATCGTGCCGTCTCCGCCGACGATCACCGCGAGGTCGGCCTGCTCGCCGATCGTCCGGACGTCCGCGGCGTCGACCCCGTTCCGGCCGAGCGCCTCGGCGATCCCGGCCTCGAACAGCACGCGGAAGCCCCGCTGGTCGAGGAAGGCACCGATCTCGCCCAGCGTCTGGGCCACGCCCTCCGACTGCTGCTTGCCGAACAGGGCGACGGTCTTGAACGGTGCGGACATGGCGCCATTTCACCACACTTCACCGACTGCTCCGTGCCGGACGGCCTATGCCGGAAGGGCCGGAGCGGCCCGGCGCCCGCCGGCGCTCCGGCGTTGTCCAATGCCGAGATCCGGGCTATAACTCGCTCCCATGCTGGACCCCCGCGCGCGGACACTCCTCAAGACCCTGATCGAACGGTACATCGCCGACGGCCAACCGGTCGGCTCGCGCACGCTGTCGCGGTACTCGGGCCTCGACCTGTCGGCCGCGACGGTACGCAACGTGATGGCCGACCTCGAGGAGCTCGGGCTGATCGCCAGCCCCCACACCTCGGCGGGCCGGGTGCCCACGCCGCGCGGCTACCGGCTGTTCGTCGACACGATGGTCACCGTGCGCCCGCTCGAGGTCGAGCAGGCCGAGCGGCTGCAGGGCCAGCTGCTCGCCGACGAGCCGCAGCGCGTGCTGACGCAGGCGGCCCACCTGCTGTCGAACCTGTCGCATTTCGCCGGCGTGGTGATGACGCCGCGCCGCAGCTCGACGTTCCGGCAGGTCGAGTTCCTGCGCCTGTCCGAGCGGCGCGTGCTGCTGATCATCGTGACGCCCGAGGGCGACGTGCAGAACCGCATCCTGCACGCCGATCGCGAGTATTCCGCCAGCGAGCTCACCGAGGCGTCCAACTACGTCAACCAGCACTTCGCGGGGCTCGACTTCGCGACGATCCGCGAGAAGCTGCAGCACGAGCTGGTCAGCCTGCGCGACGACATCACCGGGCTGCTGCACAAGGCGGTCGCGGCGGGCAACCAGGCCGCGGCCGAGCAGGCCGAGACGCTGATGATCAGCGGCGAGCGCAACCTGGTCGCCGTGCACGAGCTGTCCGACAACATGGACCGGCTGCGCCAGCTGTTCGGGCTGTTCGAGCAGAAGACCGGCCTCGTGCAGCTGCTCGACGCGAGCAGCCATGCCGATGGCGTGCAGATCTTCATCGGCGGCGAATCGCAGCTCGTGCCGATGGACCAGCTGTCGGTGGTCGTCGCGCCGTACGGCGCCGACGGCAAGATCGTCGGCACGCTGGGCGTGATCGGGCCCACGCGGATGGCCTACGAGCGGGTGATCCCGATCGTCGACATCACCGCCAAGCTGGTCTCGAGCGCACTGAGCCACGGCTGAATGCCTGGAAGCCGTGGGGCTGAATGCCTGGAAGCCTCCTCCCCATAACGGGTTTGACGCCGCCGGTCCGATTGGTGGAGCATTGCGGGCCCGACGCGGGGCGGCACCCGCGCGGCATCGGACGACGCGACGCGCATGCCGCGCGGCGTCGCCACGGAGGAGACCGTCAGTGGCATCGGTAGCGATCGAGCGCGTCGAGAAGGCCTTCGGGTCGACCAAGGTGATCCACGGCGTCGACGTCGGCATCGAGGACGGCGAATTCTGCGTGCTGGTCGGCCCGTCGGGCTGCGGCAAGTCGACGCTGCTGCGCATGATCGCCGGCCTCGAGGAGATCAGCGGCGGGCGCATCAGCATCGGCGGCAAGGTCGTCAACGACGTGCCGCCGAAGGAGCGCGACATCGCGATGGTCTTCCAGAACTACGCGCTCTATCCGCACATGAAGGTGCGCGACAACATGGCCTTCGCGCTGATGCTGGCCAAGCGCCCGCAGGCGGAGATCGACAAGCGCGTGTCGCAAGCGGCCGCGATCCTCGGCCTCGACCCGTACCTCGACCGCTATCCGCGGCAGCTCTCCGGCGGTCAGCGCCAGCGCGTCGCGATGGGCCGCGCGATCGTCCGCGACCCGCAGGTGTTCCTGTTCGACGAGCCGCTGTCGAACCTCGACGCGAAGCTGCGCGTGTCGATGCGCACCGAGATCAAGGCGCTGCACCAGCGGCTGAAGACCACGTCGATCTACGTCACGCACGACCAGATCGAGGCGATGACGATGGCCGACAAGATCGTCGTGATGCGCGACGGCATCGTCGAGCAGACCGGCACGCCGCTGCAGCTCTACGACCACCCGGTCAACACCTTCGTGGCCGGCTTCATCGGCTCGCCGGCGATGAACATGGTCGAGGGCGTCTGGGAGAGCGGCGGCGTGCGGGTCGGCGACGCGCACGTGCCGGTGCCGCGCCCGATGCGCGCGCAGAACGGCCAGAAGGTGCTGCTCGGCACGCGCCCCGAGCACCTCGCGCCCGACGCCGCCGGCGCGCTCGCGGCGAAGGTCGAGGTGATCGAGCCGACCGGCGCCGACACCATGCTGATGTGCACGCTCGGCGGCCAGGATCTGGTGGTCGTCGTCCGCGACCGCGTGACGCTGAGGCCGGGCGACCCGGTCCGGCTGACACCGGCCGGCGACAAGCTTCACGTGTTCGACGCGGCCGGCGGCAAGAGCCTGTCGGCCTGAGTTCCCGCACCGGCGCGACGGTTCCCCCGGGCCGCGCGACCGGCTCACGAAGGACCCATCCAGAGGGAAGGAGACCCCGAGATGACCCGTGACACCACCACCCGTCGTTCCCTGCTCAAGGCCGGCACCGGCGCCGCGATCGGCGCGGGCGGCCTGCTCGGCGCGCCCGCGATCCACGCGCAGGCGACCTGGAGCAACCAGCCGGAGAAGGGCGCGAAGCTGCGCGTGCTGCGCTGGAGCCGGTTCGTCCAGGGCGACATCGACGCCTACATGGCGAACGTCCGGAAGTTCACCGAGAAGACCGGCATCGAGGTCCGCGTCGACAACGAGGGCTGGGAGGACGTGCGTCCGAAGGCGGCGGTCGCGGCGAACGTCGGCAGCGGTCCTGACATCATCCTGTCGACCAACGACGACGCGAACCTGTACCCGGACAAGCTCGTCGACGTGACCGACCTGTGCGACTACCTCGGCAAGAAGTACGGCGGCTGGTACCCCGCAGCCGAGGCCTACCTGCGCCCGGACGGCAAGAAGTGGATCGGAGTGCCGCTCGGCTGCGCCGGCGCGATGATGGTCTACCGCGAGAGCCAGGTGAAGGCCGCGGGCTTCGACGCCTTCCCGAAGGACACCGACGGCTTCCTGCGGATGTTCAAGGCGCTGAAGGACAAGGGCACGCCCGGCGGCATGGCGCTCGGCAACGCGACCGGCGACAGCGGCTGGACCCACTGGCTGATGTGGGCCTTCGGCGGCTCGATCGTCGACAGGAACAACAAGGTCGTCATCGACAGCCCCGAGACGATCAAGGCGCTGGAGTACGCGAAGGAGCTGTACGCGAACTTCGTGCCGGGCACGCTGTCGTGGCTCGACCCGAACAACAACAAGGCGTTCCTCGACGGCCAGGTCAGCGTCACCAACAACGGCATCTCGATCTACTACGCGGCGAAGAACTCGCAGGACCCGAAGGTCAAGGAGCTGGTCTCCGACATCCAGCACTCGGCCTTCCCGGTCGGTCCGGTCGGCCAGCCGACCGAGTACCACCTGTTCTTCAACCAGATGATCTTCAAGTACAGCAAGTTCCCGAAGGCAGCGAAGGAGTTCCTGCGCTTCATGATGGAGGCGGAGCAGTACGACGCGTGGCTGCAGGGCGGCGGCGGGTACGTGTCGCATCCGCTGCGGGCGTTCGACAAGAACCCGATCTGGACGTCCGACCCGAAGCACACGCCGTACCGCGACGCGTTCAAGAACCTGCGTCCGGCCGGCTTCGCGGGCAAGCTCGGCTATGCCTCCGCGGGCGCGCTGGCCGACTTCATCGTCGCCAACATGGTGGCCGAGGCGGCGAGCGGGTCGAAGTCGCCGAAGGAAGCTGCGGAGCGCGCGCAGAAGCGGGCGGAGCGGTACTACAAGGTCTGACCCGGGGCTTCGGCGAGCACTGCTCGCCGCCGGGTCAGGTCGGGCCGGTATGGTGGAGCCGGGGTTTCGGCGGGCACTGCCCGCCGCCGGCGGAACGACCGGCGCATGCTTGCGCCGGGCTCCTGCTGGCTCCGGTCACCCTCTAGATTCGACGTCCCTGCATCACCCCGGAGCCCAAGTGACCGCCCTAGAGCGCCTCCAGAACAGCCGCAACGGCCTCGGCCTGGTGTTCATGCTGCCGGCCGCGGTGCTGCTGCTGCTGTTCCTCACCTATCCCCTCGGGCTCGGCGTCTGGCTCGGCTTCACCGACGCCAAGATCGGCCGCGCGGGCACCTGGGTCGGCCTCGAGAACTACGAGTTCCTGTGGGGCGACAGCATCACTCGCCTCGCGCTCTTCAACACGCTCTTCTACACGATCGTCGCCTCGATCCTGAAGTTCGTGCTCGGGCTGTGGCTCGCGCTGCTGCTGAACCGGCACCTGCCGTTCAAGACGATGCTGCGCGCGATCGTGCTGCTGCCCTGGATCGTGCCGACCGCGCTGTCGGCGATCGCGTTCTGGTGGATCTACGACGCGCAGTTCTCGATCGTCAGCTGGGTGGCGATGAAGCTCGGGCTGATCGACCACTACATCGACTTCCTCGGCGACCCGTGGAACGCGCGCTGGTCGACGATCGCCGCCAACGTCTGGCGCGGCATCCCGTTCGTCGCGATCTCGCTGCTCGCCGGCCTGCAGACGATCTCGCCGTCGCTGTACGAGGCCGCCGCGATCGACGGCGCGACGCCGTGGCAGCGCTTCCGCCACGTCACCCTGCCGCTGCTGACCCCGATCATCGCGGTGGTGATGACCTTCTCGGTGCTGTTCACCTTCACCGACTTCCAGCTGATCTACGTGCTGACGCGCGGCGGCCCGCTGAACGCGACGCACCTGATGGCGACGCTGTCGTTCCAGCGCGCGATCTCGGGCGGCGCGATGGGCGAGGGCGCGGCGCTCGCGACGGCGATGGTGCCGTTCCTGCTGGCTGCGATCATGTTCTCGTACTTCGGCCTGCAGCGACGGGCTTGGCAGCAGGGGGGAGATCGATGAGCGGGGCGACGGACGACAAGGGCGGGATGGACTTCCTCGAGACCCGCGGGCACCGCTGGGTCACCGCCTACATCCCGATGGGCCTGTTCCTGTTCGTGCTGCTGTTCCCGTTCTACTGGATGGGGATCACGGCGTTCAAGCCGAACGAGGAGCTGCTCTCGCGCGACGGCAACCCGTTCTGGGTGTCGAACCCGACGCTCGCGCACTTCAAGAAGCTGCTGTTCGACACCGAGTACCCGTCCTGGCTGCTGAACACGATGATCGTGTCGGTGGTCGCGACCTTCACCTCGCTGTTCGCCGCGGTGTTCGCCGCCTACGCGATCGAGCGGCTGCGCTTCCGCGGCTCGAAGGGCACCGGCCTCGCGATCTTCCTCGCCTACCTGATCCCGCCGTCGATCCTGTTCATCCCGCTCGCCTTCGTGCTGCAGAACCTCGGGCTCTTCAACACCCGCTGGGCGCTGATCTTCACCTACCCGACCTTCCTGATCCCGTTCTGCACCTGGCTGCTGATGGGCTACTTCCGCTCGATCCCGTTCGAGCTGGAGGAGTGCGCGCTGATCGACGGCGCGTCGCGCTGGCAGATCCTGGTCAAGATCATCCTGCCGCTCGCGGTGCCGGGGCTGATCTCGGCGGGCATCTTCGCGTTCACGTTGTCGTGGAACGAGTTCATCTACGCGCTCACCTTCGTGTCCGACTCCGAGATCAAGACGGTGCCTGTCGCGGTGGTCACCGAACTGGTCGAGGGCGACGTCTACCACTGGGGGCCGCTGATGGCGGGCGCGCTCCTCGGGTCGCTGCCGGTTGCGGTGTTCTACTCGTTCTTCGTCGAGTACTACGTCGCGGGGATGACGGGGGCCGTCAAGGAGTGACGCGCGCGGCCGCGTGCGGGCGGGGGCCCGCCGCCGCCCGGACACCCGAGTGCGGCGGAAGGCCGATCGCCGGCCGCCTCCGGCCGGCTTGGTAGACTCGCGGCATGGCGCGACCCTCCCCACCGCCCGCGTTCGACCACGCGGGCCGCCCACGCACGGCCGTGCTGATGGTGCAGCTCGGTACCCCGGCCGCGCCGACCGCCGCGGCGCTGCGCCCCTACCTCGCCCAGTTCCTCGGCGACCCGCGCGTCGTCGAGATCCCTCGGCTGCTGTGGTGGCCGATCCTGCACGGGATCATCCTGAACACCCGCCCGGCGAAGTCCGCGAAGAAGTACGCGAGCGTCTGGACGGACGAAGGCTCGCCGCTGATGGTGCACTCGGTGCGCCAGTCGAAGCTGCTGCGTGGCGCGCTCGGCGAGCGCGGCCACGACGTCGAGGTCGCGCTCGCGATGCGCTACGGCGAGCCGTCGATCGAATCCACGCTGGAGGGCCTGCGCGAGCGTGGCGTCACCCGCCTGCTGGTGCTGCCGATGTACCCGCAGTACTCCGCCTCGACGACCGCCACCGTCTTCGACGAGGTCGGGCGGGTGCTGCGCGGCTGGCGCAACCTGCCGGAGGTCCGGTGGGTGCGCAACTTCCACGACGATCCGGGCTATGTCGACGCGCTCGCCGAGCGCGTGCGGGCGGCCTGGGCGCGCGGCGGGCGCGGCGAGCGGCTGGTGATGAGCTTCCACGGCGTGCCGCGCCGCACGCTCGAGCTCGGCGACCCGTATCACTGCGAGTGCCACGCGACCGCGCGGCTGCTCGCCGAGCGGCTCGGCCTCGCCCGCGACGAATGGATCGTCACCTTCCAGTCGCGCTTCGGCAAGGCGCAGTGGCTGCAGCCATATACCGAGCCGACGCTCGAGCGCCTCGCGAAGGAGGGCGTTCGCACGGTCGACGTCGTCTGCCCGGGGTTCGTCGCCGACTGCCTCGAGACGCTCGAGGAGATCGCGATGGAGGCGCGCGGCGCGTTCCTCGGCGCGGGCGGCGCCGAGTTCCGCTACCTGCCGTGCCTGAACGACGCGCCGTCGTTCGTCGGTGCGCTGGCCGGCCTCGTCGAGCGCCAGACCGCCGGCTGGCCGACCCGGGCGCTCGGCCCCGAGGAGTCGGTGCGTCGCGACCGTGCGCTGGTCGAGCGGCGCGAGCGGGCGGTCGCGCTCGGCGCGCCGTCCTGAGGCGCGCTCAGGCGGGTTCGAAGGTCCGCACGATCCCGAAGCCCATGCCCTCGGCCGCCGCGAGGTAGACCGGCGCGGACTTCGACGCGTTCGAGCGCCAGCGGGTGCCGCGGACCGAGTCGAAGCGCACGCTGCCGTCGGGATGCCGGGCGCCGTCGAGCAGGCCGCGCAGGAACGCCACGCCCTCGTACGTCGACTGCCCGAGCGCGTTGAGCACCGGCGCGCGGTCCCCGAAGCGCGTCCAGTAGCGTTCGCGGAACGCGCCGTTGCGGTCGGTCGGCAGGGCGGCGAAGTAGCCCGACGCGACGAACAGGCCGTCGGTGCAGTCGGCGCCCATGCCGAGCAGTCCGTTCTCCTCGATCGCGCAGCCCAGGCGCGGCACGCGGCCCGCGAGCCCGCTGTCGCGGAACGCGCGGCCGAACTCGATCGCGTCCTGCCCGACCAGCGACAGCATCACCGCCTGCGCGCCGCTCGCGCGGATGTCCTCGATCAGCCGCTCGTGGTCGCAGCGGCCGAGGGGCTCGTATGCGGTGCCGACGACCGAGCAGCCGCGCTCGACCAGTCGCCGCTGCGCGAGGCCGTGCGTGCGACGCGGCCAGCGGTAGTCGTTGCCCGCGAGGAACCAGCGCGACAGGCGCCAGCGCTCGACCATCCAGTCGAGCGCCGGCAGCAGCTGCATCGCCGGGGTCTCGCCGATCGCGTACACCCCGTCCGGCAGCGCGCCGCCCTCGTAGAGCGGCGTGTAGACGAACGGGACGTCGAGCGGGCCAAGGCCGGTGATCCGCTCGCGGACCGAGCTGGTGTGCATGCCGACGATCGCGTCGAGCTCGCCGTGCTCGGCGAGCGCGAGCAGGTCGTCCTCGAGGTCGGCCGACTCGTCGCTCGCGTCGACGACGCGCAGCTGCACTTCGCGGCCGCGCGCGCCGCCCTCGCGGTTCCATGCCTCGACCGCGAGCCGCGCGCAGGCGAGGCTGGAGGCGCCCCACAGCCCGGCGGTGCCCGAGGTCGGCACCAGCAGCGCGAGCCGGAACGGCGTCGCGTCCTCGCCGAGGAGTCTCGGGGCGTCCGGGCGCGCCGATCGCAGGCCGCGCGGCGCGGGCCGCGGCGGACGCCGCCCGGGCATCGCGATGCCGGGCGGGGCCGAGGGCGCGCAGGCGCCGACTCCGAGGTGATGCATGTCGTTCGTTCTCCGCGCTGCCCGGCCCGCCCGGTCGGGCGGGACGCCGATGTTCCTCGACCCGGTGCGGCGCGTCACGATGCGCCGCAACACCGATCCTGACACGACGCGCCGTGCTCCGGCGAGCCGGTCGTCCGCGAGGAGGTGGCCCTGCCGCGACCACGCCCCTAGAATGCCCGCATGGCGACCAAGAGGCGCACTTCGGGTGCGGACGACGCACGATCGCTGGCCGTGCTGCTGTCCGAGGCGAGCCGGCGCGCATCGGCCGAGCTCGAGCGCGTGCTCAGCCCCGAGGGTCTGCCGGTCGACCAGTGGCGGGTGCTCGAGCGGCTCGCCGACGGTCGCGGCCTCGCGATGACGGCGCTCGCCGACGAGCTCGACGTGAAGTTGCCCGCGCTGTCCAAGCTGATCGACCGGATGGTCGGCGGCGCGCTGGTGCAGCGTTCGCAGGATCCGGCCGACCAGCGCCGAGTGCTGGTCTACGTGTCCGACATCGGCCTCGAGAAGCACCGCCAGCTGCGCGACCGCGTGCGCCGGACGCGCCGCGACCTTGAAGAGCGGCTGGGCGACGAGCGCGGGCGCGCGCTGCGCAGGCTGCTCCAGGACTTCCTGCGCGACCCGGCGCGCTGAAGCGCGCCCGCGCTGCGCCCGCTCCGATCCGTGGCACCCGCGGCGGCGGCGCCGCGCCCCGCGCGCTAGCATCGGACGGACCCCAGCCCGGAGCGTCCCCATGACCGACGACGACCTCGCCCGGCTCGACCTCGCCGAGCTCGCGGACCGCATCCGCGCTCGCGCGCTGTCGGCGACCGAGGCGACCCGCGCGATGCTCGCGCGCATCGATCGCCTCGACCCGGCGCTGCGCGCCTACGCGCTGGCGACGCCCGAGCTCGCGCTCGCGCAGGCGGCCGAGGTCGACGCGCGGCTCGCGCGCGGCGAGCCGGTCGGGCCGCTCGCCGGCGTGCCGGTCGCGGTCAAGGACCTGTGCTGGACGCGCGGCGTGCCGACCGCGGGCGGCACGCCGGGGTTGGCGGACTTCGTGCCCGAGGTCGACGGCACGGTCGTGCGGCGGCTGCGCGAGGCGGGCGCGGTGCTGCTCGGCAAGCTGCAGATGACCGAGGCCGCGTTCTCGGCGCACCACCCGCAGGTCGTGCCGCCGCGCAATCCGTGGGACGCGGCCGCGTGGACCGGCTCGTCGTCGAGCGGATCCGGCGTCGCGACCGCCGCGATGCTGTGTTTCGGCTCGATCGGCACCGACACCGGCGGCTCGATCCGCTTCCCGTCGGCGGCCTGCGGGGTCACCGGGCTCAAGCCCACCTGGGGCCGCGTGTCGCGCTTCGGCGCGTTCGAGCTCGCCGCGTCGCTCGACCACCTCGGCCCGATGTGCCGCAGCGCCGAGGACTGCGGTCTGATGCTCGGCGCGATCGCCGGCGCGGACCCGGACGACCCGACGGCCACGCACGCGCCGGTGCCGCGCTACGTCGAGGGCGAGGCGGGGCGCCTGGACGGCGTGCGCATCGGCTTCGACGAGGCCTGGGCGGCGGGCGACGTCGAGCCCGAGGCGCGCGTCGCGGTGCTCGCCGCGCGCGACGTGCTGCGCGCGCTCGGCGCGTCGATCGTGCCGGTGGTGGTGCCCGACACCGACCCTGTCGTCGCCGCGTGGATGCCGATCTGCGCGGCCGAGGCCGCGGTCGCGCATGCGGCGACCTTCCCGTCGCGCCGCGCCGAGTACGGCCCGATGCTCGCCGCCCTGCTCGACGACGGCCTCGCGCTGTCGGCGACCGACCTGCAGCGCGCGCTGCTCGTGCGCGCCGCGTTCTGCGGACGGATGGCCGCGCTGCTCGCCGACGTCGACCTGCTCCTGACGCCGGCGATGCCGCTCGCCGGCCCGAGCGTCGAGCAGATCGCGGCGCTGCGCCGCATCCCCGGTCACCGCGTGCGCCTGCAGCGCTACACCACGCCCTTCGACATGACCGGGCAGCCGACGATCACGCTGCCCGGCGGGTTCACCGCGGGCGGGCTGCCGGTCGGCGTGCAGCTCGCGGCCGGGGCGCTGCGCGAGGACCTGCTGGTGAGGGCGGGGCGGGCGTTCCAGCGGGAGACGGACTGGCACCGGAGGCGGCCGCCGGTGTGAGACAGCCGGCTCTCGCCGGATTCACGTTCGGGACGCAGGAGCCCGGCGCAGTAGCCCGGCGCTCGCGCGCCGGTCGTTCCGGCGGCGGCGCGCATGCGCGCCGAAACCCCGCCTCCACCATGCGGCGCCCGCTTCGCCGGCGGCGAGCAGTGCTCGCTCGCGGAGCAGTGCTCCGCGCCCCGGTTATGCCTTTGGCGGGATCCGCAGCGTCTGCCCCGGATAGATCTTGTCCGGGTGCGACAGCATCGGCTTGTTCGCCTCGAAGATCTGCATGTAGGCGTTCGCGTTGCCGTAGAACTCCTTCGCGACCTTCGACAGCGTGTCGCCGCTCTTCACGGTGTAGTACTTCGACTCCTCGACCGGCACCTCGACCGTCAGCTGGTCGTTGACCGACGCGACCCCCGCGACGTTGCCGCAGCACAGGACGATCTTCTCCTTGGTCGCCTGGTCCGGCGCGATGCCGCGCACGGTGACGACGCTCGAACCGCCGTCGAACTCGACCATCAGGCCGGTCGCATCCAGGTTCATCGACCGGATGTAGTCCTCGATCGCTTTCGCGGCCGCGTCGTCGGCGGCCTTGCGCTTCTCGGCGTTCGCCGGCTCGGCTGCGGCGGCCTGCTGGGCGGCCTGCGCCTGGCCCTTGCCGAACAGCTTTTCGCCCGCATCCTTGAGAAAAGAGAGCAGTCCCATCGGTCGACCTCCTTGGCTGGTGTGTTCTTCGTGACGTCCGACCTCGCGGGGTCGGGACGGAGGCGTGACTATGGGGGGCTGTCCGAACGGGCGTCAACCGCACGCGCGTGACGGACGGTGACGTGCGCCGTCGCGTCCGAATCCCCTCTTGAAATCCCGGCGATCGCCCCGACATGCCGGGCGAACCCGACGCAAGTCATTGATCCGAAAAGACAAACGATGACCGACCCGAACGCTCGTCCCGAACCCGGCCCCGAGCGGCCGACCACCGACCCGCAGGGTGCCGGCGCCGGCGCGGACGCGGCGCCCTCCGACGCGGGCGGCGCGCTCGACGCGACCGAGCAGGCGCGGCTCGCGGACGCCGAGGCGCGCGCCACCGAGTACATGGACATGGCGCTGCGCGCCCGCGCGGAGCTCGACAACCAGCGCAAGCGCGCGCAGATCGAGGTCGCGGCCGCCCACAAGTACGCGATCGAGAACTTCGCCGAGAGCCTGTTGTCGGTTCGCGACAGCCTCGAGATGGCGCTCAAGGTCGACGCGCCGTCGGTCGAGAGCCTGCGCGAGGGCGTCGAGGCGACGCTGCGCCTGCTCGCGAACGCGTTCGACAAGCACAAGCTGCTGGCGATCGAACCGGTGGGCGAGAAGTTCGACCCGAACCGCCACCAGGCGATCTCGATGGTCCCGGTGGGCGACGTCCCCGCGAACCACGTCGTGTCGGTGCTCCAGAAGGGCTACCTGATCAACGACCGCGTGCTGCGCCCGGCGCTCGTCACGGTGCGCGCAGGGTCTTGATTTAACGGCCTCGGCGCCAACTTATCCACACGACACACCACACCTTCTCCAGAGGACACCAGCACATCATGGGCAAGATCATCGGCATCGACCTCGGCACGACCAACTCGTGCGTCGCGGTGATGGAGGGCGGCCAGCCCAAGGTCATCGAGAACTCCGAGGGCGCCCGCACGACCCCGTCGATCATCGCGTACATGGAGGACGGCGAGGTGCTGGTCGGCGCGCCCGCGAAGCGCCAGGCGGTCACCAACCCGAAGAACACGCTGTACGCCGTCAAGCGCCTGATCGGCCGCAAGTTCGCCGAGAAGGAAGTGCAGAAGGACATCGGCCTGATGCCCTACGGCATCGTCAAGGCCGACAACGGCGACGCGTGGGTGCAGGCGCGCGACAAGAAGATCGCGCCGCCGCAGGTGTCCGCCGAGGTGCTGCGCAAGATGAAGAAGACCGCCGAGGACTACCTCGGCGAGGAGGTGACCGAGGCGGTCATCACGGTCCCGGCCTACTTCAACGACTCGCAGCGCCAGGCGACCAAGGACGCCGGCCGCATCGCGGGCCTCGAGGTCAAGCGGATCATCAACGAGCCGACCGCGGCCGCGCTCGCGTTCGGCCTCGACAAGGGCGGCGGCAAGGACCGCAAGATCGCGGTCTACGACCTCGGCGGCGGCACCTTCGACGTGTCGATCATCGAGATCGCCGACGTCGACGGCGAGATGCAGTTCGAGGTGCTGTCGACCAACGGCGACACGTTCCTGGGCGGCGAGGACTTCGACCAGCGGATCATCGACTACGTGATCGGCGAGTTCAAGAAGGAGCAGGGCGTCGACCTGTCCAAGGACGTGCTCGCGCTCCAGCGGCTCAAGGACTCGGCCGAGAAGGCCAAGATCGAGCTGTCCTCGTCGCAGCAGACCGAGATCAACCTGCCCTACATCACCGCCGACGCGAGCGGGCCGAAGCACCTGAACCTCAAGATCACCCGTGCGAAGTTCGAGGCGCTGGTCGAGGAGCTGATCGAGAAGACGATCGAGCCCTGCCGCACCGCGATCAAGGACGCGGGGGTCAAGGTCTCCGACATCGACGA
>JBILTM010000266.1:0-5891 GCA_044371545.1 Burkholderiaceae bacterium
TCGACGCCGCGCGCGAGGCCGAGCTGCTCGCCGCACTGCGCCACCTGCCGGCGGCGCTCAACCGCGTGCTCGGCTGCGAGGAGGCGGTCAAGGGCTGGGCGAAGCACTTCGCGCCGCGCCAGCACGCCCTCTTCCTCGGCCGCGGCATCCACTTCCCGATCGCGATGGAAGGCGCGCTGAAGCTCAAGGAGATCACCTACATCCACGCCGAGGCCTATGCGGCCGGCGAGCTCAAGCACGGGCCGCTCGCGCTGGTCGACAAGCAGATGCCGGTGGTGGTGGTCGCGCCGAACGACGCGCTGATCGAGAAGCTGAAGAGCAACCTGCAGGAAGTGCGCGCGCGCGGCGGCGAGCTGTTCGTCTTCGCCGACCGCGACACGCGGATCGACGAGGCCGACGGCATCCACGTGATCAACCTGGTGGATCACGCGGGCCCGCTGTCGCCGATCCTGCACGTGGTGCCGCTGCAGCTGCTGTCGTACCACGCGGCGCTCGCGCGCGGCACGGACGTCGACAAGCCCAGGAACCTGGCGAAGTCGGTCACCGTCGAATGAGCGCGACTGGGGCGCGCCCTGCTCTTCGCGACGCTGGACGGCCAACGCCTGATGGTCGGCGACCGCTTGCAGCCCGCCCCACCGGCCTGGCCCGGCTACACCAGCCGTTGGCTCGGACGCTACGAGGCGATCTGGCAGCCGGGCGAGGTTCCGTTCGTGGGCCGGGAGGTCCGACTGCTGCAGGCCGACGGACGACTGTGGCTTGAGTTCTCGACGCATCCGGCATTCGGTGGCGGCAGGATGAGAATCCTCATGCAGCCGGAGTCCGAGACGACGGCCCTGCTTCCGGGCCCCTTGGCCGATGGTGGTGCACGGCTCAGGGTGAACTCGAAGCCCGGTGAGCCGGCCCGGGTGCATCACTCGGGTTGGGAGTTCGTCCGCGTTGGCGACTGAGTTCGAGGCCGCGCGCAAGCTCGAAGAGCCGAGGGCATCCGGGGTCCCTTCTTGCCCCGATGCCCTCAGTCCACCTGCACCGGAATCCACCGCGGCCGGGCGTATGCGGCCGTCGGAACCTGCACCCGCAGCACATCGTGCTGCACGTCGGCGCTCACCGCCTCGGCGTCGAGTTCCTCGCTGAGCACGAACTGCGGCGGTGACGCGCAAGCATCGCCTCGGCATGCGGGGCTGCCAAGCGCCCACCTCCGTGGTCCGATCTTCTCCCGAGCGAATCCTGGCAACTCACGGCGCGTGTTGTGTGGCCAGCCGAGACGCCAAGAAGCTGCCCATGACCACCGCTGGCTGTTGGCCGGCTGCAGCCGCTCGAGGTGAACCTGCTGGCGTGGCTCAGGCGGCCAGCGAGAACGGTTGGATCTCCTTGGCGATAGCTTTGCCGTTCTCGATCTCGGCCACTCGCAACTCGTAGGCCGCCTGCAGGTTCAACCGGCCCTGGCCTCGCTGCCGAAGTAGCGCTCCAGCCGCAGAGCCGTATCAGCCGACACGCCGCGCTCGCCCTTGGTGATCTCGCTGAGGCGCGAGTAAGGCACATGCAGGGCCAAGGCCACGGCGCGCACGCTGACGCCCATGGGCTTGATGTAGTCCTCCAGCAGGATTTCACCAGGGTGGACAGGACGCATACCGTTCTTGAACATGACGCACTCCGTTGCTGTTCAGGGTTCGAATGCCGGTCGGGCCTGGGTCAGTGTGGGTCTTCGATGAGCACGTCATAGGAGCCGCTCTCACCCCACTTGAAGGTCAGTCGCCACTGGTCGTTGATTCGCACATGCCAAGCACCGTCGTATCCCTTCAGGTCGTTCCCTGGCGGGGCCTTCATGAAACTCACGGAAGGCGCCGCGTCGAGCTGGGCCAATTTGCGCTCGGCCACGCTCTTGATGTCGGCGAACCGGCGACACTTGCCTGTGGTGAACAGGCCCTCTGTGTCGGGGCAGGCGAACGACTGAATCGACATGAACGAGAAATCATCTGTTACCCGGTCAACAGTCAATTCGACAAGATCTTGGGCAGCGCACAAGGGCGCACCAACGACGCGCGCTTGGCGCTGCTCAGTGGACTGCCCGGAACCTGCCGTTCGCAAACGGCAGGTCGTGGCCGACAGCCGTCGTCGTATTCTGCCGACCGAGCAGCCGCTCCCGCTGCGCACCGGTCGTTCGCCGGCTCACGCCAAAGGACGACAACCGCCGCAAACCAGACGCGTGCATCGTTGGGCGTGAAGTACGAATGTGCAACCTCCACGACTAACCTCGATTGCGGCACCGACCTCTTTTTTCGAACGCAAGCTGCAAAGCGGCGAGGCGAAAGAGCAGGATCTTTCCGAAGTCGATCGGTCGGAGGAGTCACCCCGACAGACCTTGATGCCACGGATCACTGCCGCCCCCGGCGCGCGTGCCGGCACGGCGCCGTTCGCACGCGTGCCGTTCGCGACGCTGACACCGCCCGCGCGCACCGCCCCGTGATCACGCTGCACCGCTCGGCCCCGCCGGTGCCGGCCCTCGCGTGGTGCGTCCCGCACGTCGTCAAGCGTCGCGGCGGCCTGGCCGAAGGCGGCCGCAGGCTGGTCAACCGCGCATCGGGCGCGGTCGGCACGGCGGCGGCGCGCCTCGCGTGCGACGCCCGCGCCCGGGTGACCGGCGTCTGCAGCGCGGACGCGTCCAGCCTCGTGCGCGCGCCAGGCGCCGCGCGCGTCGTCGACCTCTGCGCCGAGGACCTCGCGCGATCCGGCGAGCGCTGGGACCTGATCGTCGACGTCGCGGGCACGGCGTCCTGGCGGCGCTCGGCGCAGGTGCTCGCGCCGCGCGGCCGGCTGCTGCTCGTGCTCGCCGACCTACCCGCGATGCTCTCGGCGCCGTGGCACGCGCGGGTCGACTCGGGGCGCAAGCGCGGCAGCGTGGTCGTGGAGATGGGCGACCCGCGGGACTGAACGGGTGGCCCCGGGGCGCGCCTCACGCGCCGCGCCGCGCCTCTCCCGTCGACACCCCCGCTTCGCGCAGCGCATCCAGCACGCCGGGCAGCCGCTCGCGCATCGTCGCCTCGCCGATCCGCCGTGCCTCGACGAAGTAGGCGCGGCTCGGGCCGGCCCAGTAGCCGAGGTCGGGGTGGATCAGCACGTCGGCCTTCGCGACCTCCGGCTCGATGCGGGCGCGCCGCGCGCGGTCGCGCCGCCGCATCCACTCGGGCGCCTCGGGCGGTGTCGCGCCGGTATGCGCCGAGACGTCGACCGCGATCACGAACGATGCGCCGGCCGCGCGAGCGGCACCCACCGCGACCGGCAGCGCCTCGTCGCCGTCCTCGTACTCGCGCCCCGCGATGCCGACAGGCGAGAGGATGCCCGGCATCGCCGAGGACGCACGGACCGCAACGCCCGCGTTGCCCTCGACGAAGAAGCGCGGCGCCTTGCCGTCGCGCTCGGCCGCGACGACGACCGCGCGCCGCGGCAGCCGTTCGAGCGGCCGGTGGCCGACGCCCTCGTTGACGTAGTCCTGCAGCTTCGCGCCGTGGATCCAGCCGCGGTCGGCGAACGGCGACGGATCGAAGAGCGTCAGCGGCCCGCCCTGCATCGAGCGCGCGTCGAGCTCGGCCGCGTCGAGACCGCTCGCCCAGAACACGCCGATCAGCGCGCCGACGCTGGTGCCGACGACCAGGTCCGGCACCACCCCCGCCTCCTCGAGCACGCGCAGCACGCCCAGGTGCGCGTAGCCGCGCGGGCCGCCGCTGCCGAGCACCAGCGCGAGCCGCGGCGCGGGGTCGAGGCGCGGCACCTCCGGCAGCGCGCGCGGCGCGTCGGGCGCGCGGTAGTCGAACGCCGCGCAGCCGCCGAGCGCGGCGAGCCACGGCCCGGCGAGCGCGCCGAGCGCGCGGCGCCGCAGTGCGGATGCGGGCGCAGGGCAGGGGTCGCCGGCATCGGAGGCATCCGGGCAGGGCAGGTGGTTCATGGTCGGGCACGCGTCTTTACTTGACGGTGTCTAGAATCATTCAGCACACGCCTGGACAGTGTCAACCCCAGGGGCTCTGCCCCGACCCCGAGGCCCGCCATGCGTCGTCCGATGTCCGTCCGCCACGCCGCGGTGCTCGCCGCGCTCCTGCCCGACGTGAAGGTATCGAAGTGACGACGTCACCAGCGAGCGGCCCGCACGGAGGGCCGCCGCGATCCGGCGCGCGACAGGAAGCGCCGTGTCCTCAGTCCGCGAACACCCCGGCCTTCTTGATCACCGGCCCCCACTTCGCGATCTCCGACTCGAGGAAGGTCTTCAGCCCCGCGGCCGTCATCTTCTCGGTCGGCACGATGTCGGCGCTCAGGTCGACCATCCGCTGCTTCACCGTCGGGTCGTCCATCGCCGCGCGCAGCGCCGCGTTGATCTTCTCGAGCACCGGCGCGGGCGTGCCCTTCGGCGCGTACATCCCGTGCCAGACCTTGACCTCGAAGCCCTTCATGCCCTGCTCGTCGAGCGTCGGCACGTTCGGCAGCGTGGCGAGCCGCTTCGGAACGGTGACGCCGAACACCTTGACGCGGCCTTCCTTGATCAGCGGCACGGTCTGCGTCGTCTGGTCGCACAGCAGGTCCACCTGACCGCCGAGCAGGTCGGTCATCGCGGGGCCGGTGCCCTTGTACGGCACCGTCGTCATGTCGACGCCGATCGCCGACTGGAACAGCAGCCCGCACAGGTGCGACACCGCGCCGAGGCCGGCGTTCGCGAGCGTGACCTTGTCCTTGTTGGCCCGGATGTAGGCGAGCAGCTCGGGCAGCGTGTTCGCGGGGAAGTCCTTGCGCGCGAGCAGCGTCATCGGCACGTCGACGACCTGGCCGACGTACTCGTAGTCGTTGAGCGGGTCGAAGGTCAGCTTGCGGTAGAGCGCCGGCGCGGTCGACATCCCCATGTGGTGGATGAAGATCGTGTAGCCGTCGGGCTTCGCGCGCGCCACGCGGGTCGCGGCGATCGTGCCGCCGGCGCCGACGGTGTTCTCGACCACCACCTGCTGGCCGAGCGACTTCGCCATCGGCACGGACATCATCCGCGCGACGACGTCGGTCGGGCCGCCGGCGGCGAACGGCACGACGAGCGTGACCGGCCGGTCGGGATACGCCTGCGCGAGCGCGGGGCCGGCGGCGGCGAGGGACAGTGCGCCGACCAGCGCGGTCGTCGCGGATCGGAAGGCCTTCGGGATCATCGTCGTCTCCAGGGTCGGATCGGGGCCGTGGGCCCTCTCTGTGGTGACCGGTCCGGCGGTGGGGTGCCGTCCCGGTCGGGAAGGGGGCGCGTCAGCCGCCGCAGGCCCGGAAGAACCCGAACTCCAGCGTCATCGCGCGCCGGTACAGCCGCGCCATCGCGGCCGCGTCGCCGCCGGGCGCCTCCATCAGCGCGTCGACGCGGTCGGCGAGCGCGTGGAAGCCCGGGTCCGCATACGTGCGGACCCAGTCGGCATAGGGCGAGGCGGCGTCGAGCCGCGGCAGCAGCTCGCGGCCCAGCCACGCGTAGAGCCGCATGCAGGGCGCCATCGCGGCCATCACCTGCGGCAGCGGCTCGAGCGCGGCGGTCGCGCGCAGGAAGTCGGTATAGGCGAGGCAGGCCGGGCCGGGCTCGACCGCGTCGAGGTCGATGCCCCAGCGTCGCGCGTAGTCCGCGTGCAGCCGCAGCTCGTCGGTCACGCCGCGCAGCAGCTCGGTGAATGCGAGCAGCTGCCCGCGGTCGGGACTGCGCGCGAGCGCCAGCGCGTAGGCGCGCGCGAACACTTCGAGGAACGCCGCGTCCTGCCCGACGTACCACGCGAAGCGATCGCGCGGCGTCTCGCCGCTCGCCAAGCCGCCGACGAACGGGTCGTCGAGGCAGGCGCGAGCGAGGTCGAGGTTGTCGTGCCAGAGGCGTTCGGCGAGGCGCATCGTGTCGA